>QUBV01000064.1 GCA_014338185.1 Lysobacterales bacterium | reverse complement strand
CGCCCACGCCTGCGCCGACCAGCGCCGCGACGCGCTCGCGCGGCAGGAAGCGCAGCGCGAGTCCGGCCAGGTCGCGGTTGGCGAGCGCGCCGGGCGCGGCCACCGCGCCGCCGCGTCCCCAGCGCGTGCGCGCCGCCAGCAGCAGCACCGCCACGTTGACGGCCAGGCTGGCCGCGAGCGAGCGTGCCAGCGAACTCCAGCCCCCGAGGCCGAACCACTGCTGCGGCGACAGCCACGCCAGTCCGAACGGGCCTTCGCGCAACACCGGCGCCAGGGCCGGCAGCAGCGTCGGGGTGAGCACGTACAGCCAGGTCAGCGTGCCGGCGACCAGGCCCGCGCTCACCGCGCGCGCGCCCAGCGCGGGTCGATACAGTGCCACCAGCACCGCGGGCATGAGCCCGGCCAGCGCCGAGAACGACAACGCGCCGATGTCGGCGAGCGCATTGCTGCCCGCGACCAGGCGCGAGTACAGCCACGCCAGCAGCACCACCGCGAGGATCGCCAGGCGGCGCTGGCGCAGCACCGCCACGCGCAGGTCGCCGGCGCCCGCGCTCAGCCGCAGCGGCGCGATCCAGTGGTTGGAGATCATGAGGCTGAGCGCGAGCGTGGCCGCCACCACCATGCAGGTCGCGGCCGACAGGCCGCCCACGAACGCGAACACCGCGAGCCCGTACTGCCCCTGCGCCAGCGGCAGCGCAAGCACGTACAGGTCCGAGGACACGTTGAGCGCACCGAAGCGGGCCGCGCCCGCCTGCGCCAGCGGCAGCACCGGCAGTGCGATCAGGCACAGGTACAGCGGGAACAGCCAGCGCGCGGTGCGCACGTGGCCGACTTCGCGACACTCGACCACGCCGGCGTGGAACTGATGCGGCAGCGTGAACGCAGCCAAGGCGCCAAGCAGGATCAACGCCGGGAAGCCGCGGCTGTCACGCGGCGTGGCATGCACCGCGGCATCCACGTCGGGCAGTGACAGCACCAGTGCGCCGAGCGCGAGCATCGCCACGAGCTTGAACAACGCATCGCAGGCCAACGCGAGCACGAGGCCGCGATTGTGCGCCGCGGCCGAAGCGCGCCGCGTGCCGAACAGCATCGCGAACAGCGCCATCGCGAGCGCGACGTACAACGCGCTGTCCTGCCACGCCGGTGCGCCCGCACCACCCCCGCGCCCGAACAGCGCGGCGCTCATCGCCACGGCTTTGAGCTGCAGCGCGATGTAGGGCACGATGCCGAGCACGATCACCGCGGTCACGAGCGCGGCCAGGCCGGCGTGGCGACCCAGCCGCGCCGCGACGAAATCGGCGAGCGAGCTGGCCTGCGCCTCGTGCGCGAGTCGCACCAGGCGCATCAGCGCGCCGCTGCCGAACAGGTACAGCGCAATGAGGCCGATGAAGGTCGGCGGCAGCCACCAGCCCGAGCGTTCGGCCTGGGTCACGGTGCCGTAGAAGGTCCACGAGGTGCAGTGCACGCCCAGCGACAGGGCATAGACCCGATGCCAGTGGCGCGCCAGCACCTGCGGCCGGCGCTCGCCATAGCGCGCCACCGCGAACAGCACCGCGAGCCAGGCAAGCCCGGCCAGCGCGATCAACAGTTCTGAGGGCGCCATGGCGGATGCGATCCCGTCGGCAGTGGCGGATGGCAGGCGATTGAAGCATGAAACGCGCGTGGCGGCGGCGGCCGTGCTCGGCGTAGACTCGCGCGACCACGAGACCGGGGGCAAGCACGATGCGCATGATCCAGACTTGGGTGTTCGGTGCCGCGGCACTGCTGGCCGGTTGCGGCGGCATGCCCTCACGCCAGCCAGCACAGGCCGGCAGCGAGGCCTGCACGCCGATCGACGCCAGCCAGGTCGCGGCCCTGTTCGAGCAGTGGAACCGCGCGGTCGAATCGGGCGATCCCGACGCGGTGGTGGCCCTGTACGCGCCGCAATCGCTGCTGCTGCCGACGGTGTCGAAGCAGCCACGGCTGAGCGCGGCGGAAAAGCGCGACTACTTCGTGCACTTCCTGCACGACGGCCCGAGCGGGCAGATCGACCAGCGCTTCGTCGACATCGGCTGCAACCGCGTGATCGATGCGGGCCTGTACACCTTCCGCTTTGCCCGCACCGGTGCGGTGGTGCATGCGCGCTACAGCTACAGCTGGAAGCCGGTCGACGGTCGCTGGCGCATCACCAGCCACCACTCCTCGGTGCTGCCCGACTCGTGACCGGCGCGGGTCGGGCGGATGAGGCCGGCCACCGCACTGCTGCTGGTCAAGCTCGTGCACACGCTGGCGTGGGCATTCTTCGCCGGTTGCATCGTGCTCCTGCCGATCGCCACCTGGCTTGGTCACGACCGGCTGGCGGCAGCCTGCATCGGCGCCACCCTGGTCGAAATCGCGGTGCTGGCGCGCAATGGCTGGGCCTGCCCGCTCACCGCACTGGCCGCGCGCTACACGCGCGACCGGCGTGACAACTTCGACATCTTCCTGCCGCTGTGGCTGGCGCGTTACAACAAGCAGGTGTTCGGCACGCTGTTCGCCGCGGGCCTGGCGTACGCGGCGCTGCGCTGGCTCGCGTACGCGGCGGCTTGAGGTTCAGCGCAACGGCGCGCCGAGCGCCGCGGCCATCGCCGCGATCGCACGCGGCTGCACACCCTCGCGCGTGTCGTAGTCGGCGCCGCTGTAGCCCCACCAGTCCCAGCAGGCCTTGGGATTGAGCGGCGCGAGGCTGCTGCGCGTCTGCGGGTAGAGCACCACGAGTTCGTAGGCATCGGCCCAGCGGTTGTAGCCGGCATCGCGCACGAAGGCTTCGCCGACGCTGTCGGCGTTCTGCTGGCAGCCATGCAGCGCGATGTGCAGCGCGCAGGTGGCGCCGCCGCTGCAGGCGCGCGGCACGTACACATAGCCACTCGCGGCCAGCAGCGCCTGCTTGCCGTCGTAGGCGTTCTGGTCGAAGCGGCGCAGCTCGCCGGTGGCGGCGGGTGCCACCGCATGCCGCGGCTTGCCGTACAGCGCCTGCAGGATCTCCTGCGCCGCATCGAAGCCGCAGCGCCCCACATAGGGCGGCGCGCTCGCGTCACAGGCACCGCCCGCGGTCGCGGTCGGGAAGGTGTGGCTGAAGTCGCGCGCGAGATCCTCGTGCACGCGTGCCTGTGGCGCCAGCGCCCGGTACAGCGCCGCACTGTCACGGCTGAGCGATTCGGCCACGGTCTGGTCGCCCTTGCCATGCAGGATCAGCACCGCATCGTCGGCGAGTCCGGCCAGCGGCGCGATGCGGCCGGCGCTGGCGGCCGCGCGCGCGAACCCGGCCAGCGCCTCGACCGCCGGACCCTTGCCCGGCTCCGGCTTCATGCACTGCGCGAGCGCGGTCTGCAGCGCGCCCTGCGCACAGTGGTAGGGGCCGCCGGCGACGAATGCGGCGCCGCTGAGGTGGTCGGACCAGGCCAGGTGCAGCTGCTGCGCCATGTAGGCGCCCGAGGACAGCCCCGACACCGTGGTGCGCGCGGGATCGAGCTTGAGCGCCGGCAGCGGGGCATCGGCGGCGTGGCTCGCGCAGGCGCCGAGCACGACTGCGGCGAGCGCGATGGCAACGGATCGCATCGGGACCTCCAGGACGGGAACGGCGGCCATGATCGCGCAGGACAGGTCCGGGTGGCCGCGGCGGCGGTGCAGCGCACGCCGCGGCCGCGCGGATCAGAAGCTGTAGCGCGCCGAGATGTAGTAGTTGCGCGGCCAGCCGAAATAGGCGGTCTGGATGTTGCCCACGCTCGAGAACTCCTGGCCGTCGGTCTTGTAGACCTCGTCGGTGAGGTTGCGCACACCCGCGCGCACCTGCCAATGGCCATCGGCCGAGTCGAACACGCCGAACAGGCCGACCAGCGCGTAGCTCGGCTGCATGAGGCCGGGCCGGTTGTCGACGCTGAGCCAGGTGTCGTCGCGCCAGGACACGTCGCCACCGAGCGTGAGCGCGGCGCCGCTGCCGAAGTTGAAGGTGTGACTGAGCGCGACGCGCGCGGTCAGCTCGGGCGAGAACGGCACGTGCTTGTGCAGGTCGGCCAGCACCGGGAACAACTCCACGCGCGGATCGACGAAGGTGTCGTAGCGCGCGTTGAGCCAGGCCAGCTGGGCCGACAGGCGCGTGCCGGTACCGAACAGCGCCGCGCCTTCGAACTCGATGCCGTCCATCTTGAGGCTGGCGGCGTTGAGCACCGGGAACGAGAACACCGGATTGGCCGGATCGCCGCTGATCTCGGACACGCGCGCCTGGAAGTCGCGGTAGTTGCTGTGGAACGCCGCGATGTTGGCCTGCAGGCGGCTGTCGGCCGAGCGCATCTTCAGGCCCAGCTCGTAGGTCCACACGAACTCGGGATCGAACACCGGGCTGGCGGCCTCGAGCGGCGTGTTGGCGCGGCCGTTGAAGCCACCCGACTTGAAGCCGCGGTTGGCCGACACGTAGGCCATGACCTGGTCGTTGAACTGCTTCTGCAGCGACAGCGAGGGCGTCCACGCGTTCCAGCCCTTGCTGCTGGGCGCGATCACCGCCTGCGGGTCCTGCGAGGCCGCCTGCAGCGGGGCGCCGAAGAACGCGCTGGTGGTGCGCCAGTAATCCTTGGTCTCGTGGGTGTAGCGCAGGCCCGCGGCCAGCGTCCAGCTCGGCGCGAACTCCCAGCTCAGGTGGGCGAACGCCGCCGCGCTGGTGGTGGTCTGGTTGTCATCGATCGTGCGCAGGAAACCGATCGGCAACGTGCCCAGCAGCAGCAGGTCGTCGGCGTAGGCTTCCTGGTGCGAGGGCAGCCGCTCGCGCAGCCAGTACAGTCCGTACACGGCCTGCAGGTTGCTGCCGTTGTCGTACTGCAGCTGGAACTCCTGGCTGGCCTGCTTCTGGCGGAAGTCGACCAGCACGTCGCCCAGTTCGAATTGGCTTGCGTCGATGTCGACGTAGGAGGCGCTGTCGAGCCAGCGATAGGCGCTGATGCTCTTGAACGCCCATGCGTCGGCCAACTGCCAGTCGAGCGCGAGGTTGACGCCCTTGTGGGTCAGCTCCTGGCCCTTGTCGGTGCCGAACGAGGTGCGTGAGCGGAAGTCCCAGCTGCCCGGCGCAGGCGTGAGCAG
Organism: Lysobacterales bacterium; assembly: GCA_014338185.1. Classification (GTDB taxonomy): domain Bacteria; phylum Pseudomonadota; class Gammaproteobacteria; order Xanthomonadales; family Rhodanobacteraceae; genus Dokdonella_A. The sequence continues at coordinate 17,874 of QUBV01000064.1, read as the reverse complement.
GACGGTCGCGGGCACGCCCGGCACGAGGTTGGTGGCGGTGAGCGGCGCGGTGGGCGCACCCAGCGTGAGCGCGGTGTCCTGGTGCGTGTAGTCGAGCCCGAGCGTGGCGCGGAACGCATCACCCGGCCTGAACTGCAGCTTGGCGCGCAGCGCGCGGGTATCGTCGTCGTTGTAGTGGTGGCCGGTGACCGGGTCCTTGACGTAGCCGTCGGTGATCGCACCCGCGATGCTCGCCGACCAGCGCTCGTCGAACCCGCCCGACAGGTAGAAGCGACCTTCGGCGCGCCCATAGTTGCCGAACATGAGTTCGGCCGCACCGGTGGTGGCGGCGCCCGGCTCGCGGGTCACGATCTTGATCGCGCCGCCGGTGGAGTTCTTGCCATACAGCGTGCCCTGCGGGCCGCGCAGCACTTCCACGTGGTCGACGTCGAACAGCGTCATGAGCGCGCCCTGGATGCGCGAGTAGTAGACGTCGTCGACATACACGCCCACGCCCGGGTCGAAGGTCTGCAGGGCGTCGGGCTGGCCGATGCCGCGGATGAAGATGTTGGCGCTGTTGGACGAGCCGCGGCCCTGCACGATGTTGAGGCCGGGCACCGCGCCCTGCAGGCCGTCGAGGTTCTCGGCCTGCAGGTCCTTGAGGTCCTCCTCGCTGAAGGCGCTGACCGCCACCGGGATCTTCTCGATGTCCTCCGCACGCCGGCGCGCGGTGACCTTGATCGATTCCAGTTCGGTCACCGGGCCGGGCGCCTCCGCCGCGGAATCCTGCTGCGGTGCCGGCGCGGGCGCGGGCGCGGCGGCGGGCGCGGCCGCGAACGCCGGGTGGGTGAACGCGCCGAACGCGCAGGCGATGGCCAGAGCCAGCAGACGAGGTTGCATGTTCCCCTCCAACATGAAGACGCGGCCGGACGGCCAGTTTGCGCGCAGGCTAGGCGCTCGGCGCCGGCGCGGCACTTGTACCTTGGTACAGTGGGCTGCCCGCGCCGCCTGCGCATACTCGGTGGCGTCCGTGGCCGCGCTGCTGCGCCGGCTTCCACCGCAGCAGGGATCTTGCCGATGGCCTTCCTGATCGTGCTCGCCGCGCTCGTGTTCCTCATGTACGCGGCCTACCGTGGCCACAGCGTGATCCTGTTCGCGCCGATCGCCGCACTCGGCGCGGTGCTGCTGACCGAGCCGGCGCTGGTGGCGCCGATGTTCACCGGCCTGTTCATGGAGCGCATGGTCGGTTTCCTCAAGCTGTACTTCCCGGTGTTCCTGCTCGGTGCGGTGTTCGGCAAGCTCATCGAGATCTCGGGATTCTCCAAGTCCATCGTCGCGGCCACGATCGGCCTGGTCGGACGCAGCCGCGCGATGCTGTCGATCGTGCTGGTGTGCGCGCTGCTGACCTACGGCGGCGTGTCGCTGTTCGTGGTGGTGTTCGCCGTGTATCCGTTCGCGGCCGAGCTGTTCCGCCAGAGCGACATCCCCAAGCGCCTGATCCCCGGCACCATCGCGCTGGGCGCGTTCACCTTCACCATGGACGCGCTGCCCGGCACGCCGCAGATCCAGAACGTGATCCCGACCACGTTCTTCCAGACCACCACCTGGGCCGCGCCGTGGCTGGGCAGCATCGGCGCGGTGTTCGTGTTCGTGCTGGGCATGGCCTACCTGGAGTGGCGCCGGCGCGTGGCGGCCGCGCGCGGCGAGGGCTACGGCAGCGGACACGGCAACGAACCCGAAGCGTTCACCGGCACGCGAATGGCGCCCGCGGCGCTGGCGATCGCGCCGCTGGTGGTGGTCGGCGTGGTCAACTTCGTGCTCACCCGCAACATCCCGCGCTGGTATGGCACGAGCACGAGCTTCGTGCCGAGCGTGGTCGGCCAGGCCGCGCCGGTGGTGCAGGACACCGGCAAGCTGGTGGCAATCTGGGCGGTGGAAGGCGCGCTGCTGGCCGGCATCGCCTGCGTGCTGCTGTTCGCCTGGCGCCCGGTCACCGCCGCGTTCGCGCAGGGCACGCGCACGGCCGTGGGTGGCGCGCTGCTGGCATCGATGAACACCGCATCCGAGTACGGCTTCGGCGCGGTGATCGCGGCGTTGCCGGGTTTCCTCGTGGTCGCCGATGCGCTGCGCTCGATCCCGCATCCGCTGGTCAACGAAGCAGTCACCGTGACCGCGCTGGCCGGCATCACCGGCTCGGCCTCGGGCGGCATGAGCATCGCGCTGGCGGCGATGGCCGAGTCCTTCGCGCATGCGGCCGCGATCGCCGGCATTCCGCCCGAGGTGCTGCACCGGGTGGCGGCGATGGCCTCGGGCGGCATGGACACGCTGCCGCACAACGGCGCGGTGATCACGCTACTCGCGGTGACCGGCCTGAGCCATCGCCAGTCCTATCGCGACATCTTCGCGATCACCTTGGTCAAGACGCTCGCGGTGTTCTTCGTGATCCTCGTCTACGGCATCACCGGCCTGGTGTGAGCGTGCTCAGCGGTCCGGCGGCTGGCCGGTGACGCGATCGTGCCCGCTCGGATAGGGCACGTAGTCGGGGCCGAAACCGACATCGCCCGGGCGCCAGCCCGCGCGCGACCACAGCGCGCCCCAGAACCGCCGCACCGCGCCCCACTGCATCGCGACGAGGCCGCGCTCGTTGTCGATGTCGACCATCGGGTCGAGCACGCCGGTCGGCCGCGGCGCGATGCCATAGCGCGCGGTGCCGAACAGCTGGTCCCACACCGACAGCACCTGGCCGAAGTTGCAGTTGTGCAGGTTCGGACGCAACTCGTCGACCACCATGTGGTGCAGGCGATGGAACTTGGGATCGACGAACACGCGTTCGAACACGCGGCCGAAGCCAAAGCGCACGTTGGTGTGCGAATAGCACTGCACCAGCTCGCCCGCGAACATCAGCAGCGCGAACTCATCGGGTTCGACGCCGATCACCACGCCGAACGCACCGAGCACGACCGACTGCAGCAGGCCATCGACATAGCTGCCGCGGTCGTTGCACCAGCAGCCCATCTGGCGCTGGCTGTGGTGCAGGCTGTGCAGCGCCCACCACCACGGCAGCCAATGCTGGGCGCGGTGCATCCAGTAGTAGGTGAAGTCGAACAGCAGGTAGTACAGCGCGAACTTGAGCCACGGATACCCGGCCAGCCACGGCAGCAGCCCGAGCAGGCCGGCATCGCCCTGCGCCTCGCCGCCGGCGACGCCGGCCAGCCGCGCCAGCGGCGTGAGCACGAGGTAGGCGAACAGCGGGTTGAGGCCGAACAGCATGATCAAGGTGTAAGTGCGATCGATGCGCGTGAGGCGGCGATCGCTCCAGCGTTCGGCCGGCGCCAGCGATTCGAGCGGGCGGAAGATCGCACCGATGATCAACACCTGCACCGCGGCGATGATGAGCGCCTCGGCCACGTCGCGCGGATCGCCGAAGTGTTCGAGCAGGCCGAGCCCCTGCAGCAGCGGCGTGACCGCATGCTGGTTGAAGGCATCGACGAGCTGCGGCCACCAGGCAAACATCGGGCGATTCTAGCGGCACCGCGGCGCGCTCGCGCCCGGTGCCGTCGCTGCGCGGCTGACGGCGTCAGGCCGAAATCGCGAGGCGCTCGCCGCGGTACACCCATGCGGTCAGCAGCACCGCGACCAGCGCGGCGAGCGTGGTGGTGGCCACGCACAGCGCGAAATCGCCCGGCGTGACCGCGTCGCCGCGCATGAGGCGGATCATGGTCACGTGCTGGCTCATGAGCGGCACCGCATACATCCAGGCTTGGGTCTTGACCGGGTACAACGACAGCAACATGGTCGGCACCGCGGGCACGAACATGAGCAGCGACAGGTAGGTCTGCGCCTCGCGGAAGCTCTTGGCGAAGGCAGCCGCGAGCGTCTGCAGCGTGGCCAGCAGCACGGTCAGCGGCAGCATCACCAGCAGCGTGCCGCAGGCGAACTGCAGGCCCAACTGCAGGCTGATGCCGAGCTTGTCGGTGGGCATGAAGCGCGCCGCGACCGCGAACGCGACGATGCTGAGCACGAGCGTGGTGAACGCAAACGCGGTGGTGGCGCCGAGCTTGCCCGTGAGCAGCGCGCCGCGCCGCACCGGATTGACGAACAACGGTTCGAGCGATTGGCGCTCGCGCTCGCCCGCGGTGGTGTCGATCGCCAGCGCCATGCCGCCGATGAACACGCCGAGGATGAAGAAGTACGGCAGCATGCTGAACATGCCTCCGCTGCGCGTCTGCGCGGTGGATTGGTCACGGTCGGCGACCACCAGCGGCCGCATCACGTTGGGCGAGATCCCGCGCGCGACCAGCCGCAGCGCGCCGTTCTGCTGCGCATAGGCGCTGAGCATCGCCTGCAGGCGCAACACCGGGCCTTGCGCGTCGCGCTGGGACTGGTCGTGGATGATTTCGACCTGGGCCGGCTCGCCCGCCGCCCACGACTTGGCGTAGGCGGCCGGGATGCGCAGCACGAGGTCGGCGTCCTGTTCGCGCACGGCGCGCTCGGGATCGGCCGGCGCGTCCTTGATCTGCGCGCCCGCGCGGCGCAGCGCGGCGATGAGGTTGGGTGCGTGCTCGGCACCGACCACGGGTACCGGCAGCGGCTTCTCGGCCTTGGCCAGTTCGCGCGAGATCGAGGCGTTGATCACCAGCGCGAACATCAGCGGCGCGATCAGCGGGCCGGTGAGCAGGGTGTTGAGCACGGTGCGGCGGTCGCGCAGGTTCTCGCGCACTTCCTTCCAGAATACGGTGAGGATGTTGTTCATGCGGCCAACCCTTCTTCCGAACCGATGATCTGGACGAACGCGTCTTCGAGGCTGGCGGCGCCGGTCTGCGCGCGCAGTTGCGCGGGTGACTCGTCGGCGACCACGCGACCATGCGCGATCACCACGATGCGGTCACACAGCGCGCCGACCTCCTGCATGATGTGGCTGGAGAACAGCACGCAGCGTCCCTGCGCCTTGAGCGCGCGCATGAAGCCGCGCATCGCACGGGTGGCCATCACGTCCAGGCCATTGGTCGGTTCGTCGAGGATCACGTTGCGCGGGTCGTGGATGAGCGCGCGCGCGATCGCGGTCTTGACGCGCTGGCCCTGCGAGAAGCCCTCGGTGGGACGGTCGAGGATGTCGCCCATGTCGAGCGAGCGCGCCAGTTCGTCGATACGATGCGCACGGGTGGCCGCATCCAGTCCCTGCAGGCGGCCGAAGTAGTCGATGTTCTCGCGCGCGCTGAGGCGCTTGTACAGGCCTCGCGCGTCGGGCAGCACGCCCAGTCGCCGGCGCACCGCCAGCGGATCGGCCGCGGCGTCGATGCCGTCCACGCGCACGCCGCCGCGGTCGGGCCGCATCAGCGTGTAGAGCATGCGCAGCGTGGTGGTCTTGCCGGCGCCGTTGGGACCGAGCAGGCCGGTGATCTCGCCGTCGCGTGCGGTGAAGGACACGCCAGCGACGGCCTTGACCGCGCCGAAGGTCTTGTGCAGGTCGTCCACTTCGATCATGGCGCGGCTCCGTTGTAGTCGATGAACGCGGGAATGGGCGCGAAGTTGTCGACGCAGCTCGCATCCAGCCCCGCCGCATCGAGCGTGTCGACGAAGCGTGCGGCGAGCTTGGGAAAACAACCACGCCCGAGCAGGCTGTGGCCCTGGCCGCACGCGAGCAGCACGCGCGCATGCGGCAGCTCGCGCGCGATCGCCTCGGCATAACGCGGCGGCGTGACCGGGTCGAACTCGCCCGCAAGCAGCAGCACCGGCAGATCGCCGCGCAGGGGTGCGTTGAAGTCATCCGGCCGCGTGCCGTGCGGCCAGATCTCGCATTGCGCCTTGAACGCCTCCACCAGGCTGGTGCCGAGCACGGTGTCGGCATCGGCCGGGTTGACCGCGAGGCGGTCGGAGTCCTCGCTGCAGAGCACCGACAATGGCATCGCGGTTTCGGCCAGGCTGCTCATGTCCATGCCCAGCATTTGCGCCTGCGCCGCCAGCGAGGCGTAGTCGCCGGTCTGCGCCCGCGCGATCCCGAGCGGCAACAGTGCGCTCATCTCGGGCTGGTAGGCGTACATGCGCACGAGGCTGGCCAGGCTGTCGGCACTGAACGCATGCGTGGTGGGTGCATTGCTGTCGGGATCGCGGTAGCTGGCCTGGACCGGCTTGTCGCGCAGTGCCGTGCGCAGCTGCTGCAGGTTGGCCCACGGATCGCCGAAGGCGGCGTGGCAGCGTGGATCCTGGGTGCACAGCTTGAACTGCGCCTTGAGCGAGGCGTCGAGGTTGACGGCGAAATCGGCGCCCAGCGCATTGTCGTTGGGCACCGCGCTGTCGAGGATGATGCTGCGCACCGCCGCGGGATGGCGCTTGGCGTACTGCTGCGCGACACGCGTGCCGTAGGACACGCCAACGAGGTTGAGCCGCGGACCGCCCAGCGCCTGGCGCACGGCTTCGAGGTCATCCAGCGCGAGCGTGGTGGTGTACCAGCGCGGATCGGCGTGGCTCGATACGGTTTGCAGGCATGTGCGCGTGTGCTCGCGCACGCGCCCGAGGTCGAACGCGGCAGCGTCGCTGTCGTCCTCTTGCTTGCAGGTCAGGGCATTGGAGCCGCCGGTGCCGCGCTGGTCGAGCAGGATCACATTGCGCCTGGCCAGCAGCGGCGCGAACGCGCCCGCGGTCTGCGCCCACACCTGGGTGGCCGCCTGGCCCGGACCGCCCGCGAGCAGCACCACCGGATCGATTTCCGGCGCGGCCGCCTCGCTCGCGACCAGCGCGAGCTTGAGGTCGATCCGGCGGCCGGCGGGTGCGGCGGGATTTTCCGCGACCGCAAACGGCGCGCAGTACGCGGCCGTGGTGGCACCGGTGCGCGGCGCGGCCAGTTCGCACGGCCGGAACACCAGCGTGCCGATGCGGAGGCTGCCGTCGGCCGCGCGCTGCATGCGCGCGGCAGCGGGTTCGACGTTCGCGTGCGTCGCGTCGGCGCGTTCGCGCCGCAACAGGAACTGGCTGCCCAGCAGCAACAGTGCCGCGGCCGCGATCGCGATGCGTGCCTGCTTGCGTTTGTCCATCCTCATTCTCCCGGGTCGAACAGTTGCTCGATCGACATTGAAAACAGCCGCGCGAGCTTGAATGCGAGCGGCAGGCTCGGGTCGTACTTGCCGGTCTCTATCGCATGGATGGTCTGGCGTGATACCGCGAGCCGCTCGGCCAGCTCACCTTGCGACCAGCCCCGCTCCTCGCGCAGCGCGCGTACCTGGTTGTTCACTGGAAACGCCGGGTCAGCAGCATCTTGGCGATGCCGTAGGTGGCGCACAGCAGCGGGAACACCCAGATCATCGCCGTGGCGGCATCGACCTCGACCACCTTGGCCTTCTGCAACAGGCCGGCGGCGAAGTACAGCACCGACACGAGCAGGCTGGCGATGCCGATGGCCTCGGTCTCGATGCGCCGCTGCAGCTCGTCGATCTCGCGCAGGTAGCGCAGCGCCGCACGCATGAGCAGCACCAGCGCGAACGCGGGCGCGACCGCCACCAGTGCGCGCAGCGGCACGGAGTCGATGCCGCGGCGGATCAGCATGATCGACGCGAACAATGCGAGCGTGTAGCCGACCATGATCGGCCACAACGAGCGCAGGTAACGCCGGCCGGCCGGCTGCGCGTACATGTCGTCGCAGTGCTGGCGCCACCAGCGCGGCAGCAACCGCAGCACCACGCCGCCGGCGAGATAGCCGGCGCCCGCGCCGGCCCACCCGCTCGCCGCGGCCGGCGGCCAGGCCAGGAGCCAGTGGCCGACCGCGCCCACCGCGACGCAGGCCAATCCCAGCGCCGCGAACAGCCAGCTGATGCGCTGCAAGGTCATCGCCCGACCCCCTGCCGCGCGGACGCGGTGCCCGGGAACGTGGTGCAAGTGTGGAACGGCGACAGGATCACGTGCTTGCGTGTGTCAAGGAAACTTGACAGAACGATACGCCCGGTCCAAGCGGCCTGTCAAGCATCCTTTACAGATTGCGATATCGCCGCGCGAGCCAAGCCGACCCAGCCGCCAAGGATGCCGACCAACCCCGCGCGAGCACCCCGAGCGTTGACCATCGGGACCCGCACGCCGGACCAAACCCACGCGCCGCCCACGGCTTGCGCGGTCGCCGACCCATCCAGGCCTCCCCACCAAGGACCCCTTGCCCATGAACCTTCGTTCCGCAGTCGCGTTGCTTGCCGCCCTCTGCGGTGGCAGTGCCAGCGCCGATCCGCCGTCGACCACCGCCACGTCGCCGCTGTGGCTTGCGCTGCAGGTGGCCGATCCCGCGCTGGGCGAGCCGCCGGGGACGCTCGTGCTCAGCGCGACCAATCGTGGCGAGCAGCCGATCCGCATCGTCCGCGCGCGTGACGACCTGCTCGGTCGTCACCAGGACTGGGAGGGTTGGAGTATCGCCGTCGAGGGTCCGCGTGGCAGCTACCGGCCGTTCGTGGCGCCAGGCCCCGCGCCGATGCCGGCCAGCCTCGCGGACGTCATCGAGCTGCGCCGCGGTGAATCCTTCGGTGTGCGGGTGCAGCTGCGGTACTGGTGGGGATCGAAGGATGCCGGGATCAAGCAATCCGACCGACCCGGTCTGTGCAGCACCCCGGGCCGCTACACCGCGGTGGCGCGATTCAGCGGCTCGGGTGGCCCGATCATCCGTGATCTGGCCAAGGACTGGCTGGACCGGGTGCCACTGCCCGACCAGCCACCCACGCAATCGCTGCCGTTGCGGTTCGTGCTGCCGCCGAGCGCGTGTGCCACCCGCGCGGGCGGCGTCACTTGCTGCTGACGTGCTTCTCGCGGCGGATCTGCGCCACGCCCAGGCGGGTGATCGATGGATCAGCGCACGAAATTCCTAGTGTCGCGCGGGCTTTGCGTATGTCCAGCCAATTTGACCCTGGCGTGTCCCATGCGACGATGGTCTTGCCCAGAAGCCACAACACCACAAGGAGAACCCATGCCCGCCCCGTTTCGTTTGCTCGCCCTGACCGCGTTCGCGCTGGCAGTCTCCCTGCCAGCCGCCGCGTCGGGTGATGCGCTCATCGCCGCCCCCAGTGCCGAGGCCGCTGCGCCGCCTCTCGTGCCGCTGCTTGGGAACTATTCCTGGGACATCCCTTTGGTCATGGGCGACTACATCGCCATCCCCGGCGGAGACTCGACCACGCTGGGCGCCATGACCATCGGCGTCACGCCGGACAATCGCGGCATCGTCGGCGGCGCCCTGTATTTCTACGACGCCACCGGCAAGATGGTGACGCAGGGCATCAACGGCTCGATCACCTACAGCAGCGACGATGCGCTCTTTGACGGCGCCCCGCTGGCGACCACCACGCTCACGGCCTACACCTTGAGCAACGGCCCGCCGCGCGGCAGCGGCAGCAGCCACCCCCACCAGGCCACGCCCACGAGCGACGTCATCACCTGGGCCTGGACCGGCCCCCGTGAGGGCGTGCTCACCGTCAATGGCCGCACGCAGAAGATGGCCCATGTCTGGTCGGGCGCCCCCACGGTGCAGCCCATCGACTACTCGGGCGACTGGCTGCTGGTGGGGCGTCGAGAGTACACCCCGACCCCACCCATCTTGCCGGGCCGCGAGCGCAGCATGTCCTCGGTAGTCGCCCTGGTCCGCCTGGCGCGGATCGCCACCCCCGCCTACACGGTGCAGCCAAATGACCTCAGTGGCCATCCCGGTTGGGTCTATGCACCGCCGCCGCCGCCGCCGCCCGCCGATGCGCAGTCCTACAGCGTGACCTGCGTGTCGCAGGCTTGCGCGCGCGCGCCGGGCTTCATGTGGGCGCTCTTTCATGCCATGGGCTACAGTACTGATCCGCTGCCCCCTTTGAGCGTCGTCATGTTTGCGCCTTCGGGCGCCGGACGCTTGGTGCTGCTGTCGCGCGAGGCCAGTCCCCCCGTGCAGCACTACGACATCGGTGAGGTTGCGCGCGTCTATGGCGATGGCCAGCGTATCCTGGGGCGCTGGCGTAACATCAAAGTACCTGGCGTGGAAACGCCATCCATGTCCGAATTCGCGTTGTTTCGAGTCGGCCCAGAAACGCTGGACTCGCGCTTTGACTTCGTGCCCTGCTGGCGCATCAACGACCCTGGGTTCGACTGCAATCCGTACCGCACGCCCTACCCTGGACAGCCGCGTGACAACTGAGGCATGCCGCCCCGTGAGCCGGTTGGCCCTGCCACCGGCTCACGGAGTGCAGGGCGTGCTGCTGCTCCACTCGTAGCTGCAACACACGCCCAAGCCGGTGACGACCGGGTTGACCCACGTATCGTGGCCAGGCGCCGGACCCCGAGCTGCCCCGATCGCTGCCGTTGCGGTTCGTGCTGCCGCCGGCCGCGTGTGCCACCCGCGCGGGCGGCGTCACTTGCTGCTGACGTACTTCTCGCGGCGGATCTGCGCCACGCCCAGGCCGGCGGCCTTGAGCATCGCAAAGGCCTCGTCGACCATGTCGGGATTGCCGCACAGGTAGGCGATGTCGTGTGTGGCATTGGGCGCGAGTTCGCCCAGCGCGACCTGCACGCGGCCATTGCGGTCGTTGGGCCGCGGTACCGCGCGCGGCACGCGGCTGAAGCAGGGGTGGAACGAGAACGCCGGCACCTCGCGCGCGAAGGCCTCGAACTCTTCGCCATACAGCAGTTCGGTCTCGCTGCGCGCGCCGTAGACGAGCGCAAAGCTGCAGCCGCGCGTGGCGCTGAGCTGGCGGATCTGGCCAAGCATCGCGCGATAGGGCGTGACCCCGGTGCCCGTCGCGACCAGCAGGTAGCGCTGGTTGCTGTCATTGGGCTGCAGACAGAAGCGCCCGAACGGACCGCTCGCCTCGACCGTGCCGCCTTCGTCGAGCTGCGACAGCAGCGCGGTGGCGGCGCCGCCCTCGACATAGGACACGGCGATTTCGAGCCTTGTCGCGGGTGTCTTGCCATCACCGATGGTGCCGATCGAGTAGCTGCGCCGCGTCGGCGTGCCGTCGGCGTAATGGAAATGGATCTGGATGAACTGGCCGGGCACGAATGCGACGGGCGCGCCGTCGGCACGCTCGAACACCAGGTGGCGCACCGACGGTGCCAGCATGTGGCTGGCCACCAGGCGCAACTTGAAAAGTTCCATCGGCACGCTGCGTTGGACTTGGGGCAGCCGTCTATACTATCAGGCGCCGCCTGCCCGCCCCGCCCGCTGCGATGACCACCACGCCCGCGCTCGACGTCGTCGAGCTCACCAAGACCTATGCCAGCGGCGTGCAGGCACTCAAGGGCGTGTCGCTGCGGGTGGAACCGGGTGACTTCTTCGCCCTGCTCGGCCCCAACGGCGCCGGCAAGTCGACCCTGATCGGCATCCTGTCCTCGCTGGTCAACCCCAGCGGTGGCGATGTGCACGTGTTCGGCGTGTCGGTGCGCGAGCAGCGCAGCCAGGCGATGGCGCTGCTCGGGCTGGTGCCACAGGAGATCAACCTCAACCCGTTCGAGAAGCCGCTCGACATCTGCATCAATCAGGCGGGTTTCTACGGCATCACGCGTGCCGCAGCGATGCCGCGCGCGGAACGCTACCTGCGCCAGCTGCAGCTGTGGGACAAGGCCCACCAGACCGTGCGCTCGCTGTCGGGCGGCATGAAGCGCCGCCTCATGATCGCGCGCGCGATGATGAGCGAGCCGCGCCTGCTCGTGCTCGACGAGCCCACCGCCGGCGTCGACATCGAGATCCGACGCTCGATGTGGAAGTTCATCAGCGCGATCAATCGCGCCGGCACCACGGTCATCCTCACCACCCATTACCTGGAGGAAGCCGAGCAGCTGTGCCGCAACATCGCCATCATCGACCGTGGCAGCATCATCGAGCACAGCTCGATGAAGCGCCTGCTGGCCAAGCTCGACGTGGAGACGTTGGTGCTCGACCTGGCCGAGCCGGCCGAGCCCGTGGCGACCCGCCTGCCGGAGATCGCGGGCATCGCGCTGCACGCGGTCGATGCGCTCACGCTGGAGGCGGCGGTGCCGCGCGGCCATGACCTCAATTCGCTGTTCGCGGCCCTGACGCAGGCCGGCATCGTGGTGCGTTCGCTGCGCAACAAGTCCAACCGCCTCGAGGAGCTGTTCGTGCGCCTGGTCGACAACGGCAAGGGGGCGGCGTGAACGCGGCCGGCCAGTGGATCGCGTTTGCCACCGTGGCGCGGCGCGAGGTGGCGCGGATCCTGCGCATCTGGACCCAGACGCTGCTGCCTTCGGCCATCACGATGACGCTGTATTTCGTCATCTTCGGCACGCTCATCGGCAGCCGCATCGGCGAGATCGTGCCCGGCGTCGGCTACATCGACTACATCGTGCCCGGCCTCATCATGATGGCGGTGGTCACCAACAGCTACGGCAACATCTCGTCGTCGTTCTTCAGCGCCAAGTTCGGCCATTACGTCGAGGAGATGCTGGCCTCGCCGATGCCCGGCTGGGTGCTGCTGTCCGGTTACGTGGCCGGCGCGGTGCTGCGCGGCTTCATGGTCGCGATCATCGTGCTCGGCATCTCGCTGCTGTTCACGCGTATCCAGATGCACCATCCCTGGGTGACGCTGTCGACGATCCTGCTGACCTCGATCGTGTTCGCGCTGGCCGGCTTCATCAACGCGCTGTATGCCAAGAAGTTCGACGACGTCGCGCTGGTGCCCACCTTCATGCTCACGCCGCTCACCTACCTCGGCGGCGTGTTCTACTCGGTCGACATGCTCGGTTCGCCGTGGCGGCAGATCAGCCATGCCAATCCGATCCTGTACATGGTCGATGCGTTCCGCTACGGCCTGCTCGACATCAGCGACATCGGGCTCGGCTACGCCTACGCGGTGATGCTCGGGTTCGCCATCACGCTCACGCTGGTGGCGCTGCACCTGCTGCGGCGCGGCGTCGGCCTGCGCAGCTGAAGCGCCTCACTCGAGCGCGAAGAACGCGCGCGCGGTGGCACTGCTGTGCGCCGCGGTGTCGGCGACGGCCTCGCCGCGCGCGGCGGCCACCGCGGCGCACACATGCGCAAGGTACATCGGCTCGTTGCGCCGGTGCGAGGGCTTGGGCACGAGGTCGCGCGGCAGCAGGTAGGGCGCGTCGGTCTCGATCATGAGCCGGCCGCGCGGCACCAGCCGCACCAGCTCGCGCAGGTGCTGGCCGCGGCGCTCGTCGCAGATCCAGCCGGTGATGCCGATGTGGCAGTCGCGGTCGAGGTAATCGATGAGCTCGGCGCGCTCACCGGTGAAGCAGTGCACGACCACGCGCGCGAGGCGCGTGCGCACGCGGTCGAGGCAGGCGATGAAGTCGGCATGCGCGTCGCGCTGGTGCAGGAACAGCGGCTTGCCGCTGTCGGCGCCGATCGCGAGCTGGCGCTCGAACGCGACGATCTGCGCCTCGCGCGGCGAATAGTTGCGGTAGTAGTCCAGGCCGGTCTCACCCACGGCCTTGACCTGCGGCGTCGCGGCCAGCTCGCGCAACAGCGCGTCGGTGGCCTCGTCGTAGTCATGCGCATGGTGCGGATGCACGCCCGCGGTCGCATGCAGCAGCCGCGGGTGCTGTTGCGCGAGCGCATGGGCGGCGCGGCTGCCGGCCGCGCTCGCCCCGGTCACCACGATGCCGGCGACCCCGGCCGCACGGGCACGCGCGAGCACCGCGTCGAAGTCGGCGCGGAAGGATTCGTGGGTGAGGTTGGCGCCGATGTCGATCAGCTCGGCGGGTGCAGGCTCGCTCATGCGCGACCAGGTCGGTTCCGGAACCGCGCATTATCCGTGACCGGCCTCGCGGCGCGAGCGTGGACTGCATCACGCGCCGGGCGCGGTTCACTGCCAATTCACCGCCGTGCGATGATGCTCGCGCGACCTGTTGCGAGGAACCCATGATGAAAGCCCTGAGCCTGCTGTCGTTCACCGCTGCGATGCTGTTCGCCGTTCCCGCCGTCGCGGCCGATGCCGGCGCCGACGCGGCGCGCCAATACCATGAAAGCGCCGTGGCCAACGCCCGCGCCCGACTGGCCACGTTGACCGCCGCGGCCGCCAAGGCGCGCCAGGGCGGGGCCAAGGTCATGGGCAGCCACACCAACTCGGGCACGCCGCTGGTCAACGAGTTCCGCGCCTACCCGCCCAGCTGCGCCGCGTGGCCGTTGCCCGACAAGGCCAGCGGCGCCACCGTGAGCCGGCGCATGGCGCTGTACACGCGCGACATGAGCGGCAACGTGGTCACGCCGGAGACCGTCACGATCACCCTGTGGCGCGTGCCCTGCAGCAGCAGCGGCGCCAGCAACCTGCCCTACAACAATGATGGCGGCGGCAACGCGATGACCTTGCTGCGCATCGATCGCGATGCGGCCAACGAGGCTCGCACCGACCGCTTCCCGACCTTCCCGCTGCTCAACATCCAGCAGGGCGGGATCGGCTTCAACGACGCCGCCAGTGCGGTGCGCGCGGCCACCGAGCCGAACACCTTCGTCGCCGACGGCCCCTACGACGCCCCCGTGTTCGTGAGCACGACCTACGTGCTCGAGAACTACTACATGGTCCGGTCGAGCGGCGCGCTCGACCTCGACTACGCCCACTACTACAGCTACGCGTTCTCGCTGGCGATCGATCCGTTCATCAGCGGCTCCGGCGCCACCGTGCTGACCATGGGCGACTACACCGGCAGCGGCCTGGCGGCACTGCCGCTCGATGGCTACCTCGCCGCGCAGTACTTCAATCCCGCGCTCAGCGAAGGCGTGATCGTGCAGGTGGCCGAGGGCTACGACGGCGCGCATCCGGCGCGGCGCCAGGTCATCATCGACCTGCTCACGCTCGACACCAACGGCAATCCGTTCTGGATCGTCGGCAGTGCCGCGTTCGACCCGACCGGCGCCACCTCGCTCACGATCCCGCTGGCCTACCTCATCAACGGCAATGCCACGCGCGACTGGGGCAGCGCGCAGTTGCGCCTGGTCAGCTGCAACAAGCTCAGCATGACGTTCACGCCGCGCAGCGGCCTGCCGCTGCCGGTGCCGGTGTTCAGCGGCAACACGCTCTATGACCGCATCTTCACCGCCAACGGCATGATGTGCGAGTGAGCCGGCGATGATCCCATTCCAACGGGCGGCCTGGCCGCCCGTTGTTTTTTGTGGTGGCGGGCGACATTGCGCTACCCTGCCCAACCCTGTGGCCATGACGGTCGTTGGAGCTCGCACCATGAAGCACAAGCTGAATCCGGCACTCATGCTGGTCCTTGCCGCAACCTCGGGCGGCCTTGCCGCAGCGCCCGTGCAGCTGACGGCCCAGCCCGATTACCGCGTGCCCGCCGGGGCCGCCCGCGCCGCACCGGTGGCCAAGGCCGCCGGTACGGTCGGCAGCGTCGGCACGCCGATGGTCAATGCCTATCGCAGCTATCCGCCCAGTTGCGCGGCCTATCCGCTGCCCGACAAGCCGGTGGGCACGACCTGGAGCGCGACGGTGCCGGCCTATGCGGTCACCCCCAGCGGCGGTGGCACCCTCGAGAACCTCGTGGTCACGGTGTGGCGCGTGCCATGCAGCAGCAGCGGTCGCCCCACGCCCTATGGCACCACCGGCGGTCACAACGCGATCACCCTGGTGCGGGCGGATCGCGCCGACGATGCGGTCACCGCCGCAATCCCGTTGCGGCCGCGATTCATGATCACCAAGGGCACCACCGAGTTCGGCGTGATCCGTGTCGCGCAGGAGCCCAACACGGTGGTGTCGGAAGCAGCCTACGCGGTGCAGATGCCACGCAGCGAAACCTTCGTGCTCGAGAACTACGCGATCGCGGGTGCCGCGCAGCACGACTTCAACGCCGCGTTCAAGCTCAACGTGCTCGGCGGCACGGGCACCAGCGTCGACATCACGGTGCCTGCCTACGAGCCGACCGAGGCGACCTATCCGGACGCGTTCGCGCCGTTGCCGCTGGATGGCTACGCCGCCGCGCAGTGGTACAACCCCGAGCGCAATGAAGGCCTGATCGTGCAGGTCGCCGAGGGCTATGACGTCGCCAATCCGCGGCGCCGCCAAGTGGTGGTCGACCTGCTGACCAAGGACGGCAACGAGCAGCCGTTCTGGATCGTCGGCAGCGCCGCGTTCGACCCCGTGGCGGGTGGCGTCCGCGCGCTGGACATTCCGGTTTCGTACCTGACCACCGGCAACGCCACGCTCGACTGGGGCAGGATCCACGTGAGCCTGCACGATTGCACGCGCATGGACGTGGAGTTCACACCCAATCAGACGTTGGCGGCCGGCGTCCCGGTCATCACCGGCACGATCAGCTACACGCGCCTGCTCAGCGCCAACGGCATGCTTTGCGAATAATGCGGCGGCGGCTGCAGGGGCAGGCGGCCGCCGCCCGTGGCCGCCTTGCCATGCGGCTCGGTTCCCGGTGCCGACCGCGATGACCGCAGCGGCGCCGATCGATGCACTGCTGCCGGACATCCTCGCCGCGCTCGCCGCGCAGCCGCGGCTGGTGTTGCAGGCGCCGCCCGGCGCGGGCAAGACCACGCGCGTGCCACCGGCGCTGCTGGCCGCGCCGTGGCGCGGCGACGGCCGCATCCTCATGCTCGAACCACGCCGCATCGCCGCGCGTGCGGCGGCCGAGTTCATGGCCGCGCAACTGGGCGAGGCGGTCGGCGCCCGGGTCGGCTACCGCATCCGCTTCGAGGCCAGGGTGTCGGCGGCCACGCGCATCGAAGTGGTGACCGAAGGCATCCTCACGCGCCTGATCCAGGACGATCCGGAACTGCGTGGCATCGCCGCGATCCTGTTCGACGAGTTCCACGAGCGCCACCTGCATGGCGACCTCGGCGCCGCCCTCGCACTCGACGTGCAGGCCAACCTGCGCCCCGACCTGCGCCTGGTGATCATGTCGGCCACGCTCGACGGCGCGCGCATCGCGCGCTGGTTCGACGCGCCGCAGCTGGCCAGCGCCGGACGCAGCTTTCCGGTACAGGTGGCTCATCCACCCGCGCGCACGGGCGAGGCCTGGCCCGAGCGCGGCTGGCTCGCGCACTTGCGGCGTGCGGTCGAGGCCGCGCTCGCAGCCGACCCCGGCGACGTGCTGGTGTTCCTGCCCGGCAAGCGCGAAATAGACGCTGCCCGCGCCGCGCTCGCCGCGCTGGCCGGCGGCGGGGTCGATCTCGTCGCGCTGCACGGCGAACTCGCGCTGGGCGAGCAGCACGCCGCGCTCGCGCCGGCGGCCGCCGGTCGCCGCCGCGTGGTGCTGGCGACCAACGTGGCCGAATCGAGCCTGACCCTGCCCGGCGTGCGTGGCGTGGTCGACCTCGGCCTCGCGCGCGAACCGCGGCTGGATCCCAACTCGGGCTTCACGCGCTTGCAGACCGTGGCGATCGCCCAGGCTTCGGCCGACCAGCGCGCCGGTCGCGCCGGTCGCCTCGGTCCCGGCCATGCCTGGCGGCTGTGGCCGCAGAGCAAACGGCTCGACGCCGAGCGCCGACCCGAGATCGCACAGGTGGAACTGTCACAGCTCGCGCTGGAGCTTGCGGCCTGGGGCAGCGCCGAGCTGCGCTGGCTCGATGCGCCGCCCCCCGGCCCGCTCGCGCAGGCGCGCGAACTGCTGCAACGCCTCGGCGCGCTCGATGCCGACCTGCGCATCACCGCGCACGGACGCCGCATGCTCGCGCTCGGCACCCAGCCGCGACTGGCCGCGGCGCTGCTGCGCGCGGCACCGGCGCAGCGCGCACTCGCGGCCGACTGCATCGCACTGGTCGAAGCGCGCAGCCCGCTGCGCGGCGAAGCTGCGCGCAATGACGACTTTCGCCTGCGCGTGCAGGCGCTGCAGGACTGGCGTGCGCGCAGGGGCGTGGCTGCGGGCGTGGATCGCGAAGCGCTGGCGGCGATCGCGCGTGCGGCCGATGCCTGGCGCGCACGCGTGGCCGGCGCCCATGCCGCGCCGGATGCCGGGCGCGCC
>QUBV01000005.1 GCA_014338185.1 Lysobacterales bacterium | reverse complement strand
CGCTCCCGGCGAATCGGTCGAACCACCGAAGGCGTAAGCCAGCAGATTTACAGTCTGCCCCCGTTGGCCGCTTGGGTATCCCTCCGGAAATCTGTTTCGTTCCTGTCGTTGTCTTGTTCCTAGTCTCCCGCCTGCGATGCTGCGCATCGCCAGGGAGGTGGATGACTCCGGGCTTCCTGCCATTCGCCCTCCGGGCCGCGCCGCTTCGCGTCGCGTTCCGATTCGCTCCCGGCGACGCTCCCGGCGAATCGGTCGAACCACCGAAGGCGTAAGCCAGCAGATTTACAGTCTGCCCCCGTTGGCCGCTTGGGTATCCCTCCGGAAATCTGTTTCGGTCCTGCCTCTGTCCTGCCTGCGGCGGGTCCGTCGACTGCCTGCACGCCCGCCTGCAACCAAGTCGCCCGATGCCGTCCGGCTGCGTTCAGCGAGCCGCGCATTTTCGTGGTAGCGCACCGGCAGTGTCAAGGTGCGAGGTGGCGCCTGGATGCGGTGCGCCGCTTCGGTCGCGGCTTGCACGGGTCCGGCTACGGCGGCGGTTGCCCGCCGAATTCGCGCACTTCCTCCTCCATCGCCTTCGACAGCGCGAGCAGGCGTTGTGCGTATCGGGCCAGACGCTCGTCCTCGGCCGTGGCCGGCTGCCAGTGTGGCACCGGCGCCGGCCTGCCATCGGGCGCATCGAGCGCGATGAAGATGATCACGCAACTGGTGGCGCTGCGTTCCTGTGCGGTCTTGAGGTCGCGCGCCGTCACGTCCACCGCGAAATGCATGCTCGAAGTGCCGGTGTGGATGAGCTTGGCGCGTACCGTCACCAGATCGCCAATGAGGATCGGCGCCACGAACTGGATGCCGCCCACCGCCACCGTCACGCAGTAGCGGCCGCTCCAGCCGACCGCGGCCGCATAGGCAGCCTGGTCGATCCACTTCATGACCATGCCGCCATGGACCTTGCCGCCGAAATTGACATCGGTCGGCTCGGCCAGGAACCGGAACTCCACTTCACGCTGTTGCCCAGGCATGTGCACCTCCGAGCCAGAAAGTCGCGACCGACAGGTCCGCCGCGCTCGACGTTGCCGCAACCTGCGGCGGGCCGGACTGCGGCTCAGACGTTGAAGCGGAAGTGCAGCACGTCGCCTTCCTGCACGATGTAGTCCTTGCCTTCCAGCCGCAGCCGCCCGGCTTCGCGCGCCCCGGCCTCGCCCTTGTACCTGATGTAGTCGTCGTAGGCGATGGTTTCGGCGCGGATGAAGCCGCGCTCGAAATCGGTATGGATCACGCCGGCGGCCTGCGGCGCGGTCGCGCCCTTGCGCACCTGCCATGCGCGCACTTCCTTCTCGCCCGCGGTGAAGTAGGTCTGCAGGCCGAGCAGCTTGTAGCCGGCACGGATCACCCGGTTCAGCCCGGGCTCGTCCAGCCCCAGGTCCTTGAGGAACTCGTCGCGGTCGGCCTCCTCGAGCTGGGCCATCTCCTCCTCGATCGCCGCGCATACCGGCACCACTTCGGCGCCTTCGCCGGCGGCACGCTCGCGCACGCGGTCCAGATGCGCATTGCCCTCGAAGCCATCCTCTCGCACGTTGGCGATGTACATGAGCGGCTTGAGCGTGAGCAGGAACAGGTCGCGCACGAGCGCCTTTTCTTCCTCGTCGAGGCCGAGGCTGCGCGCGACGCGCCCCTGGTTGAGGCCGGCCGCGAGCTTCTGCAGCACCGGCCGGCGCGCCATCGCGTCCTTGTCGTTGGCCTTGGCCGCGCGTTCCACGCGCGCAAGCGCCTTGTCGACCGATTCGAGGTCGGCCAGAGCGAGTTCGGTGTCGATGGTCTCGATGTCCGCAATCGGATCGACGCGCCCGGCCACGTGCACGATGTCGTCATGCTCGAAGCAGCGCACCACGTGCGCGATCGCGTCGACCTCGCGGATATGGGCGAGGAACTTGTTGCCCAGCCCTTCACCCTTGGACGCGCCCGCGACCAGTCCGGCGATGTCGACGAACTCGATCGAGGTCGGGATGATCTTGAGCGGCTTGGCGATGCCGGCCAGCGCAGCCAGCCGTGGATCGGGCACCGGCACCACCCCCACGTTCGGCTCGATCGTGCAGAACGGGAAATTGGCCGCGGCGATGCCTGCGTTGGTGAGTGCGTTGAACAGGGTCGACTTGCCGACGTTGGGCAGACCGACGATGCCGCATTTGATGCCCATGCTGTGATCCTGGGGTCGGGGTTGGAAATCGGCGGCCCGGCGATGGCCGCGGGTCGTGGGGGTGCGCGGATGACGCCCGCGCGCAGCGGCTACGGCTCCGGCGCCGGCGTGTGCAGGCGCTGCATCGCGGCGTCGAAGTCGCCTGCCACCGCCAGCGGCAGCACCTCCAGCGCATTGCCGATCGCCCGCAGCATCGCGGCCTCGTCGGAAACCGACGGCCGGCCGAGCACCCAGCCGAGCACGCGATCCTTGCTGCCGGGGTGGCCGATGCCGATGCGCAGGCGATGGAAGCGACCGTGGCCCAATTGCGCAAACAGGTCACGCAGGCCGTTCTGGCCGCCGTGGCCACCGTCGAACTTGAGCCGCGCCGTGCCCGCCGGCAGGTCCAGGTCGTCATGCACGACCAGCATCTGCTCGGGTTCGATCTTCCAGTAGCGCAGCGCCGCGGCCACCGAGGCGCCGCTCGCATTCATGAACGTCATCGGCTTGAGCAGCCACAACGCCTGCCCGCCGAGCGTGAGCCTGGTGGTCTCGCCGCGCAGCTTGGACTCCATGCCCCAGCGCAGGCCCTCACGGGCAGCCAGCGCATCGACGCACCAGAAGCCCGCGTTGTGGCGCGTGCGCAGGTGTTCGGCGCCCGGATTGCCGAGCCCGACGATGAGACGAAGCGGTGTCATGACTGTGACGTCGGCCAACGCCCTGATCCACCCGGCAGAGGCTGCACGTGCCGGCGCGGGACCGCCGGTCCCGCGCCGTCAACACATGTCGCATGGCGGCGCGCTGCCGCGGGCCGCGCTGCCACTTACTTCTTGTCGTCCTTCTTCGCGGCCGCGGGAGCGGCGGCAGCGGCCGGCGCAGCGGCTGCGGCGGCATCGCCTTCGGCAGCGACCGGCTCGACCTCCTCGCGCACCTCACGCACCACCACCACCGCGCTGTCGTATTCCTTGCCCAGGCGCAGCGCCGGAATCTCGACGCCCGCAGGCAGCTTGATGTCGGACAGGTGCAGGATGTCGCCGAGCTTGAGTTCGGACAGGTCGATCGCGATGAACTCGGGCAGGTCCTTGGGCAGGCACGCCACTTCCACCTCGGTGAGCTCGCGCATGATGATGACGCCCGAGGTCTTGCCGGCCGGCGACACTTCCTGGTTGAGGAAGTGCAGCGGCACGCGCAGGCGGATTGCCTCGTTCTCGTTGATGCGCTGGAAATCCAGATGCATCACGAGCTGCTTGAACGGATGGCGCTGCAGGTCACGCAGCAGCACCTTCTGCACGTCGCCGCCAAGGTTGAGGTCGAGGATCGAGGAATAGAACCACTCGTTCTGGCTCGCGTGCCAGACATCCTTGTGCTGGATCTGGATGCTGACCGGCTTGAGCTCGCCGCCGTAGACGATGGCGGGGACGTAACCAGCGCGACGCAGGCGGCGGCTCGCACCCTTGCCCTCGTCGTTGCGCTTTTCGACATTGATGTTGTGTGTGATGGCCATTGCACTATTGCCTTTGCTTCGGTTGATGCCGCCTCGCGGCGGCGATGGAACTCTCCCGCGACCAGGAGAGCGTTGTTTCAATTTCCACCCGCGCCTGCGCAGCGACCGCCCCTGCGGCAGCCGCGCCGGTGCGCAGGCTCAATCCACGTACAGCGAACTCACCGACTGCCCGAACGCAATGCGCCGGATCGTCTCGGCCAGCAGCTCGGCCACCGACAGCTGGCGGATCCGGCGGCAGCGCCGCGCATCCTCGCGCAGCGGAATCGTGTCGGTGACCACGAGCTCGTCGAGCAGCGAGTTCTCGATGTTGGAAATCGCCGCACCCGACAGCACCGGGTGCGTGCAGTACGCCACCACCTTGCGCGCACCGTTCTTCTTGAGCGCGACCGCCGCGGCACACAGCGTACCCGCGGTGTCGACGATGTCGTCGACCAGCACGCACACCTTGTCCTTGACCTCGCCGATGATGTTCATCACGGTGGCCTCGTTCGCGCGCGGGCGGCGCTTGTCGATGATGGCCAGGTCGGCATCATCGAGCCGCTTGGCCACCGCGCGTGCGCGCGCCACACCGCCGATGTCGGGCGACACCACGATGAGTTCGCCCTTGGCGTAGTAGTGGCGCCAGATGTCGGCGAGCAGGATCGGCGAGGCGTAGACGTTGTCCAGCGGCATGTCGAAGAAGCCCTGGATCTGGTCCGCGTGCAGGTCGATCGTGAGTACGCGGTCGGTTCCCACCACGCCGATCATCTGCGCCGCCACCTTGGCCGTGATCGGCACCCGCGCCGAGCGCGGCCGCCGGTCCTGGCGCGCGTAACCCAGGTATGGGATCACCGCGGTGACGCTGCCGGCCGAGGCGCGCTTGAGCGCATCCACCAGCGCGAGCAGCTCCATGAAGTTGTCGGCGGTGGGCGCGCAGGTCGGCTGGATCACGAACACGTCCTGCTGACGCACGTTCTCCTCGATCTCGATCTGCACCTCGCCATCGCTGAAGCGGCCGACCAGGGCCTTGCCCAACGGCATGTTGAGCTCTTCGCAGGTCGCGGCCGCGAGCGCGCGATGCGCGTTGCCCGCGAAGACGAGCATCCTGGAGGTATCCAAGTTGGTGTTCACGGCCGCGCTCCGCTGGTTCCACTGCCGGCGCTCCGCTGCCGCGGAGGGCGCCCGGGTTCGAGTCCGATGGCCGCCACCCCGCGGGGCAACGAACGGGGCGCGTCCCAATCGACGCTGGCAGCACCGGAATCCGCGCGACGCAGTACCCCGCGATCGCAACGAGCCGGCAAGTGTAGCATGGAAAGCGCGCCTTCCCGCCGCGCGCGCGGCCACGTTCAGCCGCGCACGCCACCGGGCCGGCAGGCCGGATGCAGGCTGGCCACCGCCGACGGCCGCGCGGCGATACGCGCAAACCACGGGCCGAGCCGCGCCAAGCCGCGGTCGAACGGCTGGCCGACCGAATCGGCAAAGTCGAGCCACACGTACAGCCAGATGTCGGCGATGCTGAACCGGCCGCCGGCGAGGAACTCGCGCCCGTCGAGCATCTTGTCGAGCCAGCCGATGCGGTCCTGCGCGACCCGTTTGAGGCCGACCGCCGCCTCCGGCGCGAGCGGGATGCGCCCCTGGAAGCGCGCCAGCCCTTCCGCATAGTGGTATGCGTTGTGGATGTTCTCGGTGATGTTGAGCTCGGCGCGGCGCTGCCACTGGCGCGTGAGGGCGCGCTGCGCCGGCGTGGCGCCGATCAGCGCCGGCGTCGGATGCAGCTCCTCCAGGTACTCCATGATCGCGACCGACTCGCTGATCGCGCTGCCGTCGTCGAGCAACAGCGTCGGCGTCTGCCCGGCCGGGTTGTGGGTCAGATACGGCGCCTGGCGGTTCTCGCCCGTGAACACGTCGACCTGGCGCGTCGGCAGGTCCAACCCCTTCTCCAGCAGGAACATGCGCACCGTGCGCGGCGCCGGACTGAGTGCATCGAGCAGCAGCATGGCATCAATGGAACGGCACGGGCGCGTCGGTGGCAGCGGCCGGGCGCATGAAGAAGTCCTGCATGTACTTCTCGCCCTCGTCGTCGAAGATGGTGACGATGGTCTTGAGCTCGGGGAACTGCGCCCGCACGCGCTGCGCGGCCAGCAGGTGGGCACCGGAACTGGGGCCGCAGAACAGCCCGCGCGTGCGCGCGAGCTGGCGCATCATCGCCACCGCGTCGGCGCTGGCGACGCTGGTGGTGTCACGCACGAGGTCGCGGTGCTTGGCGAAGATGCCGGGTACGAAACCGTCGGAAATGCCCTCGATCTGGTGCAGCGCGACCTCGCCGCACAGGATCGTGCGCGATTCGGACGGCTCCATCGCGAACAGGCGCACGTTCGGATTGACCTTGCGGAACGCCTGCCCCACCCCGATCAGGGTGCCGCCCGTGCCCACGCCATGCACGAAGGCGTCGGGCACGCGCCCGTCGGGCAACTGGGCCAGGATCTCGGGGCCGAGCCACTCCCGGTTCTCCTCGACGTTCCATTCCGATTCGAACTGGCCGGGGAAGAAGAAGCCGCTCTGGCGCCCCAGCTCGCGCGCGCGCTCGAGTGCGTCGTTGACATGGAAGGTGCCGCAGAACAGCACTTCGGCGCCGAATGCGCGCGAGATCGCCACGCGCTCGCTCGACAGGCCCTCGGGCATCACCACGATCATGCGGTAGCCCTTGACCGCGGCCACCATCGAGAATGCGTTGCCGGTGTTGCCGCTGGTGGCCTCGACGATGGTGTCGCCGGGCTTGAGCTGGCCACTCTGCTCGGCACGCTCGATGATGTACTTGGCGATGCGCGCCTTGATCGAGCCGGATGGATTGAGGAACTCGCACTTGGCGAAAATGCCATCGACTTCGAGCAGCGGCGTGTCGCCGATGGCATCGAGGATGCTGTGCGATAGCGCGGTATAGCGTTTGGGACGGGCGTCCATGGCGTACCTCAGCCGGTGTGGGTGGCGTGCTGGTGCATCGTGTCGATCGCCAGTGCCGAATGCGCATAGGCGCCGCCCGCGCGCATCTCGGCCGCGACCCAGATCGCTTCCATCAGCTCCTGCTCGCTCGCGCCGTGGCGCAGCGCCGCCTCGGTATGGCCACGGATGCAGTACGGGCACTGGGTGACATGCGCCACCGCGACCGCGATGAGCTGCTTGGTCTTGCCCGGCAGCGCGCCATCGGCGAACACCGCGGCGCTGAATGCCTTGAACGCCTCGAGCGGCTTGGGCGCGAGTTCACGCCGCTTGCGCGCGATCTCGGCGCTGGAAGGAGGGAACATGGGCTGATCCATGACGATGTCTCCGTGCGGCGATGCCGGCCGGGTCCGTCCGCTGCCGGGCATGGCCTGGGTGAATGCGCCTGCGCTGCGCCGGCTCACAGACCGGCGTTGTTGCGCTCCAGCACGCGTTCGGCGCGATAGCTTGAACGTACCAGCGGCCCCGACACCGCCTCGACGAAACCCTTGGCCAGGGCGAGGTCGCGGTACTGGCGGAACTGGTCGGGCGTGACGAAGCGTTCCACCGGCAGGTGGTGTTCGGTCGGACGCAGGTACTGCCCGAGCGTGACGATGTCGACGCCGGCCCCGCGCATGTCGTCGAACGCCTGTTCGATCTCGGCGTCGGTCTCGCCCAACCCGAGCATGAGGCTGGTCTTGGTCAGTGTCTGCGGCGCGTGGCGCTTGGCGAAGGCGAGCACGTCCAGCGTCTGCGCATAGCCCGCGCGCGGATCGCGCACGCGGCGCGTGAGGCGCTCGACGGTTTCCAGGTTCTGTGCGTAGGTGGCCAGTCCCGCATCGAGCACCGCCGCCACCGCGGTCTGGTTGCCCGAGAAGTCCGGCGTGAGCGCCTCCACCGCGGTCTGCGGCGCGCGCTGGTGGATCATGCGGATGCAGGCGGCATAGTGCGCGGCCCCGCCATCGGCCAGGTCGTCGCGGTCGACCGACGTCAGCACCACGTACTTGAGCTTCATGAGCGCGACCGCGTCGGCCACGTGCATCGGCTCGAGCGGGTCGAGCCACCCATGCGGGTTGCCGGTGCTCACCGCGCAGAAGCGGCATGCGCGCGTGCACACCGAGCCCATCAGCATCATCGTGGCGGTGCCGCTGTCCCAGCATTCGGCGATGTTGGGGCAACGCGATTCCTCGCACACGGTGTGCAGCTTGTGGCTCTTGACGATGTCATGCACCGCCTCGTAGCGCGCACCGCTGGGCAGGCGGATGCGCAGCCACGGCGGCTTGCGCGCCACGTCGGGCCTGCCGGTGTTGTCATTGGGCCGCATGCCGCCGTGCACCGCACGGATGCCTTCGGGCGTGGTGAACTTCTCGCCGCTTTGCAGCGCGCGCTTGGTGGGTGGCTGGCTCACGGGTCCTCAGCGTTCGAGCATGGGCAGTTTGTTGGCCACGCCATTCCACTCATCGGCATCGGCGGGTGGCTCGATGCGGGCGGCGATGACCGGCCACTGCGGGGCCAGTTCGGCATTGATCTGCAGGAAGTTCTCCTGGCCGGCCGGCACGTCGTCCTCGGCAAAGATCGCCTCGGCCGGACACTCGGCCACGCACAGTGTGCAATCGATGCACTCGATCGGGTCGATCGCCAGGAAGTTGGCGCCCTCGTGGAAGCAGTCCACCGGACAGACTTCGACACAATCGGTGTACTTGCACTTGATGCAATTGTCGGTGACGACGTGCGTCACGGCGGTCTCCTGGAAGGCGGCGGCGGCCGCTGCAATTCTAATACGACGCCACCACGCAGTGGGCCGTTGCGCTCATGGCTTGAGCGACGACAGGTACAGGGCGAGGTTGGCGATGTCGGTGTCGCTCAGGCCCTGCGCCATCGGCGCCATGATCGGGTTGGGCCGCTCGCCATCGCGGAACTGCTGCAGCGTCGAGACCAGGTATTCCTGCTTCTGGCCGGCCACGTTCGGATAGATCGGCGCCACCGAAATGCCCGCCGCGCCATGGCAGGCGATGCAGGTCGTGTCGTATCTGGCCTTGCCTGCGGCAGGATCGGCCGCGCCGGCGGGTGCGGCGGCGAGCCACGCGGCACTGGCCAGCATGGCGATGACAATGGCTCGGGTCATGATGCGTGCTCCTGTGCGGACTGCTGCGGCGACGGAGGGTCGGTGGCGCAGGGCTGAGATGCGGGCCTGTACAGCGCCGCCCACAGCGCGATCGTCGGCACCAGGCAACCCACCCAGAACCCGCCCCAGAACGTGAGGTTGGGCAGCGTCGCCAACGGCAGCAGCGACAGCACGCCCAGCGCCAGCGCAAGCACGATGTTGACGTTGCTGAACCAGCGCGCCGGATCCGTGCGGCGCGCCCACAGCGCCAACGCGAGCATCACCAGCGCAAACGCCGCGAGCGGAAAGTAGCGCTGCTCGACCCAGGTCGGATGCAGGATCGTCGCCCAGGCCAGAACGAGCCCGACCACGGTGTTGGCGAGATTGGCAATCATTGCTGCGTCTCCTCGTGTGCGTGCAGGCGCTGCAGGTAGCGCCAGGTGACCGGTGGAATCACCGCGTAGACCATCGCGCTGGCGAGGATCAGCAGCTTCCAGCCGAGGTCGAGCGGACTGCGCAGTGCGATCAGCACCGCGATCGCGAACGCGAGCAGCCAGCAGGCCTGTCCCGCGCGCACCCAGTGCGGCCGCGCGCGCAACCGTCCCATGCTGTACAGGCCGCCGTAGGCGCCGCCGGCGAGCACGAACAGCCCCATGAGCGCGGCCGTCTCCAACAGCGCGCCCGGGCTCATGCGGGCTGCGGCTGTGCCGCGGGCAGTGCTGCGGACCGGGGCGCGCGCAGCAGGTCGTACACGAGGGCGACATAACCCGCCGCAAAGATCACGCCGAACAACATGCGCGCATACATGCCCGACTTGAACCACAGGTTCTCCGAGGCGGTGGTGAATGCCATCAGCGTCGAGCCGCCGATCGCGCGGCCGTAGAACGCCTGCGCCATGCCGGCCAGCAGCAACGCCATCACCATGCCGACCATGCCCAGATTGAGCAGGCCGAAGCCCCAGCGCCAGGTGTGTCCGGCCAGCAGCGGCACGCCCGTGACGCGTTGCTTGGCCACGTACAGCACCGCGATCACGCCGCACACGTAGGCGCCATAGAACGCGAAGTGGCCATGGGACACCGTCCATTGCGTACCGTGCGAGAACAGGTTGATCTGCGGCAGCGTCATCATGAACCCCCAGATGCCGGCGCCGATGAAGTTGCCGAAGGCCTCGGCCGTGATCCAGTAGAACGCGGGCTGGTTGCTGGTCCTGAGCCGATGCATGCCCGCGTCGTACACCGCGTGCACGACCATGCCCAGCAGCGGCAACGGCTCCAGCGCCGAGAAGAATCCACCGATGGCCAGCCAGTACTGCGGCGTGCCGATCCAGAAGTAGTGGTGGCCGAGGCCGAGGATGCCCGCGCCGAGCACCAGCATGACCTCGATGTACAGCCATGCCTCGACGATGCGGCGCGATGTGCCCATCACGTCCATGAGCACGAGCGCCATGATGCAGCCGATCAGCACCTCCCAGGTGCTCTCGACCCACATGTGCACCAGCCACCACCACCAGTACAGGTCGGTGGACATGTTGGTGTCGGCCGGGAACGCGTCCAGGTACACGACCACGAGCGGGATCAGGTCGAGCACCATCACCCACATGATGCCGGTCATCTTGTGTGCCTTCACGCAGGTGCCGACCACGTTCCACGAGAACACCAGCAGGATCGCCACGATGCCGATCGCGGCCCAGCGCGGCGCCTCGACGTACTTGCGTCCCTGGTTGATGAACCACAGGGTGAACTCGTTGGCGCTGCCGTACTGCACGAACAGGAACGTCGCCGCCACCAGCGCGATCGCGAGGCAGAACACCCAGAAGGTGATCTCGGCCGCGCGGATGCCGGCCACCTCGCGTCCGAGTTCCTTGGGCAGGTACCAGTAGACCGCGCCGAGGAACCCCATCAGCAGCCAGATCACCAGAATGTCGATGTGCATGATCTTGGACGTGTTGAAGTTGAACACGTTGAACAGCATCGACGGGAACAGGTAATAGGCCGCCGACAGCAGGCCGAAGGCGATCATCACGCCGAACAGCGCGATCGCGGCGGTGAAGTAACGCAGCGCAAGCCGCTGCGAGCGGTACAGGGGCTGGGCCGCGGTGCTCATTGCATGCTCCTGCCAAAGTTGGCGGGGAAGCCGTTGGTGTCGATCGCCGACAGCCACTTCAGGTAGGCCACGGTGGCGCGGGCTTCGGCCTCGGTGATGCCCAGGTTCGGCATCGCGCGCGTCCACGTCGGGTACTTGTCCGGATGCATGAGGAACTCGACCATCGCCTCCTCGCGCGTGGCCTTGCCGGTCATCGGCATCCAGATCTGCGACCACGCCGGGTCGAGCCAGGCCTTGGTGAGGTCGGGCGCGTAGTAGGCGCCATTGCCGAAGATCGTGTGGCAGTCCATGCAGGCGCGACCCTGGATCACGAGCTTGCCGGTGCGCATGAGCGCGGCGGCCTCGGCCGGCGCGACCACCTTGCCGAACAGAGGCTCCGGTCCGCCGATCACCGGCACGTCGGCGCGCCGGTTCCAGTCGTACTCGTAGCCGATGTGCTGGTTGATCACCTCATAGCCGGGCACGTTGATGCCGCCGGCGGTGATGTAGCGCATGCTGTCCACCGACAGGAACGCCAGCACCACGAGCATGACCAAGGTGGTGCTGACTGCGCCGGCGCGCCAGAACGACGGATCCTGGATGTCCACGCGTAGCTCCTCCATTGCGGAGAGCGGCGGCCGAAGGCGAGCGCAGCACGGACGGAATCGGGGCCGCAACGGATGACGCGCCCATGATGATCCGGTGCGCGCACTTTGTACACTGATCCATGTCAAAACAACGATACGCCGCAGGCGTCTGCACGCGCCACGGCTGCTGACGCGGCGAGCGATCGCGACGGGAACGGGAGGAAATGGCTGGGGCGGCAGGATTCGAACCTGCGAATGCCGGGATCAAAACCCGGTGCCTTACCGCTTGGCGACGCCCCAGCGAACACGGTGCGGGCCGCTGGCCCGCGTTGGATGCCTGCGATGGCGCTATCCCGGCGCCGGACCGGCCCGCGGCGCAGGCGGGCCGTCGCGCCTCGCGTCGAGCCACTGCGCGCGCGCTGCGAGCAGCGGCGAGCGATCCACGCCCTGCGCCACCCAGGCGCGCAGCGGTGCCGGACACTGCTGCGCGATCGCCTCGGCCTGTGCTGCCGATTCAACCGCAACGAAGCTGCAACCGCCACTGCCCGACAGGCGCGCCACGCCAAATCCGCCGAGCCAGTCCAGTGCCGTGGCGACGCCGGGGAAGCGCGCGCGCACCAGCGGCTCGAACGCGTTGCCGGTGACTGCGCCGGCGCGGAAGCGCGCGATTGTCAGCGGCGCTGCGGTGCGTGTCAATTCAGGCGCCGCGAACAGCTCGCGCGTGGGCACGCTGCAGCCGGCATCGACCACCACGTACCAGCGGGGCGCGAGCGCGAGCGGCGTGAGCTGCTCGCCGATGCCCTCGGCCCAGGCGCTGTGGCCGTGCACGAACACGGGCACGTCCGCGCCCAGCGCCAGGCCCAGTCGCGCGAGCTGTGCCGGCTCCAGCCCGGTCGCCCACAACAGGTTGAGCGCGACCAGCACGGTTGCGGCATCGGAACTGCCGCCCCCCAGGCCGCCACCGAGCGGGATGTGCTTGTCGATCGCGATGTCCACGCCATGCGGGCAAGCGCTGGCCGCCTGCAACGCGCGTGCCGCACGCACCGCGAGGTCGTCGACCTCGTCGACGCCGGTCGCGCCGCGCACGCGCCGGATCCGGCCGTCCTCGCGCACGTGCAGGTGCACCGCATCGCCGCGGTCGAGCAACTGGAACACGCTCTGCAGCAAGTGATAGCCGTCATCACGCCGACCCACGATGTGCAGGAACAGGTTGAGCTTGGCCGGCGCCGGCCACCGGCTCCAGCCATCGGCCGCGCCGGTCATGGTTGCCATGCGCGGATCGCCAGCCGCACGCGCTCATCACCGCGGCTCGCGAACACGCGCCGCGGCAGCGGTGGCGAGCGGGTGAGGTCGTAGTCGCCGTAACGGATGGTCCAGCCGTCCTGCTCGATCTGCGCCGGCAGGCCCTGCGCATCGAAGCTCATGCGCGCGGGGCCTGGCGCACGCGCCGCGCGCACCCATGCCACCAGTTGCGCGAACGGCACCTGCCAGCCTACTTCACGCCGCAGCAGGCTCGCCGCGTCACTGCCGTGGACCGGCCCGTCGCGCAAGCCGTCCAGGCGCGCCCCGCGCGCATCGCCCGCGAGCACCCAGGTCTTGCCGGTCACCGGCGCATGCACGGTGAAGCGGAAGGCATCGCCCTGCTGCGACCATTGCAGCGAGCCGCTGCCGCTGTCATGGGCGTCGGCCACGCCCAATCGCCCCTGCAGTGACCACTGCGTGTGCGCCGCGAGCGCGCGTTCGCGCTCGAGCTGCGCCGGCGGCACCTGGCTGGCGTCGACGAGACGTCGTGACGGCTGCGCCACGCATCCGGCCAGCCCCGCCAGCAGCAGCGCCGGCAGCAGGCGCACGCTCGCGCGCCTCATCGGCTCAGCCGCTCGATGGTTTCGAGCAGGGCCTTGTTGTCGGCGTGCTTCTCGCGCGCCGCTTCCCACACCTTGCGGGCCTCGGCATGCTCGCCCTTGACCCACAGCACCTCGCCCAGATGCGCGGCGATGTCGGGATCGGCCTGCTTGGCGTAGGCACGGCGCAGGTCCTTGAGCGCGGCATCGAGCTGGCCGAGCCGGTACTGCACCCAACCCATGCTGTCGATGATCGCGGGCTCGTCGGGCTTGAGTTCGAGCGCGCGCTTGATCAGCGCGAGGGCTTCCTGCTGCCGCGCCGTGTCGTCCTTGGCGTGGTCGGCGATCGTGTAGCCGAGCGCGTTGAGCGCGTCGGCATTGTCGGGCTGCAGTTCGACGATGCGGCGCAGGTCACGCTCGCCGGCGTCCAGTTCGCCCTTGCCGATCCGGTACAGCGCGCGCGAATACAGCACGCGCGCATCGTCGGGCTGGTCCTGCAGCGCCTGCGCATACACCGCCAGCGTCTGGGCATCGCGCCCGCGCTTGCCGAGGATGTCGGCCTGCAGCAGACGCAGGTCGCGCTGGCGCTCGGGGTTGCCCTGGCTGTGCGCGAACAGGCGCTGCAAGGTCGCGATTGCCTCGTCGGTGCGGCTCGCGCCGTCGAGCACGATCGCGCTGCGCATCTGCGCATCGAAATGGCGTTCGTCGCCGTCGCGGATCGCGCCGTACCAGTCCAGCGCCGCGCGCGCCTTGTCGAGCATTTCCGCGAGCTGGCCGAGCAGGAACAGGCGTTCGCCATCGCGCCGGCCCGGCGCCGCTTCCAGCTCGCGGTACAGGCGCGCCATGAGCTGCTTGTCGTCGGCGCGCGCCGCATAGGCTGCGCGCGCGGCGTAGCTGGCCTGGTCCTGTGGACCCACCGCGAGCAGCCTCGCCGCGGCGGCATTGTCGCCCTCCTGCGCGAGCAGCGCGGCATAACCGGTGCGCAGGCGGCGACTGCCCGCATGCTGCTTGAGCGCCTCGTCGTAGATCGCCCTGGCCCGCGCACCATCCTTGGCCACCGACGCCAGATGCGCACTCCACGCATAGCCGTCCTCGCCATGGAAGCGGCGCACGCTGGCATCGGCCAGGCGCCGTGCCAGCGAGGCATCGCCGAGCCGATACGCGAGCTGGCTCACCGCGATCGCATTGCTTTCCTTGTCCTGTACCGGCGCGGCTGCGACCAGGCGCGCGAGCAACACCGCCGCCGCGATCTTGTCGGGCGCATTCATGAGCATCTGCGCGACCAGGCGCCAACCCTGTTCGTCGTCGCGGGCCGCGAGCTGCTGCAGATGGCGCAAGGCCTCGTCGCCGCGACCCTGGCCCAGTGCGATCCAGGCCTGCGCCTGCACCACCCCGGGCGCATCGGGTGCGAGCGTCTGCCAACGCGCGAGCGCGCGCTGCGCCAGGGCCCAGTCGTGCTGCGCCAGGGCGAGCTGGGTCGCGGCCTCGGCCACGGCCGGATCCTGCGCCTGTGCGGCCGCCTGCGCGTAGCCTTGCGCCGCACCCGCCACGTCGTCGTGCTGCAGCGCGAACTGCGCCACCAGCAGCCTGGCCAGCAGGTCGTGTTCGGCTGCGACCGGGCGCACCATCGTCTCGACCGGCGCGGCTGCGGCGGAACGTCGCGGCGCCGGGCTCGCGCAGCCGGCCAGCAGCGCCGCAACCAACGCCGCCAGCACCGCCGCACCACCCCGCAATGGAAACAAGAATCGCATGCAACGCCTTGTCTTGCTTGATATCGAAGGGCGGCGACCGCACAATTTGCGCCATCTGCCGCACGAGGTTCTAGCTTAGCCGATCCTGCGCGTGCAGCAGGTTCTCCCGCTTGCACGCAGCAGCGCATCGCTCGACTCCGCTCATGGCGCTGATTGCCGTTGGACTCAACCACCAGACCGCCCCGGTCGCGCTGCGCGAGCGCGTGGCCTTCGCGGTCGAGGCGATGCCGCCCGCGCTGGGAGAACTGGCGGCGCAGCCCGGCGTGCAGGAAGCGGCGATCCTGTCCACCTGCAACCGCACCGAGCTGTACTGCACGGTCGAGGCCGGCGCCGAGGACGTTCCCGCCGACTGGCTCAACCGCCACCATGGCCTGACCCACGCACGGGTCGACGAGTTCCTCTACCGCCACGCCGACGCGGCCGCGGTGCGGCACCTGTTCCGCGTCGCCACCGGCCTCGAATCGATGGTGCTGGGCGAGCCGCAGATCCTCGGCCAGGTCAAGGACGCCTACGCCTTCGCGCGCGAGGCGCACACGCTGCGCTCGCCGCTGGAGCGGCTGTTCCAGAACACCTTCGCGGTGGCCAAGCGCGTGCGTTCGGACACGCTGATCGGCGCCAACCCGGTCTCGGTCGCGTTCACCGCAGTGCGGCTGGCCGAACGCGCGTTCACCGACCTCGGCCAGGCCTGCGTGCTGCTGATCGGCGCGGGTGAAACCATCGAACTGGCGGCGCGACACCTGTGCGAAGCCAACGTGCGCCGGCTCATCGTCGCCAACCGCACGCTCGACAACGCCCAGGCGCTGGCCACGCGCTTTGGCGCCTATGCGATCGCGCTGGCCGACCTCGACAAGCACCTGGCCGACGCCGACATCGTGATCGCCTCCACCGCGAGCCGCGATCCGGTCCTGTCGCGCGCCCAGGTCGAGACGGCGATCGCGCGGCGGCGGCGGCGGCCGATGTTCCTGGTCGACATCGCGGTACCGCGCGACATCGATCCCGCGGTGGCGCAGGTCGAGGACGTGTACCTGTACACGATCGACGACCTGCGCGGCATCATCGACGACAACCTGCGCTCGCGCCGCGAGGCGGCGCAGCAGGCCGAGGCGATGATCGAGCTGTCGGTCGACCACTTCATGGGCTGGTGGCATGCCTGGCACGCCGGCAACCCGGTCGTCGACCTGCGCCGCCATGCCGAGCACGACCGCGACCTCGTGCTGGCCAAGGCGCGCGCGCTGCTCGCGCGTGGCCGCTCGCCCGAACAGGCGCTGGAGTTCCTCGCTCACACCCTCACCAACAAGCTGTTGCACGCCCCCAGTGCGCAGCTGCGCGAAGCCGCGCTGCGCGGCGACG
Organism: Lysobacterales bacterium; assembly: GCA_014338185.1. Classification (GTDB taxonomy): domain Bacteria; phylum Pseudomonadota; class Gammaproteobacteria; order Xanthomonadales; family Rhodanobacteraceae; genus Dokdonella_A. The sequence goes on along the minus strand of QUBV01000005.1, from coordinate 69,267 downwards.
ACGACCTGCTGCAGACCGCCGAACGCCTGTTCGACCTCAAGCACGCGGCCAACCACCAGCGCGAGCGTTAGCGGCGGGGTGCCCGTGGCGCCGAGTGCGCCCCAACACCCGTCCACCCTCGCCGGTTCCGTCCATGCACGCATCCATCCGCCGCAAGCTCGAACAACTGGCCGAGCGCCACGAAGAACTCGAACACCTACTGGCCAGCCCCGAGGTGCTCGCCGACGCGCGCCGTCTGCGCGAGGTGTCGCGCGAGCATGCCCAGCTCACGCCGCTGGCCAGCGCGCTGCAGGCCTGGCACGCCAACGAGCGCGCGCTGGTCGAGGCCCAGGCGATGTTGCGCGAAGCCGAGCTGCGCGAACTGGCCAGCGCCGAGATACCGCTGCTGGAATCCACCCGCGAGCGGCTCGAGCACGAGCTCAACTGCGCGCTCATCCCCACCGACCCGCGCGACCAGGGAAACCTGTTCCTGGAGATCCGCGCCGGCACCGGCGGCGACGAGGCCGCGATCTTCGCCGGCGACCTGCTGCGCATGTACCTGCGCTACGCCGAGCGGCGCCGCTGGCAGGTCGAGATCCTGTCCGCCAGCGAGGGCGAGCACGGCGGCTACAAGGAAGTGATCGCACGCGTGGAAGGCCACGGCGCCTATTCGCGCCTCAAGTACGAATCGGGCACCCATCGCGTGCAGCGCGTGCCACTGACCGAGTCGCAGGGCCGCATCCACACCTCGGCCGCGACCGTGGCGATCCTTCCCGAGTTGGACGAGATCGACGAGGTGCCCATCAGCGATGCCGACCTGCGCATCGACACCTTCCGTGCATCCGGTGCGGGCGGCCAGCACGTCAACAAGACCGACTCGGCCATCCGCATCACCCACCTGCCCAGCGGCATCGTGGTCGAATGCCAGGACGAACGCAGCCAGCACAAGAACCGCGCGCGTGCGCTGGCGTTGCTGCGCGCGCGCCTGCTCGACGCCGAGCGCAGCCGGCAGGTCGACGCGCAGGCCCGCTCGCGCCGCCTGCAGGTGGGTTCGGGCGACCGCAGCCAGCGCATCCGCACCTACAACTATCCGCAAGGCCGCATCACCCACCACCGCATCAACCTCACGCTGTATCGCCTGCCGGACATCGTCGGCGGCGACCTCGACGAGCTCATCGACGCGCTCGCGCGCGAGGACCAGGCCGACCAGCTGCAACTGCTCACCGCGGGCTGAGTCGCGCGCGCCGCCACGCGATTGATGTCGCACGCGCAACACTGTGGCCCGCGCGCGGCCATTCCCTTAGCGCCGGCTTGGCCATACAGTGAGCGGTGCATTCGACCCCGCCGCATTCGGCGCATTCCCTGACCGGAGGACATCATGAGCGTGAGACTCGCCGTCATCTACTACTCCACCTACGGCACCAACTACCAGATGGCGACGATCGCGGCCGAAGCGGCCAAGGCCGCCGGCGCCGAAGTGCGCCTGCTCAAGGTGGCCGAGACGGTCCCTGCCGAAATCGTCGCCTCGGTGCAGGGCTGGCAGGCCACCGCCGACCAGACCGCACACGTGCAGACCGCCACGCCGGCCGACATGGAATGGGCCAATGCGTTCCTGTTCTCGGCACCGACCCGCTTCGGCGTGCAGGCGAGCCAGATGCGCGCGTTCATCGACACGCTCGGCCCGGTGTGGGCCAAGGGCGGCCTCGCCAACAAGGCGATCTCGGCCATGACTTCGGCCCAGAACGCCCATGGCGGCCAGGAGCAGACCCTGATGTCGTTCTACGCCAGCGCGATCCACTGGGGCAGCATCGTGGTCGCGCCCGGCTACACCGATCCGGTGATCTTCAAGACCGGCGGCAATCCCTACGGCTACAGCCACACCCAGGGCCAACCCTTCGGCGACGACAGCAAGGCCGCGATCGGCCACCAGGCGCGCCGGCTGGTGGAGTACGCACGCAAGCTCGCCGGCTGATGCACATGCGCCACACGCGATGCCTCGCGCCGGTGCGGGGCATCGCGTGGCGTGCGCCTCGGTGGGCTGCTACAGCGCGCTCCCCACCACCTCGCTGTTGAGCCTCGCGACCGGATTCTCGCTGAGCACCTCGCCGCCGCGCACCGCGCGCTCGCGGCCCGGCACCTGCCACGACCCGCACTCCGCACCGGCGGAACTGCGCGAGGGATGCCACAACGCGTAGCCGATCGGCAGGTAGACCGCGCCCGCCACCCCGTGCCCGCCCACACGTTCCGGCTCGAACGACCAACGTTTCACCGACGCCATCGAAACGCGCATGAATACTTCGTTTCCCGGCGGCGTGCCCGGTGCCGCGCTCACCGCAGTGACCTTGCCGTTCTGGTTGTACTTGACCTTGAGGACCGTCAATGCCGAGTAGTTGTGGCCGTCGCGCGGTTTCAACTGGCTGTTGGGAAAGCGCAGCTCGGCGGTCCTGACCACTCGCGGACCCGTATGGACATCCGCCACTCGCGTCAGGTAGCGCTCACGTCGCGGTTCAACCGAGAGCCTCACGTGCAGCGTCGTCTGCGTCACCTGCGGCTGCCCATTGATGCTGCCCGGCTCGAACGCCCAGCTGCGGATCAACTTGGCCAGCGGCTTGGCCACCTCAGCCTTGTAGCGCGTGTGTTGCATGAGTTTGACCACATGTCCCTCTGCATCGCTCGTGACCACCCAGGCCGTGTCCACGTGCGACGGCACGCGGTCCGCACCCACCGCATGTGTCGAACCCAGCAACGCCAACACCGCAATCAGCCCGGTCGCACGCATGGTCGGGCTCCTGTCCGTGGTTCGGGTGCGCCGTATGCCAACGCACCGATGCGGATCAAGCCACCACGTCACCCTCGTCCCAACCAGCACCTTGCAACGCGAGGTAGCCACGCGCGAGTGCGGCGTACAGCACCGGCAGGCGCTGCAGGTCGACCACCGCCGCGTACTCATCGACCTTGTGGATCGTCGCGTTGCACAGGCCCAGCTCGACCACTTCGGCGCCGAGCGGGGCGATGAAGCGGCCATCGGAGGTGCCGCCGCCGGTGCTCTGCTCAGGCTCGATGCCGCAGTGTTCGCCGATCGCGGCGAGCGTCGCGCGGCGCAGCGCGCCGTCCTGCGTGAGGAACGGTTCGCCGGACAACCACCAGTCGATCGCAAAATCGACGCCGTGCCTACGCAGGATCGCTTCGGCGCGCTCGCGCAGGCTTTGCGCCGTGCTTGCGGTGCCGAAGCGGAAGTTGAACACCGCGCGCAGCTCGCCGGGAATCACGTTGTCGGCGCCGGTCCCTGCGTTGAGGTTGGAAATCTGGAACGAGGTCGGCGGGAACGCTTCGTTGCCATCGTCCCAGCGCGTCGCGGCGAGTTCGGCCAGCGCCGGCGCGAGGCGATGGATCGGGTTGTCCGCCTTGTCGGGATAAGCGACGTGGCCCTGCACGCCGCGCACGAGAAGCCGACCGGTCAGCGAGCCGCGCCGGCCGATGCGGATGAGGTCGCCCAGCCGCTCCTTCGATGACGGCTCACCCACCACGCAGGCGTCGATGCGCTGGCCGCGCTCGCGGAACAGGTCGGCGACGCGCCGCACGCCGTCGACGGCGGCGCCTTCCTCGTCCGAGGTCAACAGCAGTGCGACCGTGCCACGATGGCTGGGCTGCGTGCGGACGAAGTCCTCGAGCGCAACGACCATCGCCGCGACGCCCGACTTCATGTCCGCCGCGCCGCGTCCGTAGAGAACTCCGTCGCGGATCGTCGGCTCGAACGGTGGCGACGACCACGCCTCGGCCGGCCCGCTCGGCACCACGTCGGTATGGCCGAGAAACACCAATACCGGCGCGCCGCTGCCGTGCGCGGCCCACAGATTGTCGACTTCGCCGAAACGCAGATGCTCGATCGTGAAGCCGGCGTTTTCGAGGCGGGCGGCAATCAATGCCTGGCAACCCGCATCATCGGGCGTCACCGAGGCGCGGCGGATCAGTTCGCAAGTCAGATCGAGCACGGACGACATGATTTCCCCGTCACTTGCCGAACAGCTTCTTGAAGGCGTTGTCGGTGAATCCCTGCCGCACGGTGCCATCATCGAGCACGAGCAGTGGCCGCCGCACCAGCGCGGGATATTCCTTGAGCAGCAGCGTCCACTCGGCATCGCTCCCCGGCGACTTGCGCGTGGCCGGCAGCGTGCGCCAGGTGGTCGAGGCGCGGTTGACGAATGCCTCCCAGCCGCCGACCGCGCGCGCCCACGCCTTGAGCTGGTCGGCCGCGATGCGCTGCGCACGGTAGTCGATGAACTCGTGGGCGATGCCAAAACGCGTGAGCCAGTTGCGCGCCTTGCGGCAGGTATCGCAGTTGTCCAACCCGTACATCTTCACGCTCAGTCCCTCAGCAACTCGTTGATCGCGGTCTTGGCGCGCGTGCGCGCATCGACCTGCTTGACGATCACCGCGGCGTACAGGCTGTGGCTGCCGTCGGCCGCGGGCAACGAGCCGGCCACCACCACGCTGCCGGCCGGCACGCGGCCGTAGCTCACCGTGCCACTGGCGCGATCGTAGATCCGGGTGGACTGGCCGAGGAACACGCCCATGCCGATCACGCTGCCGCGCTCGACCACCACGCCCTCGACCACTTCCGAGCGTGCGCCGATGAAGCAGTCGTCCTCGATGATGGTCGGACTCGCCTGCAGCGGTTCGAGCACGCCGCCGATGCCGACGCCGCCGGACAGGTGCACGTTGGCACCGATCTGGGCGCAGGAACCGACCGTGGCCCAGGTGTCGACCATGCTGCCCGCGCCGACATGGGCCCCGATGTTGACGTAGCTGGGCATGAGCACCGCATCGTGCGCGATGTGCGCGCCGCGCCGCACCAGGGCGCCGGGCACGATGCGCGCGCCGCTCGCGCGCAGCGCCGCCTCGTCGGCGCCGGCGAAGCGCAGCGGCACCTTGTCGAACGCGGCCATCGGCCCGCCATCCATCATGCGGTTGGTGTGGATGCGGAAGTACAGCAGCACGGCCTGCTTGAGCCATGGATGGACCTGCCAGGCACCGTCGACCGGCTCGGCCACGCGCAGCGCACCCTGCTCGAGCCCGTCCATCACGCGCTCCAGCGCAGGGCGCAGCTCGCGCTCGATTTGCCCCGCATCCAGCTCGTGGCGGCGTTCCCAGGCATCGTTGATCAGCGATTGCAGCGAATGCATGCGGATGTCCTTGCAAGGTTCAGGAATCGGTGGCACCGAACGCGCGCGCCAGTGCCGCGCGCACCGCGGCGCGCGCCGCCTCGTCCAGCGCATTGCCATGGCCGTCGGTGAGCGTGAAGAAATCCTCGACCCGCTCGCCGAAGGTGGCGATGCGCGCATCGTGCACGCGCACCCGCGCTTCGCGCAATGCCAGCGCGATCTGCGCGAGCACACCGGGGCGGTCACTGCACACGATCGCCAGCTGGGTGGCGTGGTCGCTGTCGCTGTACACGACCTGCGGCGCGCTCTGGAAATGGCGCAGGCGCCGCGGCACCTGCCGCCGTGCGGCGCGCGGCTGCAGCTCGCGCGGCGCCAGCGCCCGCAACAGTGCCGCGCGCAGTTCGGCCGCGCGCTCGCGTTCGAGCGGTGCCGCGCTGCGCGCGTCGATGAGTTCGAAGGTGTCGAACACGCGCCGCCGCGCGGACACCAGCAGGCGCGCGCGCACCACGCCCGCGTCGAAGCGGTCGAGCGTGGTCACGATGGTCGCGAACAAGCCGTCGCGATCGGGCGCGCATACCAGCAATTCGCTGCTGCCGCGGCCGGGCGCGGTGTCGATCGCGACGATCACCTCGTCGTCGGCACGGCCGGCGATCGCCTGCGCCTGCCACAGGATCTGCTCGGCGCGCAGGCGCAGGAACGCATCGTCGGGCAGTTCATCCAGCGCGGCGATCGCCGCCGCGGACACGCCCTGGTCGCGCGCCAGCGCCAACGTACGCTCGCGCTTGGCGGCGATGCGCTCGCCGGCGTGCTGCGGCTGCTGCAGGCCCGCACGCAGCACGTAGCGCGCGGCCACATGCAGGTCGGCCAGCAGGCGCGCCTTCCAGCCGTTCCACAACCTCGGGTTGGTGCCCGCGATGTCGGCCATCGTGAGCAGGTACAGGTAATCCAGCCGCGCGCGCTCGCCCACCTCGCTGGCGAAGCGATGCACGACCTGCGGATCGGTGATGTCCTGGCGCTGCGCGGTCACGCTCATGAGCAGGTGGTGGCGCACCAGCCAGGCCACCAGCTCGACGTCGTGCGCGGGCAGCCCCAGACGCGCGCAGAACGCCCGCGCCTCGACCTCGCCCAGCTCGCTGTGGTCGCCGCCGCGGCCCTTGGCGATGTCGTGCAGCAGGGCCGCCAGCAGCAGCAGTTCCGGTTGCGGCAAGGCCGCGTACACACTGTCGGCCTCGGGGAAGCGCTCGCGGGCGTCGGGCTGGGCGAAGCTGGCCACGTTGCGCAGCACACGCAGCGTGTGCTCGTCGACCGTGTAGACGTGGAACAGGTCGTACTGCATGCGCCCGACCACGCGCCGGAACGCGGGCAGCACCGCCGCCAGCACGCCATGGCGGTTCATCTGCGCGAGCGCCTCGACCGCAGCCGCGCCGCGCCGCAGCAGCGCCAGCAGCGCCGCGAGCACGCCCGCATCCTGTGCCAGCGCATCGCCATGCCGGGCCAACGCCTGCTGCAACAGGCGCATCGCCTGCGCCGTCAGCCCGCGCAGCCCGTCCTGCTCCAGCGGCAACGCAAACAGCTCGATGATCGCGGCCGGGCGCCGCAGCAGCAGGTCGCGCTCGCGCGGCTCGATGCGCTGGCCGCGGGCGAGGAAGTCCGCACCGAGCACGCGCAGCGGCGCGTCGGCCTCGAGCAGTTCGGTGCAGCGCTCGACCAGTTGTGCGCCGAGCCGCTCGACGATGGTGGCCGCGCGGTAGTAGGCCTGCATGAAGCGTTCGACGCCGAGGTTGCCCGCGTGCTCATCCTCGAACCCGAGCAGCGTGGCGAGCGTGCGCTGGAAGTCGAACAGCAGCCGCTCCTGGGCGCGCGCGGCGGCCAGGTGCAAGGCCATGCGGTAGCGGCGCAGGGTCGCCTGCGCGCGCAGCAGCGCGGCGTGCTCGGTCGCATCGAGCAGGTCGCAGGCGACCATCGCGGCGAAATCCCCGGCCTGCGCCACGCGCCGTCCGAGCCAGCGCATGAGGTCGAGCGTGCGCAGGCCGCCGGGGCCGTCCTTGAGGTCGGGTTCGAGGTTGTAGGCGGTGTCATGGCAGCGCGCGAAGCGTGCGGCCTGCTCGGCCACCTTGGCGGCGAGGAAGGCGGCCGGTGGCCACAACGCGGGGTCGTCGAGGATGACCTGCAGCGCAGTTGCCGGTCCCGCCAGCGCGCGCGCATCGAGCAGGCTCGTGTACACGCTCACGTCCTGCGCGGCCAGGTCGTGGCACTGCGCGGGCGTGCGCACCGCGTGGCCGGGCTTGAGGCCGATGTCCCACAGGCAGGCGAAGAACGCCTCCAGCGCGCGCCGCTGGCGCGCGAGCACGGCATCCTCGCCCAGCACCAGCAGGTCCACGTCCGAGTGCGGGAACAACAGGCCGCGGCCGTAGCCACCGCTGGCCAGCAACGTGCACCCGGCTGCCTCGCCCAGGCACGCACGCCAGACGTGGCCGACCACCGCGTCGACCCACTCGGCGCGCCGGCGCAGCAGCGCATCGGTGGCGACGCCGGCGCGAAACGCGGCCGCGAGCGCGCGCTCGCCGTCGCCCAGCCACTGGCGCAGCGCGAGGCGGGCATCGCTGGAAACACCGCTGCGCGGGGGCGCCGCTGGCAGGCGCGGCAGCGCGGGCAGCGACGCGGGCATGCCTCAGGCCGGCTCGGGCCAGGGCGTGAGGATCTCGTAGCCGTCGTCGGTGACCGCGATGGTGTGCTCCCACTGCGCCGACAGCGAATGGTCCTTGGTGACCACGGTCCAGCCGTCGGGCAGCAGGCGCGTGTGCGGCTTGCCGGCGTTGATCATCGGCTCGACCGTGAAGGTCATGCCCTTCTGCAGGCGCATGCCGGCGCCGCGGTTGCCGTAATGCAGCACCTGCGGGTCCTCGTGGTACACCTTTCCGATACCGTGGCCGCAGTATTCGCGCACCACCGAGTAGCCGCGTGACTCGGCGTGCTGCTGGATCGCATGGCCGATGTCGCCCAGCGTGGCACCGGGGCGCACCTGCTCGATGCCCAGCAGCATCGCCTCCAGCGTGGTGTCGACCAGGCGCTTGGCCAGCACCGAGGGCGTGCCCACGCAATACATGCGGCTGGTGTCGCCATGCCAGCCGTCCTTGATCACGGTGATGTCGATGTTGATGATGTCGCCGTCGCGCAGGACCTTGCCCGGGCTCGGGATGCCATGGCAGATCACGTGGTTGACCGAGGTGCACAGCGTCTTGGGAAAGCCCTTGTAACCGACGTTGGCCGGGATCGCCTTCTGCACGTTGACGATGTGGTCGTAGGCGAGGCGGTCCAGGTCCTCGGTGCTGACGCCGGGCCTGACGTGGGGCACCAGCATCTCCAGCACCTCGGCCGCGAGGCGGCCGGCAACGCGCATCTGCTCGATCTGGGCAGGGGTCTTGACGGTGACGGGCATGATCTCTCTGTGGGCAAGGGTGACGCGCGGTCGCGAAGCGCGCTATACTCTCACGGTTCCGCGCCCTTGGCTTGATGCCAAGGCGTGGCACACCAGATGCGGTCGCGCGGGCAATCCGCAAGGCCGCAACGGCAATCGTGCCGAATCCGCACACGCATCGTCACCGCGTCCGGGGTGCCCCGCAAGGGGTCGTTCGCGGCGGGTGCGTGGAGGTCCAACCCCGGAATTGCTGCAGGCATCGCCGCCTGCCGCGCCTGCCCGCGGGCAGGCATGGCAGTGGACCGCCCGCCGCGATTCCCCTGCATGAAGGAATACCAGCAATGCCACAAGTCACCATGCGCCAGATGCTTGAAGCCGGCGTGCATTTTGGCCACCAGACCCGTTACTGGAACCCGCGCATGGCGCCGTACATCTTCGGTGCGCGCGGCAAGATCCACATCATCAACCTCGAAAAGACCCTGCCGCTGTTCAGCGACGCGATGAACTTCCTGTCGGCGATCGCGCAGAAGCGCGGCACCATCCTGTTCGTCGGCACCAAGCGCTCGGCGCGCGAGGCGATCAAGGAAGAGGCGGCCCGCTGCGGCATGCCCTACATCAGCCAGCGCTGGCTCGGCGGCATGCTGACCAACTTCCGCACCGTCAAGCAGTCGGTCGGCCGCCTCAAGGAACTGGAGGCGATGGCCACCGACGGCAGCTATGACCGCCTGGTCAAGCACGAAGTGCTGCGCCTCGTACGCGAGAAGGAAAAGCTCGAGAACTCGCTCGGCGGCATCAAGGACATGGGCCGCCTGCCCGACGCGCTGTTCGTGATCGACATCGGCCACGAGGACATCGCGATCAAGGAAGCCAAGAAGCTCGGCATCCCGGTGGTGGCGGTGGTCGACACCAACTACGACCCGGCGCTGGTCGACTACGCGATCCCGGGCAACGACGACGCGATCCGCGCGGTGCAGCTGTACGCGGCCGCCGCCGCCGACGCGGTGCTCGAAGGAAAGGCCGCCGCGCCTGCCGCCGCGGTCAGCGACAAGGACGAGTTCGTCGAACTCGACGCCGACGGCAACCCGGTGGTCAAGAAGGAAGCGCGCGAGCGCGACGATCGCCGCCGCCCGTCCGGCCCGCGCAAGCCCGGCGCCGACAAGCGTCCCGCCGGCAAGGGTCGCGCCGCGCCACGCACCGCGCGTCCGGCCAAGGACGACGCCAGCCCCGACAGCGCCGAGTAAGGCGCGCGGCACCCACGCCACGGCCCGGCCCACCGGCCGGCCGTTGCGGCCGATGCCTCGACCGATGGCCATGGCGCCGCGCGCGCCCTGCCCGGTCCCCCATGACATGCGCGTGTGCCCACGCGCAGCAACCGCCACGAGGACACCATGGAAATCACCGCATCACTGGTCAAGGACCTGCGCGAGCGCACCGGCGCCGGCATGATGGAGTGCAAGAAGGCGCTCACCGAAAACAAGGGCGACATCGACGCCGCTGCCGAATGGCTGCGCAAGCAGGGCCTGGCCAAGGCCGACAAGAAGGCCAGCCGCGTCGCCGCCGAGGGCCGCATCGTGCTCGCGCAGGACGGCGGCAAGGCCGTGCTGGTCGAGATCAACTCCGAGACCGACTTCGTCGCCAACGACGACAACTTCAAGAACTTCGCCAACGCGGTGGCGCAGGCCGCGCTCGCCTCGGGTGCCGGCGACGTCGAGGCGCTCAAGGCGGCCAGGCTCGGTGGCGGTGAAACCGTCGAGGAAGCGCGCGCCGCGATCGTGGCCAAGGTCGGCGAGAACGTGCAGGTGCGGCGCATGATCCGCATGGACAGCGTCAACACGGTCGCCGCCTACGTGCACGGCGGGCGCATCGGCGTGCTGGTCGAAACCAAGGGCGGCGACGCCGACTTCGCGCGTGGCGTGGCCATGCACGTGGCCGCGATGAACCCGCCATACAACAAGGCCGGCGACGTGCCGGCCGCGTTCATCGCCAAGGAAAAGGAAATCGAACTCGCGCGCATGAGCGAGAAGGACAAGGCCAAGCCGGCCGAGATCCTCGAGAAGATCATCAGCGGCAAGGTCGCCAAGATCGTCAACGAGAACACGCTCTACGGCCAGCCCTACGTGCTCGACACCGACAAGAGCGTCGAGGCCGCGGCCAAGACGGCCGGTGCCGATGTGCTTGGCTTCCACCGCCTCGCGGTCGGCGAGGGCATCGAGAAGGTGGTCGAGGACTACGCGGCCGAGGTCATGAAGCAGGCCGGCCTGGCCTGACCGGAGTCGAACCTCGACAACAGCAAGGCCGCGCCCGTCGCGGCCTTGTTCGTTGTGGGCCGGCCTCAGCCGCCCTTGCCATCGTCCTCACGCCGGCCGCTGCCACCGGCCGCCACCGGCAGGTGCCAGCCGCGCCGCACCGCCATCATGCGCAGGCTGAAGCACACGGCTGCCGCGGCCAGCATCGTGAGCGGGGTCGGCCAGCGCGCGAGCTCGCCGATCACCACCAGTGCCGCACCCGCGAGCGCGGCCACCGCATACAGCTCGGCGCGCAGCACCATCGGCACCTGGGTCAGCAGCACGTCCCGCGCCATGCCGCCGCCAATGCCCGTGAGCATGCCCAGCAGTGCGGCCATGAGCGGGTGCAGTTCGAACGCGAGTGCCTTCTCGGTACCGACCACCGCGAACAGCGCGAGCCCGGCCGCATCGAACATGCGCACGGGGTTGCGCAGGCGCTCGATCCACGGGCACCACAGGAAGGTGACCACCCCGGCCGCGGCCGACACCGCCAGGTAGCGCCAGTCGGCGATCGCGAGCGGTGGCACCGCGCCGATCAGCAGGTCGCGCGTGATGCCGCCCGCGCTCGCGGCCGCGAACGCCACCACGAGCACGCCGAACAGGTCGAGGCGGCGGCGCACCGCGGCGGTCGCGCCGCTGAGCGCGAACACGAACGTGCCGCACAGGTCCAGCACGTCGATCAGCGCGGTCATCCCAGGCATTTCGGCTCCGGCTCAAGGCATCGCGGACGGCATGCGGCGCTGCGCAAGCGCGAGCCGTGCCGGTACAATACGGCAGTTTGCCCGACGGAACGCCCCATGAGCACCGATCTCAAGTACAAGCGCATCCTGCTCAAGCTCTCCGGCGAGGCACTCATGGGCGAGGCCGACTACGGCATCGACCCCAAGGTGCTGCAGCGCCTCGCGCGCGAGATCATCGAGGTGCAGCGCGCCGGCGTGCAGGTGGGCGTGGTGATCGGCGGCGGCAACATCTTCCGCGGCGCGGGGCTGGCCGCGGCCGGCATGGATCGCGTGACCGCCGACCACATGGGCATGCTCGCGACCGTGATGAATGCGCTGGCGATGCAGGACGCGATCGAGAAGGCCGGCGGCTACGCCCGCACCATGAGCGCGATCAAGATCAACGAGGTGTGCGAGGACTTCATCCGCCGTCGCGCGATCCGCCACATCGAGAAGGGCCGCATCGCGCTGTTCGCGGCCGGCACCGGCAACCCGTTCTTTACCACCGACTCGGCCGCGGCGCTGCGCGCGATCGAGATCGGCGCCGACCTGCTGCTCAAGGCCACCAAGGTCGACGGCGTGTACAGCGCCGACCCGGCCAAGGATCCGTCGGCCACGCGCTACGAGCACCTGGGCTACCACGAGGTCATCGAGCGCAACCTGCAGGTGATGGACACCAGCGCGATCGCGCTGTGCCGCGACAACAAGGTGCCGCTGCGCATCTACGACATGTCGCACGAGGGCGACCTCATGCGCATCATGCGCGGCGAGCCGATCGGCACGCTGGTCGACACGCACCGCTGAGGACCCGCCTGCGGCACTCGCGGGCGCGCGGTCCGCAGCCGCCACGCGTGGCGCGGCCGCGGGCGCGAAACGATGCCGCAGCCGCCGCTGTGTGGCCCCGTGCGCCCGCTGGCGCGAGCGCACGCGCTGCTATACTCGGGGCCGTTTCCGCCCCCTTTGCGACCCTTGCGCCATGCTCGACACGATCAAGAAGGATGCGCAGACGCGCATGCAGAAGAGCGTCGAATCGCTCCGCCACGAACTCCAGCGCCTGCGCACCGGGCGCGCCAGCACCGCGCTGATCGAGCCGCTCAAGGTGCCCTACTACGGCACCGATACGCCGATCACCCAGGTGGCGAGCGTGGCGATTGCCGACGCGCGCTCGATCACGATCACCCCGTTCGAGAAGAACATGGTGGGTGCGGTCGAAAAGGCGATCCTGGCCTCCGATCTCGGCCTGACCCCGACCACGGTCGGCCAGGTCATCCGCATCAACCTGCCCGCGCTGACCGAGGAACGCCGCAAGGAACTGTCCAAGCATGTGGCGCACGAGGGCGAGAACGCCAAGGTGGCCGTGCGCAACGTGCGCCGCGACGCGCTGCACCAGATCAAGGAACTGCTCAAGGACAAGCAGATCTCGGAAGACGACGAGCGCCGTGCGGGCGAGGACATCCAGAAGGCCACCGACAAGTTCATCAAGGATGTCGATGGCGTGGTCAAGGCCAAGGAAGACGAGCTGATGGCGATGTGAGGCGCGGCCCGGGACGGCGGATGCACGCATCCCGACGCGGCCGTCGCGCCGCCTGCGATCGCACCGGCACGCACGCGGCCGCCGGACCGGCGGCCGCACCGACCCGCTTCCTGTCCGGCCGCCTTGCCGCCATGATGCATCCCCATCGCCAATGACCGCCGGCCGCATGTCCATTCCCCGCCACATCGCGATCGTCATGGACGGCAACGGCCGCTGGGCCCAGCGCCGCCATCTGCCGCGCAAGCTCGGTCATCGCGAAGGCCAGAAGGCCGTGCGCGCCACGGTCGAGCACTGCCGCGCGCGCGGCGTTGGCGCGCTTACGCTGTTTGCGTTCTCGAGCGAGAACTGGCAGCGCCCGGGCGACGAGGTCCACGCGCTGATGCAGTTGTTCGTGAAGGCGCTCGACAGCGAAGTGGACGAACTCGACCGCAATGGCGTGCGCCTGTCCTTCATCGGCGACCTGGAGCGGTTCGATGCCGAGCTGTCCACGCGCATGCGCGCGGCGATGGCACGCACGGCCGGCAACGACGCGCTGCGCCTCAACGTCGCGGTCAACTACGGTGGCCGCTGGGACATCGCCCAGGCCGCGCGCGGCGTGGCCGGCGCGGCGCTGCGCGGCGAGATCGCGCTCGATGCCATCGACGAGCTCGCGCTGGCGCCGCACCTGTGCCTGGCCGACCAGGCGCCGGTCGACCTGTTCATCCGCACCGGCGGCGAGGTGCGCGTGAGCAACTTTCTGCTGTGGCAGCTCGCCTACGCCGAACTGTATTTCAGCGACGTGCTGTGGCCGGATTTCGACGCCGCTGCGCTCGATGCCGCCATCGATGCCTTCGCCCGGCGCGAACGTCGCTACGGCCAGACCTCCGCGCAGCTGCGCGCCACCGGCTGATGGACGTGCTCAAGCAACGCACGATCACCGCACTCATCCTCGCCCCGCTCGCGGTGGCCACGGTGCTGCTCACCCCGACCTGGCTGTTTGCCCTGATCGTGGCCGCGCTGTTCCTGGGCGTCGGCTGGGAATGGGCACAGCTCGCGGGTGTGGCCAGCCGCGCGGGACGCCTGGGCGTGGTCGGGGTGGGCGCGCTGCTGCTGGCGCTGGCCTGGCCGCTGCACGGCAGCGTGGCGGCCGCGTGGCCGATCGCGGCGGGCCTGCTGTGGTGGCTGCTCGCGCTGCTGTGGCTGCGCCACTTCGCCTGGGCCGCCGCGCCCACGCGCGACAACACCGCGATCAAGCTCGCGGCCTGTGCCGCCGCGGTGGTGCCGGCCTGGCTCGCGCTCATGCACTTGCACGCGCAGGCGCCGCATGGCCCCTACTGGACCCTGCTCGCGGTGATGCTGGTGTGGGCCGCTGACACCGGCGCCTATTTCGCGGGCACGCGCTTCGGTCGCAGCCGGTTTGCGCCGCGCATCAGCCCCAACAAGACCTGGGCCGGGGTGTGGGGCGCGTTTGCGCTGGCGGGCGTGGTCGCGCTCGTGGGTGGCTGGCTGCTCGACTGGCGCGACGGCTGGCTGGCGGGACTGCTCGGCGTCGCGCTGCTGAGCGTGGTGGCCTCGATCGTCGGCGACCTGGTCGAAAGCCTGCTCAAGCGCCATGCCAACGTGAAGGACTCGGGCAGCCTGTTCCCGGGCCATGGCGGCCTGCTCGACCGCGCCGACAGCCTGCTCGCCGCCCTGCCCGTGTTCGTGGCCGGCAAGGCCCTGCTCGACCTGCTGCGCCAGTCATGAGGTCACTCGCGGTACTGGGCGCCACCGGCTCGATCGGTGCGAGCACGCTCGACGTGGTTGCGCGCCACCCCGGGCGCTATCGCGTCGGCGCGCTGGCCGCGCATCGCAATGCACAGGGGCTGGCCGCGCTGTGCGCGCGCTTCCGGCCCGAACTGGCGGTGATCGCCGACCCGGCCTGCGTCGATGAACTGCGCCAACACCTGCGCGCCAGCGGCACGGCCTGCCGGGTCGAGGCCGGCGCCGACGCACTCGTCGAAGCCGCCAGCGGCGCCCACTGCGACACCGTGGTGGCCGCGATCGTCGGCGCCGCCGGCCTGCCCTCGACGCTGGCCGCCGCGCGCGCGGGCAAGCGCCTGCTGCTGGCCAACAAGGAAGCGGTGGTGATGGCCGGCAGCCTGCTCAAGGCCGCGCTGCACGCGGGCGGCGGCGAACTGCTGCCGCTGGATTCGGAACACAACGCGGTGTTCCAGTGCCTGCCACGCGAGCGCGGCTCACTGGCCGGCGCCGGTGTGCGGCGCATCGTGCTCACCGCCTCGGGCGGGCCATTCCGTGGCCGCAGCCGCGCCGAGCTCGCGGCGATCACGCCGGATCAGGCCTGCGCGCATCCGAACTGGCGCATGGGCCGCAAGATCTCGGTCGATTCGGCCACCCTGCTCAACAAGGGCCTGGAAGTGATCGAGGCGCACCACCTGTTCGACGCGCCGGCAGAGCGCATCGAGGTGGTGGTGCATCCGCAGAGCCTCGTGCACTCGCTGGTGGAGTACATCGACGGCTCGCTGCTGGCCCAGCTCGGCCTGCCCGACATGCGCACCGCGATCGCCTACGCGCTGGGCTGGCCGCAGCGCATCGACGCGGGGGTGGGCACGCTCGACCTCGCGCTGGCGCGGCGGCTGGATTTCGAGCCGCCCGACCTTGCCACGTTCCGCGGCCTCGCGCTCGCCTACGCGGCGCTGCGCGCGGGTGGCAGCGCGGCGATCGTGCTCAACGCCGCCAACGAGGAGGCGGTGGCGGCGTTTCTCGACGGCCGCCTGCCGTTCCTGGCCATCACGGACGTGATCGAGCGCTGCCTGGATGAACTGCCGCCCCAACCCACGTCCGACCTCGCCGGCGTGCTTGACGCCGATTTAACTGCGCGTCGGCACGCGACCCGTATCATTGCGGCCCTGTCGGCCTGAGCCTGTGCGCGCATGAGTGAATTCTTCGGTTCGGTCTGGTGGCTCATCGTCACACTCGGACTGCTCATCACGTTCCACGAATACGGACACTTCGTGATCGCGCGTCGCTGCGGGGTCAAGGTGCTCAAGTTCTCGGTCGGCTTCGGGCCCGCGCTGTGGTCGCGCCGCGACCGCCATGGCACCGAGTTCGCGATCGCAGCGATCCCGCTGGGCGGCTACGTCAAGATGCTCGACGAGCGCGACCCCGACGCGCAGGTGGCGCCGCAGGACGTCGGCAGCGCGTTCAACCGCAAGTCGCTGGGCGCGCGCATGGCCATCACCGCGGCAGGGCCGGCGTTCAACCTCGTGTTCACGATCGCGGCGCTGTGGCTCATGTTCGTGATCGGCAAGCCCGATTACCAGCCGGTGATCGGCCACGTCGGCGGCGTCGCGGCCAGCGCCGGGCTGGAGGCCGGCGAGCGCATCCTCGCGGTCGATGGCGTCCACATCGACAACTGGACCCAGGCCGGCGACCGGCTGGTGGCCGCGGGCATGGCGCGCCAGGACGTCGGGCTCACGCTCGGTCGCAGCGGCCGGCCCGAGCGCAGCGTCACGCTCGCGCTGTCGCAGCTGCCGCCCGACCTCGACCAGCAGGCGATCTACGAGCGCATCGGGCTGGTGCCGCAGCAGATGGCGATCCCGCCCGTGGTCGGCGAGGTGACGCCCGACAGCGCGGCCGCGCAGGCCGGCCTGCAGGCGGGTGACCGCATCGTGAGCATCGGCGGGCAGGCCATCGGCGATTGGCGCGAGGTGTCGCGCAGCATCGCCACGCACGCGCCACAAGGCCAGCCGCTGGCGCTGGTGGTGCAGCGCGGCGAAAGCCGGCTCACGCTTGCGGCCACGCCCAAGCCCAACCCGCAGGCCGGCGTCGCCGGCGCACCGCCGTACCTGCTCGGCATCGGCCCGCAGCCGATCGAGCCGCGCTACGACGCCACCCTGCGCTACAACCCGCTGGCGGCGGTCCCGCGGGCGCTGGCCACCACCTGGGAGCAGACGCGGCAGACGCTGGCCATGCTCGGCCACATGCTCACCGGACAGGCCTCGCTCAAGAACCTGTCGGGCATCATCACGATTGCCGAGGTCGCCAACGCCTCGGCCCAGCTCGGCCCGGCCTGGTTCCTCAACTTCCTCGCGATGATCTCGCTGAGCCTGGCCATCCTCAACCTGCTGCCGATCCCGATCTTGGACGGCGGCGCGCTGCTGTATTACCTTATCGAATTGGCAAAAGGCAGTCCGGTCAGCGAACGCGTGCAGATTGCCGGGCAGTATGTCGGACTGGTGCTGCTGGTGGCCCTCATGGGCCTGGCGCTCTACAACGACATCCTGCGGCACGTATCCTGACCTGCCGCCACGCCAGGCAGTCCCGCACAACAACAACGATGCACCGTGGCCACGGCCGTAGCCGCCGCGAGCCTTTCAATGCCCTGACGGAATGTGACGATGAAGCGTGTTGCCGCCCTGTTTCTCCTGGCCTTTTTCGCCGCAAAGAGCGCCAGCGCGTTCGATTCCTTCACCATTTCCGACATCCGCATCGACGGCCTGTCGCGCATCGCGGCCGGCACCGTGTTCACCTACCTGCCGGTGGAGAAGGGCGACCTGCTCACCTCCGAGCGCGCCGAACAGGCCACCCGCGCGCTGTACAAGACCGGCTTCTTCAACGACATCTCGCTGTCGCGGCAAGGCGACATCCTCGTGATCACGGTCAAGGAACGGCCGCAGATCAGCAAGATCGCGATCCGCGGCAACAAGGACATCAAGGAAGAGGACCTGCTCAAGGGCCTCAAGGGCATCGGCCTGGCCGAGGGCGAGTCGTTCGACCCGCTCAAGCTCAGCGAGGTGCGCAACGAACTCACCCACCAGTACTACAACCGCGGCAAGTACAACGTGTCGGTCAAGACCAGCACCGTGCCGCTGGACCGCAACCGCGTCGAGGTCGCGATCAACATCGCCGAAGGCAAGGCCGCCAAGATCAAGCACCTCAACATCGTCGGCAACACCGCCTTCGACGACAGGCAGATCCAGGGCGAGTTCGAGTCCTCCACCAGCAACTGGACCTCGTGGTACAGCAAGGACGACCAGTATTCGCGCGAGAAGCTGTCGGGCGACCTGGAAAAGCTCCAGTCGTACTACATGGACCGCGGCTATGCCGACTTCGACGTGGCCTCGACCCAGGTCAGCATCAGCCCCGACAAGCGCAAGATGTACGTGGTCGCGAGCATCAAGGAAGGCGAGGTCTACAAGATCAACGACATCAAGCTCACCGGCACACTGGTGCTGCGCGAGGAAGACCTGCAAAAGCTCATCCAGATCAAGACCGGCGAGGTGTTCTCGCGCAAGAAGATCGAGCAATCGGTCGATGCGATCACCGCGGCGCTGTCCAACATCGGCTACGCGTTCGCCGAGGTGAACCCGCTACCCGCGATCGACAAGGAAACGCGCGAGGTCGGGCTCAACTTCTTCATCAACCCGGGCAAGCGCGTGTACGTGCGCCGCATCGTGTTCAAGGGCAACCTGCGCACCGAGGACGAGGTGCTGCGACGCGAGATGCGCCAACTCGAAGGCTCGTGGTATTCGCAGGCCGCGATCGATCGCTCGCGCATCCGCCTGCAGCGGCTCGGCTTCTTCAGCAAGGTCGAGATCGACACGCCCAAGGTGCCCGGCAGCGACGATCAGGTCGACGTCACCGTGAACGTGGAAGAGCAGAACTCGGGCCAGTTCACCTTCGGCCTGGGTTACTCGCAGCTGCAAGGCCTCATCATCAGTGCCGGCGTCACCCAGAACAACTTCTTCGGCACCGGCGACCGGATCTCGGTCAACGCCCAGCGCAGTGGCTACCTGCAGCGCTACTCGCTGTCCTACTACGAGCCCTATCTCACCGATGACGGCATCGGCGTCGGCTACGACATCCAGCACAGCAAGTTCGATGCGGGCCAGAGCAACCTTGCGGCCTACCTGAGCAGCACCGACTCGTTCGACATCTACCTGGGCTTCCCGATCACCGAATCGGACACCATCAACACCCAGATCGGCGTCAACAAGACCTACATCACGGGCTCGGCCCTGCTCGGCACGCCGCAGCCGATCATCGACTACCTCGACAACCTCGGCCACCGCACCTTCCACACCTGGAACGTGCAGCTGTCGTGGGCGCACGACACCCGCAACCGCTTCTGGAACCCCACGCGCGGCTCGCTGCAGTCGGTATCGTTCAACGTGACCCTGCCCGGTTCGACCGTGCAGTACTACAAGGCCACCTACCAGTTTGCGCAGTACCTGCGCATGACCGACTCGCTGACGTTCTACGGTCGCCTCGCGATCGGTTACGGCGACACCTACAAGGACCCCGAGAGCGTGCTCGCCGATCCGGCCACGGTCGGTCACGAGCGCTACATGGCCAACCTCGGCGGATTGCCGTTCTTCGAGAACTTCTACGCCGGCGGCGTGTCCGACGTGCGCGGCTTCCGCGACAACACGCTCGGCCCGTTCTACGCCTGGTCGCCCGAGCTGTGCCCGCCCAGCGACAAGAACTGCCGCTGGTCGCTGGGTGGTTCGTTCAAGACCACGGCTTCGGCGGAGATCATCTTCCCGACGCCGTTCGTGAAGGAGAACAACGACAGCACGCGTCTGTCGGCCTTCATCGATGTCGGTAACGTGTTCAAGAACAACCTGTGCACGGCCACCTACTGCAGCGAGTACCGCCGCTGGAACGCCGACCAGTTGCGCGCCTCGGTGGGCATCTCGTTCCAATGGCGCGCGCCAGTGGGCCCGATCGTGATCAACCTCGCGCGGCCGATCCGCAAGAAGCCCGGCGACGACACCGAGACGATCCAGTTCATGTTCGGCAATACGTTCTGATCGTCGTACCATTGCCGGCAGCGTTGGCCTCGAGGACAGACCGGTGGTGCAGTCCGCCCTTACCGCCCGCCGGATCCGCGCAGCCTGCCTGTGGCTGCTGCTGACCGGCCTGTGCAGCGCATGGGCGCAGGCGCCGGCGGGTGCGCGCATCGGCTATGTCGACATGAAGCGCCTGCTCGACAACGCACCGCAGATCGTGGCCGGCCGCAGCAAGCTCGAGAGCGAATTCGCGGGGCGCGATGCCGCGCTCAAGGCCGACGAGCAGCAACTGGCACAGCTGCGCGAGAAGGCCGGGGCCACCCCCACCACCGAGCAGCAGCGCCAGATCGACGCGCTGGATCGCTCGATCAGGCGCCAGCGCGACACGCTGCGCAATGAGCTCAAGACCCGCAGCGACCAGGAACTGGACCACAGCTGGCGCGAGATCAACGACGCGGTGGTCGCCTTCGCGCGCGAGCAGGGCTATGACCTGATCGTCGCCAGCCCGGTCGTGTATGCGAGCCCGCGCGTGGACGTGACCGACCGGATCCTCGACCGCCTGCGCCGCAAGCCCGCAAAGGGGGGCGAGCCGTGACCGCAGGCCTGTCGCTGGCCGACCTCGCCGCGCGCTTCGAACTGCAATTGCGTGGCGGCCGTGCCGACCAGGCCGTCACCGGCGTGGCCACGCTTGCCGATGCCAGTGCCAACCAGGTCGGATTCCTCGCCAATCCGCGCTACCGCGCCCAACTCGCCACCACCCAGGCCGCCGCGGTGATCCTGCGCGCCGCCGATGCGGAGGTCTGTCCACGGCCCTGCCTCATCGCCGCCGATCCCTATGTGGCCTTCGCCAAGGTCGCGGCGCTGTTCGAGCGCCGGCCCGCGGCCCAGCCCGGCATCCATCCCAGCGCGATCGTCGCGGCCGAGGCACGCATCGACGCCGGCGCGAGCATCGGGCCCTTGTGCGTGATCGAGGCCGGCGCGGTGGTCGAGGCCGGTGCGGTCCTCGGCCCGCACTGCAGCATCGGACCGCGCTGCGTGGTCGGCGCGCATGCGCGCCTGGTCGCGCGCGTCACCCTGGTGCAGGACGTGCGCCTGGGCCGGCGCGTGCTCATCCACCCGGGCGCGGTGCTCGGCGCCGACGGCTTCGGCCTCGCCTTCGAGCGCGACCACTGGCTCAAGGTGCCCCAGCTCGGCGGCGTGGTCGTCGGCGACGACTGCGAGATCGGCGCCAACACCACCATCGACCGCGGCGCGCTCGGCGACACCGTGCTCGAGGCCGACGTGCGGCTCGACAACCAGATCCAGATCGCGCACAACGTGCGCATCGGCGCGCACAGCGCCCTGGCCGGCTGCGCGGCCGTGGCCGGCAGCGCAAGCATCGGCCGCCACTGCCTCATCGGCGGCGGCGCTGGCATACTCGGCCACTTGAGCATCGCCGATCGCGTCACCGTGACGGCCATGAGCCTGGTCACCCACTCGATTCGCGAGCCCGGCGAGTATTCGTCGGGCACACCGATCCAGCCCAACCGGCAATGGCGTCGCAATGCGGCGCGCTTCAAGCACCTGGATGAGATCGCGCGGCGCTTGGGCGCCGGCGCAAAGGACAGTACCGAATGAACAACCCGATTGCCCGCTTCGAACTGCCGATCAACGTCGAGCAGATCGCCGCCCTGCTGCCGCACCGCTACCCGTTCCTGCTGGTCGACCGCGTGACCGCGCTGGAGCCGAACCAGCGCATCAGCGCGCTCAAGAACGTGACCTTCAACGAGCCGTTCTTCCAGGGCCATTTCCCCGGCCATCCGGTGATGCCGGGTGTGCTCATCATCGAAGCGATGGCGCAGGCCTCGGGCCTGCTCATCACGCTGTCGGGGCACGAGTCGAAGGGCCCGGTGGTGTTCTACCTCGTCAAGGTCGACAAGGCCCGCTTCAACCAGCCGGTGGTGCCAGGCGACCAGTTGCGCCTGGAAGTCGAGCACAAGCGCTCGGTGCGCAACATGAGCCAGTTCCAGGGCCGCGCGCTGGTCGGCGACACGCTGGTGGCCGAGGCGGAAATCCTCTGCGCCGAGGTGCCTGCGTGAAGATCCATCCGACCGCCCAGGTCGATCCGGCCGCGCAACTGGGCGAAGGCGTCGAGATCGGCGCCTACAGCGTGATCGGCGCCGAGGTGAGCATCGGCGCCGGCACCCGCATCGGCGCGCACGTGGTGATCGAGGGCCCGACCCGACTCGGGCGCGACAACCAGGTGTTCGCGTTCGCCGCGCTCGGGGCCCAGGCCCAGGACAAGAAGTTCGCCGGCGAGCGCACCGAACTGGTGATCGGCGACCGCAACACCATCCGCGAGTTCGTGACCTGCAATCGCGGCACCGGCGGCGGTGGCGGCGTCACCCGCATCGGCAGCGACAACTGGCTGCTCGCCTACAGCCACGTCGCGCACGACTGCCAGGTCGGCGACCACTGCGTGTTCTCCAACAACGCCACGCTCGCCGGCCATGTCGAGGTCGGCGACCACGTGATCATCAGCGGCTTCGCTGGCGTGCACCAGTTCTGCCGCATCGGCGCCCACGCCTTCATCGGCATGGGCGTGCTCATCAGCGGCGATGTGCCGCCGTTCCTCATGGTGGCGACCGACGCCGACACCCAGGGCCGACCGCGCGGCATCAACAGCGAAGGACTCAAGCGTCGCGGCTTCGATGCCGCGCGCATCAGTGCGATCAAGCGCGCCTACCGCGCCCTGTACCTGGGCGAGACCACGCTCGCCCAGGCGCGCGAGCAGCTGGCCGCCCAGGCACATGACAGCACCGATGTCGCCCAGATGCTCGCCTTCATCGACGCCAGCCAACGCCCGCTGCTGCGCTGAACGCGGGCCGCGGCGCCCGCCGGCCCGGACGCGACGGCGGCGCGCGGGCCTCTGCCCATCGATGCGCTCGTGGTGCGTGCGGGTCCCGGCCGCGCCCGCGCGCCTTGGTTACCAGCCCGGCGGAAGGTCGGGAATGTCCTCGAACGTGCACCCGTCATCGAACTGCGCCCTCGTGATCGTTGCAATGTAGGCCGGCACGCCGATGCGAAACTCGCCCAGATCCAGGTCGCCCACGCCCTGGAAGCGCGTGTTTGCGTAGTGCATCTGCGCCGCCGGGCGCAGTGCCTCGAACATGTTGCGCGTGTTCAGGAACGAGGAATCGGCGATCGTGTTGCGGCCGGCATCGGTGAGCGGCAGCGGCACGGCGGCGTTCCACCAGTAGAACGAGACGCCGATATAGGCATTCTCCACCAACGCGCCGGTGATCAGGTTGTCGTTGGCCGGCGTTTCCAATGACCCACCATCCTCGGTGGTGTCGAGGATCTTGATGGCCCAGCACGCATTGATGATGTGCGTGTTGACGAACGCGTTGTCGTGTGCGCCGTCGCGGATCGTGATGCCACTGCCATCACCACATTCGCTCTGTCCGTCATGGGTGCCGTAGGCGACGTTGTCGATGAACAGGTTGTGGTGCACGCCGCGATGGCGCACCCCATAGCCTTCGTTGTTCATGTTGACCACGACGTTGTGATCGAACACGTTGCCCGTCGATTCGATGCGCGGACCACCGACGCGTTGGTCGCCATTGTCCTTGACCACGAAGCCATGTCCACTGTGATACGAGTCCGGATGGCGCCAGGCATAGGAGTGGTGCACGCGATTGCCCACCCCGCTCACGAACACGTAGTAGTCGGTTCCCATCGGATAGTCGGTGCTCACGCCGTACACGCGCACGTTGTCGACTTCGGTGTCATCGCCGTTGACCTTGAGCGCCTCGGCGAAGGCGTCGATGATCAATGAATTGCGCACGATATCGCCATTGGAGAAGCGCGTGCTGACCATGCCCAGGGCGATAGCCACGCCCCTGTAATCATCCTCGGGGTCACCGATCGAGCGCAGGTTCACGTTGTCGAACAGGTGGCTCTCGATGAAACCATTGTTGCCGTATTCACCGAGGGCGTTCGACATGCCGGCCACGATGCCGTAGCCGTTGTAGTTGCGAATGTTGAGATTGCGCAGGGTGATGCGCCGCCTGCCGCGCATGTCGATCGCCACCTCGCGCGCCCGGGCACCGCCGTCGAGCAGCGGCATGTCGGCAGGATCGAATGCGGGCAGTTCGGGAACCGCCGCGCCCGGACCGGTGGGTGCAAGGTTGGCGAGGATCGGCGGCTGGTCACCCGGCGTCGAACGGTAGCCCACCAGCGAAATGTCGTCGCGCTGGACCACGACCTGCTCGGGATAGGTGCCCGCCTTGACGTAGATGACCGATCCCGGCGGCACCGCGGTGGCGGCCGACACGGCCTTGTTGATCGTCTTCCACGGCAAGGCCAAGGTACCGGGATTGGCGTCGCTGCCGTTGGCCACCGACACGTAGTAGGTGGGCACCGGATCGAAGCCGTCGCGGAACACCGGGTCGTATACCGCAGCCGCAGGCGCGGCGACCAGCATGAACAGCACGGCCAAGGTGGCCGACGATGCACGCACCAACGGTGCGGCGCACGCCCTGGGTCGCTGCGCAAGGGTCATGGCGATGGCTCCGGTTCGTGGTCGAACGTGGCGACGCGCCGCTGCGGTGGCGCCGGCGAAGCCTCGCGCGCGAGCGATTCTCGCGCCGCTCCATGGAAGGCACATCATCAATATTGATGAGATCGCGCCGCGCCGCTGCGGCAGGCATGGCCGCCTTGCGGCTATCATCGCCGAATGCCAGATGCCGCCCCGGCCACCCCGGCCCCTGAGTTCGTGCTGGTCGCCGGCGAGCCGTCGGGCGACCTGCTCGGCGCCGGCCTGATCCAGGCGCTGCGCGCGCGCTTTCCGGCGGCAGGCTTCGCCGGCATCGGCGGCGAGCGCATGATCGAGGCCGGCCTCGCCAGCTGGCATCGCCTCGAGCGGCTGTCGGTGATGGGCCTGGTCGAGGTGCTGCGCCATTTGCCCGCACTGCTCGCGATCCGCCGCGACGTGGTCCGGCGCACGCTGGCGCTGCGGCCGGCCGCCTACATCGGCATCGACGCACCCGACTTCAATCTGGGCGTGGAACGGCGCCTCAAGCGAGGCGGCATCCGCACCGTGCACTACGTGAGCCCGTCGGTGTGGGCCTGGCGCGAGCGGCGCGCGGCGCGCATCGGCCGCAGTGCCGATCGGGTGCTGTGCCTGTTCCCGATGGAACCACCGATCTATGCGCGGCACGGCGTCGACGCCCGCTTCGTGGGTCATCCCTTCGCCGACGCGATGCCGCTGGAGCCCGACCGCGCCGCCGCACGCACGCGCCTGGGCCTGCCCATGCAGGTGCGTGTGCTCGCGCTGCTGCCGGGCAGCCGCCTCGGCGAGATCGCGCGGCTTGCACCGGATTTCCTGCGCGCCGCGCAGCAACTATGTGCCAGCCGGCCCGACCTGCGCGTAGTGGCGCCGATGGCCAACGCGGCCTGTCGCGCCGCATTCGAGCAGGTGCTGGCGCAGGCCTGGCCCGACGCGGGCGCCACGCTCATGCTCAGCGATGGCCAGGCGCGCGCCGCCATGACCGCGGCCGACGCGGTGCTGCTCGCATCGGGCACCGCCACGCTCGAGGCGATGCTGGCCAAGCGGCCCATGGTGGTGGCCTATCGCATCGCGCCGCTCACCTACCGCATCGTGCGCCTGCTCGGGCTGCTCAAGGTCGAGCGCTACGCCTTGCCCAACATCCTCGCCGGCCGCGACCTCGCGCCCGAGCTCATGCAGGACGCCTGCACGCCCGCGGCACTCGCGCATGCGCTCGCGCCCCTGCTCGACCGCGGCGCCAGCGACGCCGCGTTGCAGGCCGAATACCGCCGCCTGCACCTGGCGCTGCGCGCCGATGCGAACGCGAGTGCGGCCGCCGCGATCGCCGAGCTGGTGGGCACGCCGCCTTGAGCGCAGCGCAGGGCGCGCGACCCGGGTTGACGCCGCGCACGCGCCTGCGCAGGATGCCGCGCATGCCGCGCCACCACCCATGAGCCCGCCGCTCCCACGCCACACCCGGCTGTTGCGCATCGGCGCCGCACTCGCGTTCGGCGCACTCATCGCCTTCGGCCCGCTCACCGAGAACACCACCACCGAGAAGCTGTTCGCCGCGGCGGTGATCCTCGCCACGCTGCTGCTGCTGCTGTTCGCCTCGGCCCGCGTCGCGTTCGCGCTGGTGGCGGTGAGCGCGCTGTTCGGCGCGATCGAGTTGGCCGGCGTGCTCAAGTTCAAGTACCTCACCACGCCCCTGCTCGCGCCCGATCTCGAGTATTTCGTCACCAGCGGCACGCTGGAGATGTTCACGCATTACCCGCTGTTGCTCGCGGTGGGGCTGGGCACGCTCGTGGTCGTGCCGCTCGTGCTGGTGGCCAGCTTCATGGGCGAGCGCGCCACCTTGCTGGCGCAGCGCCCGCGCGCGGTGCGCGTTGCCGTGCGCGTCGGCGGCAGTGCGCTGGCGGGCTGGGCACTGGCGCTGCTGCTGTCGGCGGATGGCCCGTTCGGCAGCGTGTTCAACAAGCCAATGTGGATCACGATCAACGACAAGAGCTTCATCACCGACTTCCTGACCTCGTTCAACGACACCGTCATCAACGAGCCGGCGATCCCGCCCGGCGTCGACCGCAGCCTGTCCTGGAAGCTCGACCGGCCGATGCAGGCGCCCGCGCAGCCACCCGACGTGGTGCTCGTGCTCGAGGAGAGCACCTTCGACCCGCGCATCCTCAAGTTGTGCACGATCGCGGCGTGCCGCGCGGCGATGTTCGACGCCGACAAGCGCACGCGTGCCCATGGCCTCATGACCGTGCACACCTTCGGCGGTGGCACCTGGACCAGCGAGTTCTCGGCGCTGACCGGCCTCGCCCACACCCTGTTCGGCAACGCCGGTCTGTACGCGCCCTACAACCTCGCGCCGCGCGTGGCCTACACCTTGCCCAAGGCGTTCCAGCACGCGGGCTACCGCGCGATCGCGCTGTACCCGATGAGCGGCGACTTCCTCAACGCGCGCAACGCCTACGACTACTACGGGTTCGACGCGTTCTACGACGGCACCGAGTACGGGCTGGGCTGGGACAGCCGCGACGCCGACCTGCTCCAGGTGTTCGAGCGCATCCTTGCCGAGGAAAGGGCCGCACACCCCGACACCCCGCTGTTCATCTTCATGCTCACGCTGCACCAGCATGGTCCGCACATGACGCCGCTCGCGCAGCTGCCACCGCCGTTCAACCGGCCGCTGTTCGCGGGCAGCTTCAAGCCCAAGGCACTGGATGAGTGGCTCAACCTCAATCTCGGCAACTACCTGCAGCGCCTGCACGAATCCGATGCGATGCTCACGCGGTTGCAAAAGCTCCTGCTCGACGCCAAGCGCCCGGCCGTGCTCGCGCATTTCGGCGACCACCAGCCTTCCTTCGACGGCGCGATCAACGAGATCCCCAAGCAGGTGCCCAAGGCGGCCGGGCCGATTGCGCACTGGGTCACCTACTACATGATCAAGTCCAACTACCCGGTGCGCGCGCGCTACGACTACCCGGTGCTCGACATCGCCTTCCTCGGCTCGCTCGTGCTCGATGTCGCGGGCGTGCCCAAGGATGCGTTCTATCAGGCCAACACCTTGCTGCGTGAACGCTGCAAGGGCCGTTACCTCGACTGCAAGGACAAGAAGGTTGTGGCGTCCTACCACGCCTGGGTGTTCAGCACGCTGGGAGACCTGCGTGAAGACCACTGAGCCGCGCCCGCGCGCGCCGGACCCCGCGGCCGCGCGCGTGGCGGGCGTCGACGAGGCCGGCCGCGGACCGCTGGCCGGACCGGTGGTGGTGGCCGCGGTGATCCTCGATCCGGCGCGGCCGATCGCCGGCGTGGCCGATTCCAAGGCGCTGGATGCGACCACGCGCGCGGCCCTCGCGCCGCTGATCCGCAGCCGGGCACTGGCCTGGTCGGTGGTGGTGGTGGATACCGGCGAGATCGAGCAGCTCAACATCCTCGGCGCCACGCTCGCCGGCATGACGCGCGCGCTGGCCGCACTCGCGCCCGCACCCACGCTGGCCCTGATCGACGGCAACCGCCTGCCGCGCGCGTTGCCGTGCGCCGCGCGCGCGCTGGTCGGCGGCGACGCCAGCGAACCCGCGATCGGCGCGGCCTCGATCCTGGCCAAGACCACGCGCGATGCGCTCATGGAGCAACTGGATGCGCTGCATCCCGGCTACGGGTTCGCGCGGCACAAGGGCTATCCCACGCCCGAACACCTGGCCGCGCTGGAACGCCTCGGCCCGTGCCCGATCCATCGCCGTGGCTTTGCGCCCGTGCGGCGCCTGCTGGCGCCGGGCCTGCTGTGAGCCGGCTGCCGCGCGCCGGCGCACCTGCCAAGCCGTGACCGCAATCACGAAAGCCTTCGTTGAACCGGCCATCGCAGCCGCTATGATGCGCGACGCGCATGGCTGCGCCATGACGCCGTGCACGCTCGCCACCGCTCCCGCAATGGAACGCACTTGCGCAAGGATCGCCCCACTGCTGCCGCATCGCGGCGCCTGCTTGCCGGCCTGATCGCAGCCGCGGTGTGCGGCTGGGTGGCGCTGCGGGTGCTGGGCCTGGAGACCGACCTGGCCGAGCAGGCGTACTGCCTGGCCTGCATGGCCTGTGCCGCAGCGCTGCTGGGCGTTGCCAGCGGCCGTGCCGCGTTCGGGCTGTACGCGGGCTCGCTGCTGCTGGGCGTGATCTGGCTCGCGAGCGCGCTCAAGGTGTCCTACCTGCACGAGCCCCTGCTGGCGCCGGACCTGCGCTATTTCGGCGGCACCTTCACGCTGGAGGTGATCGGCCACTATCCGGGCATGCTGCGCAAGAGCCTCATCGCGATGCTCGGTGGCGGCACGCTCGCGGTGCTGCTGTGGCGCCTGGAGTCCCCGGGCCTGTGGCAGGCCCGGCGCTGGCGCCGACGGCTGGGCATGAGCCTGCTCGCGACCCTGCCGCTCGCCGCGAGCCTGTCACCACACGGCCCGTTCGCGCCGCTGTATGCCGCGCCCACGTGGGAATACATCTCCAACGGTGCGCGCAATCCGATCTCGACCTTCATCCGCTCGTTCACGCGCATGGGCATCGAACTGCCTGCGCGCAGCAATCCTGTCGACCCCTCGCAGTGGCGGCTCGCCACACCTGCCCTCGCGACCGCCGCCGCGCCCGACATCGTCGTGGTGCTGGAGGAAAGCACGCTCGACCCGCAGCAGTGGGCCGACTGCACCAGCGCGCACTGCCGCTCCGAACTGCTCCAACCCGACGCCACCACGCGCGCGCTGGGCGCATTGCGCACACATACCTGGGGCGGCGGCACCTGGACCAGCGAGTTCGCGCTGTTGACCGGCCTGCCCCACAACGTATTCGGCGCGGCTGGCATCTACGCCCCGTTCAACCTCGTGCCGCGCCTGGCCGACAGCCTGCCGCGCCAGCTCAAACGGCTGGGCTACCACACCATCGCGATCTACCCGATGGCCGGCGATTTCGTCGGCGCCGCGGGCGCCTACCGCGACTATGGCTTCGACGAGTTCCACGACTCCACCGAGCTGGGCCTGCGCTGGGGCAGCACCGACGACGAACTGTTCGAGCGCGCGCAGGCGCTGTATGCGGCACGCCGTGCTGCCAACGAGGGGCCGTTGTTCATGATGATCCTGACCATGCGCCAGCATGGCCCGCACGATTATCCGCTCTCGGCGCTGCCGCCGCCGTGGAACGAGCCGCCCGCACCGCGGCTGGACGAGCGCAGCAACCGCAACCTCGCCACCTACCTGTACCGCCTGCACCAGTCCGCGCTGGCGCTCGCCCAGCTGCGCCGGTTCCTGTTCGCGGGCGACCGGCACGCGCTGCTGATGCACTTCGGCGACCACCACCCTTCGTTCGACGGACTGGAACTGTCGCTGCGCCGGCGCCAGGCCGATGGCGCGGATGCGCTGTACAACACCTACTATCGCATCGACGCCAATTTCGCCACGCCGGCCTGGCACGCGCCGCGGGTGCTCGACCTCGCCTTCCTCGCCAGCGTGGCGCTGCAGTTGGCGCAATTGCCGCCCGATCGCTATTTCCAGGCCAATACGCGCCTGCGCGAGCGTTGCGATGGCCTGTTCGAAGGCTGCCCACCGGCGGTGCTCGAGCCCTATTTCGGCTACATCCTCGATCAACTGCACCTGCTGCAGTAGGCCCGCGGGCGCGTCCGCCACGTCAAGCCTTGTCCGCGGCGGCGGGGGTAACTACGCTGGCAGCCTTGCTGCCGTCCCGCCATGTCCGCCTCGTTCATCCACCTGCACGTCCACAGCGAGTATTCGCTGATCGACTCGACGATTCGCATCGACGAACTCGTCAAGGCTTGCGCGCGCCTGGATATGCCCGCGGTGGCGCTGACCGACCAGAGCAACCTGTTCGCGCTGGTCAAGTTCTACAAGGCCGCCGAGGCCGCCGGGGTCAAGCCGATCGCGGGCTGCGACCTGTGGCTGGCCGATGAGGAGGAGGCCGCGCGCCCGCAGCGCGTGCTGCTGCTGTGCCAGGACCGGCAGGGCTATCTCGCGCTGTCGCACCTGGTGTCGCGCAGCTACGCCGAGAATCGCCATGGCGAGCGCGCGCTGGTCGACCCCAGCTGGCTCGACGAGGCCAACGGCGGCCTCATCGCGATCGCGGGACAGGACAGCGACATCGGCCGCCTGCTGCTCGCGCAGCGCGCAGAGGCCGCGTTGCAGCGCGCACAGTGGTGGCGCGAGCGCTTCCCCAACCGGCTGTACCTGCAGGCCACGCGTATCGAGCGCGCGGGCGAGGAGGTATTCCTGGCCGGCGCGCTCGACCTCGGCGCGCGCCTCGCGCTGCCGCTGCTGGCCGGCAACGACGTGCGCTTCCTGGAGCGCGAGGATTTCGAGGCCCACGAAGCGCGCGTGTGCATCCATGCCGGACGCGTGCTGGCCGACCCGCGGCGGCCACGCGACTACACCCCCGAGCAATACCTCAAGCCACCCGCGGCGATGGCGCAGCGCTTCGCCGACCTGCCCGAACTGCTCGCCAACACCGTCGAACTCGCGCGCCGCTGCAACCTCGAACTGAGCTTTGGCAAGTACTACCTGCCCGCCTTCCCGGTGCCGGCGCAGCACACGCTCGACAGCTACATCGGCGCGCAGGCGCGCGACGGCCTCGCTGCGCGGCTCGCCGTGCAGCCGCTCGCGCGCGGGTTCGCGCGCGAGGACTACGACCAGCGCCTCGACCGCGAGCTCGAGGTGATCGTGCAGATGGGCTTTGCCGGCTACTTCCTCATCGTCGCCGACTTCATCAACTGGGCCAAGGACAACGACATCCCGGTCGGCCCGGGCCGCGGCTCGGGCGCCGGCTCGCTGGTGGCCTGGTCGCTGGGCATCACCGATCTGGATCCGCTGCGCTACGGCCTGCTGTTCGAGCGCTTCCTCAACCCCGAGCGCGTGTCGATGCCCGACTTCGACGTCGACTTCTGCATGGACCGGCGCGACGAGGTGATCGACTACGTGAGCCGCAAGTACGGCCGCGACCGGGTCAGCCAGATCATCACCTACGGCACGATGGCCGCCAAGGCCGTGCTGCGCGACACCGGGCGCGTGCTCGGCCTGCCCTACGGCCAGGTCGACCGCATCGCCAAGCTGCTGCCGCGCATGCCGCTCGACCTCACGCTGGAGGATGCGCTGGGCCGTTCGGACAAATCCCGGCACGAACCGACGCGCGTGGTGGCCGAGTTCCGCGACCTGTATGCGGGCGACGAGGAAACCCGCGAGCTGGTGGACCTTGCGCTCAAGCTCGAGGACCTCACGCGCAACGCCGGCAAGCACGCCGGTGGCGTGGTCATTGCACCTGCGCCGCTGCACGAGTTTGCGCCGCTGTACTCGGAAGGCGGCGATGGCCTGGTCACTCAGTTCGACAAGGACGATGTCGAGGCGGTCGGGCTGGTCAAGTTCGACTTCCTCGGCCTGCGCACGCTCACGATCATCGACTGGGCGGTCAAGGCGATCAACGCGGCGCGCGCCGCCGCCGGCGGCGCGGAGGGCCCGCTCGACATCATGGCGCTGCCGCTGGACGATCCCGCGGTGTTCGAGCTGTTCCGCCACGCCCACACCGTGGCGGTGTTCCAGTTCGAATCCCGCGGCATGCAGCGCCTGCTGGTCGACGCCAGGCCCGACTCGTTCGAGGACCTCATCGCGCTGGTGGCGCTGTACCGGCCCGGACCGATGGAGCTGATCCCGAGCTTCTGCGCGCGCAAGCACGGCCGCGAGGTGATCGAGTATCCCGACCCGCGCGTCGAACTGATCCTGCGCGAGACCTACGGCATCATGGTCTACCAGGAACAGGTCATGCAGATGGCGCAGATCGTCGGCGGCTACTCGCTCGGCGGCGCCGACCTGCTGCGTCGCGCGATGGGCAAGAAGAAGGCCGAGGAAATGGCCAAGGAACGCGTCAAGTTCCGCAGCGGCGCCGCCGCCAACGGGCTGGACGAGGCCAAGGCCGACGCGATTTTCGACCTCATGGAAAAGTTCGCCGGCTACGGCTTCAACAAGTCGCACGCCGCGGCCTATGCGCTGGTCGCCTACCAGACCGCATGGCTCAAGGCGCACCATCCGGCGCCGTTCATGGCCGCGGTGCTGTCGGCCGATATGGACGGCCTCGACAAGGTGGTCGGTTTCATCGACGAGGCGCGCGCGCTCGGCCTCACCATCAACCCGCCCCACGTCAACCATTCGCAGTGGAAGTTCGCGGCGATCGACGCGCACACGATCCAGTACGGCCTCGGCGCGGTCAAGGGCGTGGGCCACGCCGGGATCGACAATATCGTCGCCGCGCGCGAACACGGCGGCGCGTTTCGCGACCTTGCCGACTTCTGCGCGCGGATCGATCCGACCAAGGTCAACAAGCGCGTGTTCGATGCGCTCATCCTCGCCGGGGCGCTCGATGGCCTCGGACCCAACCGCGCCAGCCTTGCCGAGCAGTTGCCCGAGGCCCTGCGTGCGGCCGAGCAGCGCGCGCGCGATGCGCAAAGCGGCCAGTTCGACATCTTCGGCGCCAGTCCGGGCAGCCCCGCGCTGGCCACGCCCACGCTCGCCGTGGTCGACGAGTGGCCGCTCGCGCAGCGCCTGGCCGGCGAGCGCGAAACGCTCGGCCACTACCTGTCGGGCCACCCGACCGACCCGTGGCGCGAACTGCTCGCGCAGCTCACCACCTGCACGATCGGCACGATCGACAAGCACTACAAGCCGCCGCGCGAGGGTCGCCTGCGCGTGGGCGAGATGCCGCGCTTCACCCTCGCGGGCAGCGTGGTGGGACTGCGCAAGCTGGCCGACGGCCGCGTGTTCGTGGGCGTTGAGGATGCCAGCGGCAAGGTCGAGGTGGCGCTGTTCAGCGAAGCCTGGCTCGAATTCGGCCCCCTGCTCACGCGCGATGCGATCCTCGTGTTCGAGGGCGGACTGAGCTTCGACGACTTCGTTGGCGGCTACGTGCTGCGGATCGGCTCGGTCTGGACCATCGACGAGGCCTGCGTGCGCCGCGCACGCCTGCTGCGGCTCACGCTCGACGATGCCGACGCGGCGGTGGTGACGCGCCTGCAGCACACGCTGGATGCGCACCGCGGCGGCACCACGCCGGTGCGCCTGTGCTGGCGCAACCACACTGCGGCGGCCGACATCGAGCTCGGTGCCGACTGGCACGTGCGCGCCAGCCACAGCCTGGCCGATACGCTGCGCACGCTCGATGGCGTGAGTTCGGCCGAGCTCGTGCTCGGCTGAAACTCCGCCCGCACCGGCCCGCCAGCGGCGCATCCCCGCTGCCGCGCCCCGGCGCCGGCCTGCCAGCGCCATCGCCACACCCCATCGCGCACGGGGCAAGCCGCTATACTTGCCACTTTGCGCTGCCAGCGCGGCACCCGCCGGCGCAGCGCTGGGCGAACAGCGGCGAATGAACCCGAACTTCCTCGATTTCGAACAACCCATCGCCGACCTGGAAGCCAAACTCCAGGAGCTGCGCAGCGCCAGTCGCGGCCACGCCCTCGACATCGATGCCGAAGTGGCGACGCTGCAGGGCAAACTGCGCGCCAAGACCGCCGAGATCTTCCGCAACCTCACGCCGTGGCAGGTGGCACAGATGTCGCGCCACCCGGCGCGGCCCTACACGCTCGACTACCTGCGCGTGATGTGCGACGAGTTCCACGAGTTGGCCGGCGACCGCGCCTATGCCAACGACGCCGCGATCGTCGGCGGCCTCGCCCGCATCGGTGGCCGCGGCGTGGTCGTGCTCGGCCACCAGAAGGGGCGCGACACCAAGAGCAAGATCCGCCGCAACTTCGGCATGCCCTATCCCGAGGGCTACCGCAAGGCGCTGCGCCTGATGCAGCTGGCCGAACGCTTCAAGCTGCCGATCCTCACCTTCATCGACACGCCGGGCGCATACCCGGGCGTGGGCGCGGAGGAACGCGGCCAGAGCGAGGCGATCGCGCGCAACCTGCTCGAAATGGCCCGCCTGCGCGTGCCGATCGTGTGCAACGTGATCGGCGAGGGCGGCTCGGGCGGAGCGCTGGCGATCGGCGTGGGCGACATCACCAACATGCTCGAATACAGCACCTACTCGGTGATCACGCCAGAAGCCTGTTCCTCGATCCTGTTCAAGACCCCCGAGCGCGCGCGCGACGCCGCCGGCATGCTGGCGATGACCGCGCCGCGACTCAAGGAGTTCGGCCTCGTCGACAAGGTGATCCGCGAGCCGCTCGGCGGCGCCCACCGCAATCCGCGCGGCATGGCGATCCGGCTCAAGGCGATCCTGCTCAACCAGCTCGACGACCTGGGCCACATCGGCGAAGCGGCCCTGCTCGAACGCCGCTACCAGCGCCTGCGCGGCTACGGCGCCTTCACCGGCGGCTGAGGCCGGCCCGCGCGGTGATCGCATGTCGCTCCAGTCACGCGATGCCGAACTCACCAGCCTGACCGGCCTGCGCGGTTTCGCGGCGCTGTGGGTGCTCGTCTACCACGTGTGGGTCGAGGCCACGCCCCGCCTCATCACGCTCGGGCCGCTCGACCTCACGCCGCTGTTCTCGGCCGGCTGGGCGGGCGTCGACATCTTCTTCACACTGTCGGCCTTCCTGCTCAGTCTGCCCTACGCGAGCCGCCAGCTCGAAGGCGCACCGCGCCCTTCGCTGCGCGGCTACTGGTTGCGCCGCGTGCAGCGCATCCTGCCGGCATGGTACGCGCAGCTCGCGATCCTGACCGCGCTGGCCGCCTTGGGCATCGGTACCTTGCCCACGTTCACCCAGTTGCTCGGCAACCTGCTGCTGCTCAACAACTTCGGCCCGCTTGGGGTGGTGCCGATCAATCCGGTGAGCTACACGCTCGCGATCGAGTTCTCGTTCTACGTGATCCTGCCCCTGCTCGCGTATTGGCTACGACCCGGGCGCTGGTGGTGGCTCGCACTGCTCGCGATCGCGGTCACCCAGGCCTGGCGACAACTGATCTTCCCGCTGGTGGCCGAAGCCGCTGTGCCGCTGCGCGTGGTCGCACTCGAGCAGATGCCGGGACGCCTGGACCAGTTCGCGGCCGGCATGCTCGCCGCCTACGCCTACACGCGCGCGGTGGCGAGCGGACGTCGCGCCAACACGAACCTCAACGATGCACTGCTGCTGGCCGGCATGACACTGTTCGCTGCGCTGCTGTGGTCGGCGCACTACACGGTCGCGACCTATTGGGAAGGTCATTGGCTGCTGTTCACCTGGCACGGCCTGGCCGGTATCGCCACCGCGCTCATGCTGTATGCAGGCGCGCGTGGCAGCCGCATCGCGCGCGCACTGTTCGACAATGCCGCGCTGCGCTGGCTCGGCCTCGTGAGCTTCGGCCTCTACCTGTGGCATTTCCCGCTGCTGCAGTGGCTCACCGCGACGCATGTGTTCGACTGGATCGACGGCTACCGCCTGCCGTGGATGCTGCCGGTCGTGCTGCTGCTGGCCAGCCTCATCGCCGCACTGTCCTACCGCTGGATCGAACTGCCGATCCTGCGCCTGGGTCGGCCACGCGCGGCCCATCCGCAACTGCGCACCGAAATGATCGCCGCGCCCGCCGCTGCGCCAGTCGAGGACGCCGCGCGCTCCCGCTGAAGGTCACCGTGTTGCGTTCATCATCGTCCCCGCAGCGCCACCTGCACTGCGTCGCCACCGCGCTCCTGAGCGCGTGGCTCGCCGGCGCGTGCTGATCGCGGGCGACGCCACCGTACTCGCCGCCGAGCGGCTCGCCGAACTGGGCTGGCGCGTCGAGCTGCGGGCACCGCGAGGTTCGAGCACGACGCGCGCTGCCGCCACGGCGGACCGCTAGGTCACGCAAGCGCAATTGCCGGCAAAGTCACCACGCGGCGCGCACCCGCCGACACCCGCGAACCTGCCACGGTGCCGAGCGCGCTGGCGCACGGCATCCACACGAAGCGGCGTTGCCCGCGTGGACTTTCGGCCTTTGCGCCGCCCATGGCAACGGTTTTATGATCCAGCTCACGTTCGATGGTGGGCGGGCGCATTGCGACCTCCAGTAGCGGACAGGGGCCACCCGCATCGATCGCATAGCGCCCGGCGCTGCTCCGGTGGGGTCATCCGTTCCACACACGGGGCTTGTCACGATGCGCCGATTCAACGCGATTGCGGGCCTGTTGTTGTCGCTGACCGGAGCGGCATGCGCCGCGCAAGTCGCGCTGGCAGCGCCTGCGGATACCTGGAGCGTGTCGCTCGAGGCGCTGTCGTGGCGCCTCAATGACAGCCCGATCCCGTTCCCGATCATCAGCGACGGCATCATCGGCGCACCCGGCACACAGGTGCTGCTTGGCAACAAGGCGCTGTCGACCGGCTCGCATCGTGGTGCGCGGCTCGGCATCGGCTACGCGCTTGACGCGCAGTTTGGCATCGAGGCCAGCGCGTTCGGCCTGCAGTCGCGCCGCGTCGGCGGCGGTGTGGCATCGTCGGGACAGGTCGGCTCGATCGACCTCATCCTGCCCTACATCGACGCCATCACCGGCGCGGAGTCCGGCAGCGAGCTGTCGCAGGCACAGATCTACCGCGGCAGCGCCTACCACGAGGTGCGCGACCACCTGCGCGGCGCCGAGTTCGACCTGCGCTGGACCGTTGCCGCCGACGAGGCCTGGCAACTCGACCTGCTGGGCGGCCTGCGCCACCTCGACTTCCGCGAAAGCTGGACCTTGGCCACCGACAGCCCATACCTGCCCGCGTTCGAGCCCGACGTGTGGCAGACCCTCGACCGTTTCGACAGCCGCAACCGCTATTACGGCGTGCAGGCCGGCCTGCGCGCGCAGGTCGCTGCAGGACGCTGGTTCGGCGTGGCCAGCCTCAAGGCCGCCGCCGGCACGATGCGGCAGTCCACCGACGTGCAGGGCAGCCTGCGGACCAACGATTTCACTGCGTTCGGCGCCACCGAGACCTTCGTCGGCGGCTACTTCGCGCAGCCGAGCAACATCGGCCGACACACGCGCAGCCAATTCGCGCTGGTGGGCGAAGCCGCGCTCGAGCTGGGCCTGCGCCTGGGCGATCGCGCCACGCTGGGTCTGGGCTACAGCCTGCTGCAGGCCGACAAGGTGCTGCGCCCGGGCAACCAGGTCGACCGCCGGATCAACCCCACGCAGAGCACCTCGTTCACCGAGGACCCGGCACCGACGCCGTCGGGTCCGCTGGCACCGCAGTTCACCGCCCACAATTCCAGGCTGCGCGCGCAGGGCATCAACCTGCACTTCGCCTTGAGCTTCTGAGGGGATATCCATGGACACCGCAACGACACTCAAGCTGAGCCTCGCCCTGACCATGGTCATGCTGTTGCCTGCAGGCTCGCGTCCGGCCTTCGCCGATGACGCCGATACCTGCGCCGGCGGCGTGTTGCAGGCCGGCAGCGGCGGCGATCTCGTCATCACCGCGCCCTGCGCGGTCAAGGCGGGCAACTATCAGTTCCGTGATGTGCATGTACTCGCCGGCGGCACGCTGAGCTTCGAGGATGCGCGCATCGAGTTCTGGGCCGCCAACATCCTTGTCGAGAAGGACGGCAGTCTCATCGCCGGCTCACCGAGCGAGCCGATCGGCACTCATGGCGGCCAGCTCGCGATCCACCTGTGGGGTGCCGACCAGACCGGCAATGACCGCAACCGGCAGGGACGTGGCGTACCTTGCCTGAGCGATGACAAGGGTCAATGCGGCGTGCCCGACGACATCTGGAACGCCAATCGCGATGCGATGGGCATGCCGGTGCCAGTGAGCCAGGCACGACCGATCTCGGCTCTGGCCTCGGCGGCGAGCTACCCGCGCTACGGCGACGAAGCGGCCATCGGCAACGACTACTTCTACGCCTACACCCCGCTGCCACTCGATGGCGCCGACAACCCGACGCATGGCAAGGGCTATTTCGGCTACAAGGTGCTCGGCGTGTCCTACGGCGGCACGCTGCAGTTGTTCGGCCGCAAGGGCGCCAGCTACACCAGCCCCGAATGCGGCGCGGCGCCGAGCAGCAGCGGCTCGAGCTGGGCGCGACTGGATGGCTCGACCGCGATCGGCGCCACCCAGATCAAGCTGGATCGACCGCTGCGCCTGCAGGCAGGTGATCACATCGTCGTCACCAGCACCGACTATGTGCCGGGTCATTCCGAAGAAGCCGTCGTCGCCAGCGACGTCGAGTGCAGCACGCAGGTTGCGTTGCGGGCGCCGCTCAAGCACGCCCACAATGGCATCCGCTTCGCGCTGTCGACGGTGCC
The DNA here is from genome assembly GCA_014338185.1 of Lysobacterales bacterium. Classification (GTDB taxonomy): domain Bacteria; phylum Pseudomonadota; class Gammaproteobacteria; order Xanthomonadales; family Rhodanobacteraceae; genus Dokdonella_A. The sequence continues at coordinate 30,664 of QUBV01000005.1, read as the reverse complement.
GCAGGGTGTCGGACTCGATGCCACGCTGCATGCCAACGGCGCCGAGGTACGCGCGGCGGTCGGCGTGCTCACACGCAGCATCCGCATCGTGTCGGGTGGCGACACGCTCGATGCCGACTTTCCGCCCGAACCGACGCTGGGCTCGAGCGGCCCGGGGTACTCGTTCGGCGGCCACGTGGTGGTGCGGCAGGGCTTCAAGCGCTTCCAGATGCAGGGCGTGGAGCTGCGCCAGCTAGGCCAGGGCGGCCGCATGGGCCACTATCCGCTGCACTTCCACCTGACCCGTTGGGCGCCGTCCGACACCTTCCTGCGCGACTCCTCGGTCAATGAGTCGATGACGCGCTGGATCGTGCTGCATGGCGCGCAGAACCTGCGCCTGGAGCGCAACGTCGGCTGGAAGTCGATCGGCCATGGCTTCTATCTCGAAGACGGCACCGAAACCGACAACAAGTTCATCGCCAACCTCGGCGTGTTTGCGCGCGCGGCGGTCGACAACGTGCAGAACCCGCGGCGCATTCCCGGCATCCTTGCCGCGCCCAACCTGCACCTGAGCATCGGCGAGAACGTGCCGTTCCGTTCCGACTACGACCACCCGACGGTGTTCTGGATCATGAACGGCTGGAATGACTTCGAGGACAACATGGCGGTGGGCGCCGGCACCTGCGGCGTGTGCTACTGGTGGCTGACCAGCATGAACAGCGGCATGTCGCGCAACATGAAGTGGTCGTCGTACGCATCGATGCAGGCGCCGCGCAACGGCGATCCGCATGATCTCAATCGTGCCGGCATGGTTCCGCTCAAGTCGTTCACCGGCAACACCTGTGCCGCGGCGATGACCTCGTTCCAGACCGTGACCGGCACCGAAGCCTGCCAGGGCATCGGCCCCGGCGATGCGGCCGAGCCGCACCCGCTCAATCTGGAACCGGTCAAGAACCCACTGGCCGGCAACCAGGGTGATACCGGCTACTACCCCACGCTCGACCCCGGCGGCGGCCACTTTCCCACCCAATGCACCTCACAGGACTGCAGCACGCAGCCCGCGCGTTGCAGCGCCGGCTCGCCAGCCGATTGCATGGTCACGGTGCTCGACCGCTACACCACCTCGTTCAACTGGGCCGCTTTCAACTTCGCCGCGATCTGGTTGCGACCACAGTGGTATCTGGTCTCCAACAGCGTCATCACCGACGTGCAGCAGGCGGGCCTGACGATGGTCACCGGCGGCGGCTACAGCGAATCGGATGTCATCCCCGGTCACTGGGCGCTGGTGCACAAGAGCGTGTTCATCGGCCACACCCAGGACGGCAATCCGTATGCATCGAGCGGCAGCGCGTTCAATCCGAACGGCCTGCATTGCGCGATCGATGCCAACGGCAACCGGCCACCCAATTTCTGCCTGTCGATCGACGAGGGCATCTCGGTACAGACCAGCAATTTCGGTATGTACCAGCGCCTGTTCAGCGTGTATGACGGCCCTGCCTACCAGGACTCCAACGCCTACCTCAACATCAAGACGATCGACATCGACGATTGCAAGCCGTTCGTCGACCGCGCCAACAAGGTGGGCCGCTGCGATCCCGACATGAGCAACCGCAGGGCGCGCCAGAGCGAATGGCTGGCCGGTTCGCTGCTCGGCCTGCCCAAGGTCGGCAGCGGCGCGTCGGCGCGCTGCTACATGCCCAACGCGGCGATTGGCTGGAAGCAGCCCAATGGCTTCTACTATCCGCCCGCGTTCCATTCCAGGAACCTGTACTTCGACAAGGTCGACATCCGTCATTTCGTGGTGACGCCGCTGGTCAAGGAAGGCAGCCTGATAACCGACTTCGATGCGGTTGAACAGCAGTACTGCAGCTACAACTCAACGTTGTTCGCGGGTTTCGCCGGCAACGATCGCCAGACCGTGCTCAACGACGATGACGGCACGCTGACCGGTTACGTTGACACCACGGTGATCAACAAGGACGACTTCTTCGCCGCGCCGATCGATGCCACCCAGTGCCTGTCGGCCAACAGCTCGCGCACCAGTCCGTACCAGTACGTCACCACGGTCCTCTATCCGGCCTGTGCGATCAACGGCACCTGCGCGCTGGCACCGCAGGGCAGCAACATGAACTGGAACTCCGGCGACTGGAACCGCGCCTGCACCAACGAGGACTGCTACGGCGTGCCGCTGTGGCGGCAGAACGAGATGCCGATCGCCGACCATGGCCTGGCCCGCAGCATCCGCATGATGGGCCAGGAGACCGGCCAGCGCAGTTCACTCACGGCCAACCACGGCACCTACTACATCGACACCGCGGTGTCGAAGAAGCGGCAGTTGTCCGAGGATGGCTGCCTGCGCCGCAACGACCCGACACCTTGCGTGGTGAACGTGTTCAAGCCCGGTGAGAGCTACTACCTGTTCCTCGTGTTCGCCAAGCCCGACACCGAGCAGACCTACCGCTTCTATGTCGGCGAGAACACCGATTTCGATCCGGCCAGCATCCAGATGGTGAAGGCACGCATTGGCGTCAATCCGATCGTCTTCGACGAGAGCCTGGGCGCGCTGCCATCGGGTCGCGCGCGCTGGCTCAACGGCGACAAGGCCACCGCGCGGGGCGTGGTCGAGGTCAGCCTGCGCATGGACGACCTGCCTGGCGCGGTGGGCCTGTTCGACCAGGGACGCAAGGACAAGTGCCAGCCACGAACCTTCTGCACGCTCGATGCACGGTCGCAATGCGTGGGCGTGGATCGCGCCAACGACGCCGTGTGCGCCTGGGCCGGCGCCGACCAGGACTGCCCTGCCGGCGGCTGTTTCGGCATCAAGTTCACGCTGCCAGCCGGGTTCCAGACCCTCGAGGCCGGCGCCACCGATCCACGGCCGCCGGCGCAGTGCGTGCAGAACGCAGCGCCATGGGATTACCCGTTGCAGCAGCTGGGCCAGCCCTATCCCGGTGATGTCTGCCCGCAACGCGCCGATGACCTGCCGCACGACTTCTGTGCGCGCTGAGATCGCGGCGGACACGCAGCCGTGACTGGGAAGCGCTCCCGCCGCGATTTCATCAAGGCCGGCGCCACCGCCCTGGGCGCCGCGCCGCTGGCCGCGCTCACAGCCGAACCGGCCGGCGCCGCGCTGGCCGCGCTCGACCCGGCAGCGATCGTGGCGCGTTTCGCCGCCCTGCCCGGCGATGTCGGGTTCGAAATCCGCGTTCCCGCGGTGGCGGGTGGCGACGATTTCGTCGTGCAATGGCAAGCCGATCGGCGCCTGTTCTGCGCCAGCTCGCTCAAGACCTTTGCCCTGTGCGAGGCCCTGCGCCAGCACGACGCACCCGATGTGGTCGCGCAACTCGAACAGCGCACGCTCATTCTCGATTCGAGCATCTGGTCGTTCGGCAGCCCGATCTACAACCCACCCGACCTCTACGGCATGGTGTCACTGCGCAGCGCGCTCGAAGCGATGATCCTGCGCAGCGACAACACCGCCACCGACATGGTGTTCAAGGCCGCCGGCGTCACCCACATCCGCAACTTCATCGCCGCCGCGGGCCTGGCCAGGACGTCGGTGCCCGACAGCACGCGCGCATTGACCGGCTACCTATGTGGTGCGCCCAACTACGCCTCGCTCGACTGGGAACAACTGCTCGCGGTGGCGCAGCGACCGATGATCCATCCCTTCCTCAACGACGTGCAGAGCCTGGCCTCGTCGGCAGGCGACTTCGTCAGCTACTACGCGCGCGCATTGCAGGGTGAATTCTTCGCGCACGCACAGACGCTGCAGGAGTTCCGCCGCATCCTCACACTGTGCGACTACATCTACCTCATCCCGCTGCCGCTCGGTGCGAGCGTCTACGGCAAGAGTGGCAATGCCGACATCGAAGGCTTCCACGCACGCTGCTTCGCCGGCGGCATGTACAGCCACGGCCGCTGGGTGTATTTCGCCTTCGTCATCAACTGGTATGCCCAGGCCGCGAGCGATCCGGCCACGGTCGACGCCTGGTGTGCGGCGATCGAACAGTCGCTGACCCTCGTGCAGCAGGCCACCGCCGGCCAGCGACCGCAGCTGGCGCCACCGCTGCGCTCGCCGCCCACCACCGGCTCGGCGCACCGGCCGACCTAGACGCAGGCGATCGCGCGCGGCATAAAAAAACCCGGGTCTAAAAAAACCCGGGTCAGTGTCGAATTTCCACCGGCGCCACCCTGCTCGGCAGCTACGGCTACAACGCTTTCGGCCAGCGGACCAGCCAGCTGGCCGGCGGGCAGCGGACCCGCTTCGTGTGTGCTGATGACCACGCCCTCCTCGCCGAACGCAACGATGCAACCGGGCGGTGGACGAACTACCTGTGGTTCAACGGTGAGCTGATCGGGATGACGCGCGCGGGTGTCCGGCATCGCCGCACTTCTCCAGCAGCCCCTGGAGTTGCATCATGTCGTTGGTCATGGGTGGTTCCTCGGCTCGGGTTGTGGATGCACAACCCAACCCTAACCCGAGAACCACCGATGACCTCAGTTACACCACGGGTGGGGACACGATCACACATCTAGCGTCGTCGACCCGACCTGATGCCATCCGCCGCCTTTACCCAAAACGAAATCGCCCGGCGCGGGCCGGGCGATTTCGTGGGGGCTGGCGTTGTGTTCAGGGCTTGCGCTTGCCCGGCGCGGCCTTGGTGGCGTGGCCGGCCAGCCCGCGGCGTTCGAGCAACGGCTTGATGTCAGGCTCGCCACCGGTGAAGTCGCGGAACAGGTCCAGCGCATCCTTGCTGCCGCCACGTGACAGCAGTGTGGCGCGGAAGCGGTCGCCGTTGGCGCGCGTGAGACCGCCATGCTGCTTGATCCACTGCACCGTGTCGGCGTCGAGCACTTCCGACCAGATGTAGGAGTAGTAGCCCGCGGCGTAGCCACCCATGATGTGGCTGAAGTACGGCGTGCGATAGCGAGGCGGGACCGGCGGATAGTAGATGCCGTCGCGCTTGAGGGCGTCGGTTTCGAAGCTCATCACCGCGTCGGCCGCGGGCACCGCGTCGGCCTGCCGGATCTGGTGCCAGTTCTGGTCAAGCATCGCCGCGCCCAGATATTCGGTCGTGCGGAACCCCTCGTTGAACTGCGCCGCCGCGGTCACCTTGTCGAGCAGCTCGGTGGGCATCGTCTCACCGGTCTGGTAGTGGCGGGCGTAGTTGGCCAGCACGCTCGGCCAGTCCGCCCACATCTCGTTGACCTGCGACGGGAACTCGACGAAGTCGCGCGGCACGCTGGTGCCGGCAAAATACGGATAGGTCACGTCCGAGAACATGCCATGCAGGGCATGGCCGAACTCGTGGAACATCGTGCGCGTCTCGTCCCAGGTCAGCAGCGTCGGCTCGCCCGCAGGCGGCTTGGGCACATTGAGGTGGTTGGCGACCACCGGCTTGGTGCCGAACAAGCGGTTTTGCTGCACATAGGCGTTCATCCACGCGCCACCGCGCTTGGAGGGACGCGCGTACATGTCCTCGATGAAGATCGCCAGCTGCGTGCCATCCTCGTTGTACACGTCGTACACGAGCAGGTCGGGCTGGTACAGCGGCAGGTCGGTGCGCTGCCTGAACTTGAGGCCATACAGCTGCCCGGCAGCATAAAACACACCGTTTTCGAGCACGTTCTTGGCTTCGAGATAGGGCTTGAGCTGGGCTTCGTCGAACGCGTACTTGGCCTTGCGCACCTTCTCCGCGTAGTAGGCCCAGTCCCACGGTTCGAGCTTGAAGCTCTTCTGGCCCTTGGCTTTCTGCTCGCGATCGATCATGCGCTGCAGGTCGGCCGCCTCACGCCTGGCGTTGGCGACCGCCGCGGGCGCCAGTTCGCCGAGCATCTTGTTGACGGCGGCGGTGGTCTTGGCGGTCTGGTTGGCAAGGCTGTAGCTCGCGTAGTCGGGATAGCCGAGCATCTGCGCGCGCTCCAGGCGCAGCTTCATGATCTGCGCCACGATCGCGGTGTTGTCATTGGCGTTGCCGCGGCTGTTGCGCGTGACCGACGCCTCGTGGATGCGCTGGCGCAATGCGCGGTTGTTGAGGTAGGTCTCGGCCGGCTGGCCGGTGGTGTTCTGCAGCGCCAGCACGTACTTGCCCTCGAGCTTGCGCGCCTTGGCCGCCTCGGCCGCCGCCGCGATGGCGTTGGCCGGCAGGCCATCGAGTTCTTCCTTGCTGTCGACCACGATCGCCGAATCGTTGACCTCGGCCAGCACGTTCTGGCTGAAGCGCGTCGCAAGCTTGGCCAGTTCGCCGTTGATCACCTTGAGGCGTTCCTGCTGCGCGGCGCCAAGCTCGGCGCCCGCACGCACGAAATCGTCGTGGTAGCGCTCGATCAGGCGCACGCCCTCGGCATCGAGTCCGAGCTGGTTGCGCTGCCGGTACAGGCTCGACACGCGCTCGAACAGCTTGGGGTTGAGGTAGATCGCGTCGCGATGTGCGGCGAGCCTGGGCGAGTAGTCGGCCTGGATCGCCTTGCGCGCGTCGTTGGTGTCGGCGCCGACGAGGCTGAAGAACACGGTCGCGGTGCGCTGCAGGACCTGCCCGCTGCGCTCCATCGCCAGGATCGTGTTGTCAAAGCTCGGCGCGGCGGGGTTGTTGACGATCGCATCGATCTCGCCCAGCTGTTCGGCCATGCCGCGGTCGAAGGCCGGGCCGAAGTGCACGTCCTGGATCTGGTCGAACTGCGGAAACTGCAGCGGCAGCGGGCTGGCCGTGAACAGCGGATTGGGCGCGGCCTTCGGCGCGGTGACCGCCGTGGTCGCGGGCTGGTCGGGCTTGACCGGCGCCTGGCAGGCGCCCAATGCCAGCGTGGCCAATGCCGTCGCCAGCGCCAGTGCAAGTGGATGTTTCATGATGCGTGGTCCCCATCGTCAGGAGCCGACTAGGGTACAGGAAGGCACCGCCCACGCCCACGCACGGCGCGGAAACCTTGGGCACTTGCACTCACGCCGCCGGCGCGGCAGGCCCGCATGCGCCTGCCGCGCCTGCATCAGTCGAAGGCGTCGGCGAAGATCACGTCATCGGCACCGCGCAGCGGATGCGGATAAGGGTAGGGCTCGTAGCCGCCCTCGGGTTCGGCCAGGATGTACTCGATGCCCTCACGGTAGAAGCTGCCACAGCCATTGCCGACACGGATCACCGAGTAGGGGCTGCCGTCCTCGCGGTGGTTGCCCCAGATCCAGGAATGCTCGGTCTCGTCGTAGTCGTAGCGCCCGCCCGAACAGTCGCCATCGATGCGGAACGTGTAGGCAATCTCGTCACTGAAGATGTTGTCCCACACGATGCCATCCCCACCCCAGGTGACGATGCCGCCCACGCTGCTGACCGCAGTCGTGTCGTCGTAGGCGATGTGGTTCTTGTAGATCTCCCAGCTGCGTGAGCCCTGGCTGGATGTGCTGCCCGCGCCATGTGCGTCGAGCACGCTGGTGTTGCGGGTGGCATGGGTGTTGAGCACGGTGCTGTAGCGCACCACGTAGCGCGAGTTGCGGTTGGATGCGACCGAATGGCGATTGGCCCTGAAATAGCTGTCCTCGATGAACACCGCCTCGCCGCTGCCGGGTTGCCATGAGGTGCGGTTCGGCCCCGCATCGCCGTACACCACCACGCCATAGCCCTCGCCATTGCTCGGGCTGGCGGGATCGTAGTTGTCGGTGAACTCGCTGTGGTAGATCACGCCACGCGAGTCGTTGCCTTCGATCTCAAGTCCCGAACCGAGGAACTTGCTGAAGTGCATGTCGTGGATCTTGAAGTCGCGACAACTGCCGGTAAGGCTGATGCCGCGCTCGCGACGATTGGTCGGACCACCATTGCCCTCGAAGCCGATGTCGGAAATCTCGATGCGCGCGTCACCGGCGCTGCAGATGATGATGAGCGCGTAGCTGAGGTTTTCGGCATCGGAGCGCTTGAGTATGGTCTGGGTCGCGCCGGCGCCACGCAGGTGGATGTCCTTGTCTCCCATCGAGACCGTGATGCGGTCGGGGCTCGCTCCGGGATCGGTGCTCCAGTCGCACTCGCCCGCGCCCAGTTGCACCGTGCCGCCGGTGTTGACCACCGATTGCAGCGCATCGCGCACTTCGCTGAGATGGCAACTGGCGAGCTGGATCACCGGTCCGGCCGCAGCCGCGGCAACGGCCGACCAGCCCGCAGCGACGGCGCACGCCAGCACACAACATGCGCGCACATGGGATCGGACCTTCATCGCATTCTCCGTGACGACCAAGTGCTGGCCGCTTGCCACGCGACCATAGCGATGGCCGACACACGCACGCATCCACAAATGTGTGGATGCCGATGTCGATGCGCCCCGCGTGATGCGTGACGCGGGTACGAGGCCGTGACCGGCGCGCATCCGGTCGGCCGCGCCCCTGACCTGCGCCGCCGCGGGCGCCACGCACCCCGTGGCTGACTCGCGCGCCGCGATCACCGACAATGGGCAGTCCCCACCGATCCGTTGCCCCCGCCATGAACCAGAGCGACAGCCAAAGGCTCCAGCACGAACTCGCATCGATCCGCGAGCAGGGCCTGTACAAGACCGAGCGCGTGATCACCACGCCACAGGCCGCGGCCATCCGCACCAACGGCCAGCAGGTGCTCAACTTCTGCGCCAACAACTACCTCGGCCTGGCCGACCATCCCGACATCATCGCCGCGGCCAAGGCCGCGCTGGACACGCACGGCTTCGGCCTGGCCAGCGTGCGCTTCATCTGCGGCACGCAGGACCTGCACAAGCAACTCGAAGCGACCATCGCACGCTATTTCGGCACCGACGACGCGATCCTGTACACGAGCTGCTTCGATGCCAACGGCGGCCTGTTCGAGACGATCCTGGGCGAACAGGATGCCGTCATCTCCGACGCGCTCAATCACGCCTCGATCATCGACGGCATCCGCCTGTGCAAGGCCGAACGGCGCCGCTACGCCAACGGCGACATGGCCGAGCTCGAACAGCACCTCAAGGACACGCAAGGCAAGCGCACGCGCCTGATCGCCACCGACGGCGTGTTCTCGATGGATGGCTACATCGCCAAGCTCGACCAGATCGTCGCGCTCAAGAAGAAGTACAACGCGCTGCTCATGGTCGACGATTCGCACGCGACCGGCTTCGTCGGCCCGAGCGGGCGCGGCTCGGCCGAACTGCATGGGGTGATGGACGAGGTCGACGTGTTCACCTCGACGCTGGGCAAGGCGCTCGGCGGCGGCTCGGGTGGCTTCACCACGGGTCGCCAGCCGATCATCGACCTGCTGCGCCAGCGCTCGCGGCCGTACCTGTTCTCCAACACCCTGCCGCCACCGCTGGTGGCGGCCTCGATCAAGGTGTTCGAGATGCTGTCATCGGGCAGCGCGCTGCGCGATCGCGTCAATGCCAACGCACTGCACTTCCGCCGGCGCATGGCCGAAGCCGGATTCACGATCCCACCGGGAACGCATCCGATCGCGCCGGTGATGCTCGGCGACGCCAAGCTCGCGCAGCAATTCGCCAGCGAGCTGCTGGCCGAGGGCATCTACGTGATCGGCTTCTTCTATCCGGTGGTGCCGCAGGGCCAGGCGCGCATCCGCACCCAGATGAGCGCCGCGCACAGCATCGAGCAGATCGACCAGGCGGTGGCGGCGTTCATCAAGATCGGACGCAAGCTCGGCGTGCTGCGCGCAGGCTGAGCGCCTGCGCGTGCCGCGGCGCCGATGGCTGATGACACGCGGCTGGCGCGCGGGCGCCGGCCACGGCCGGTGAAAATGTGCGCCGTGCCCCGCCGTGGCGCGGCGCGTTTGCTACAGTAGCGCCGTCAACCGCTCGTCAGGGGGCGAGTCATGGCCAACGCACGCACCCAGTTCGACTTCCTGGCCTCGTATCTGCAGCGGCGCGACGAGCGCGTGCGGCTCGGGCGCATCGCGATGCATCAGGGCCTGCTCTACGAGCACCATCCGTTCGTGATCCTGTACCGCAACAGCGTCGCGTTTCGCGTGTCGGGGCGCAGCCTCACCCAGGCGCTGTCGCTGGCGGGTTCCACCGGCTTCGATCCACTCAAGCCCGACGAACCGCCACCGGGCAAGCCCGGCTGGGTGCTGGTGCCGGCCGCGCACTGGGCCGCGTGGAATCGGCTGGGCATCGAGTCGATGCACTGCCTGCAGCGCGCGCAGTCGCAGCACGTGTCTTGGCAAGTGCCGCCGCCACCGCCTGAGCCGGCTCCCGAGCCGCCGCCGTCCACGCCCAGGTCGCTGGCCGATCGCGTAGCTGCGATCATGAAGTCGGGTTTCAGCTTCGGCCTGCTCAAGTCGGATCGATGACGGCCCGCGTCGCCGACGACCGCTTCTGCGGTCGGCCGGTGCGCATCGGATCCGGGACAGCCCGTGCGCGAGGCGATCGCAGGCGCATTGCCCCGCGCGACAGCGATGTGGACTCACCGGCGCCTGACGCCCGCGATCGCGTTCGCCTGGCACTCCTCGAAGCCGACCCGCCCCGTCGCCTCGATCTCCTGCTCCAGCACGTGGTCGACGCGTGCGGCCGGCGGACCGTGGCTCAGCCACGCGGCCAGTTGCGCGAGCGCCGCCGCACTGCCCTCGGCCACCACCTCGACGCGCCCATCGGCAAGGTTGCGCGCGTGCCCGGTCAGGCCGAGCTGCCGTGCCTGCGCGCTGGTCGCGGCGCGAAAATGCACGCCCTGCACACGACCGCTGACCAGGAAGCAACGTGCCGGCATCAGTGCGCGTGCTCGTCGATCGCCTTGCCCAGGTCGGTGCCGTCGACCGGGCCGACGAAGGTCTTGGCCACGCTGCCGTCGGGCGCGATCAGGTAGGTCAGCGGCAGCCCGCGCGGCGGCGGGAAGTCGGCCGGCGGATGGTCCATGTCGACCTGCGCCAGCGGATACACCACCGGGTGTTCGCGCACGAACGCATCCAGTTCGCTGCGCTCGACATCGTCCCAGGCCAGGCCGATCGCGGTCACGTTGTCATGCGCGGCAACGAAGGCCGACAGGTCGGGCATTTCCTTGATACAGGGTGAGCACCAGGTGGCCCAGTAGTTGACGATCACCCATTTGCCGCGCTGGGCGGCCAGATCGAAACGCTGGCCATCGAGCGTGGTGATCGTGAGCTGCGGCTTGGCAGGCGGCTTGGCAGGCGGCGCCGCGACGGCCGCGCCGGCCACGGCCAGCGTGCAGACCAGCAAGATGCGCAACAACGATGTCATGACGACTCCGGGCGGGAAACCTGAGTATGCACCGGCGGCGGGATGGCCGGCGGCGGAAACAGCTCGGCGAGCGACACCTGCAGCGCGTCATGCGCGTGCAGGCCAAGCGCGTCGAGCAGCGGCGTGGCCGGACCGGCCACCAGGGCGTTGGCATCCTCGGCCCGCAGCGGCAGGCGGTAGCGGCCTTCCTCGTACAGCTCGGCCAGGCTCACCGTGCCCAGGTCGCGCGCGACCACCCACTCGCCCACCTCGCTGCGTCGGACCACGCCACTGCGCTGCAGGTCGCCCAGATAGCGCTGCAGCAGGTCATCGGTGAGGAACGGCTCGCTGCGCAGCAGCGCATCGCGGTGCAGGCCGCGGCCCGCGCGCTGCGCCTGTGCCAGGTGCGCAAGTACGCGCAGCAGCCCGGCGAACTCCTGTCCGGGCGGCAGGCGCTGCGAACGCGGGCGATACTCGAACGCGCCGAGCGAGGCGGTGATCGACGCGCCCAGCAACACGATCAGCCACGACAGGTAGATCCACAGGATGAAGATCGGCACGATCGCGAGCGCGCCGTAGATCTGCTGGTAGCTCGCGTACTGCGTCGCGTACAGCGCGAAGCCGCGCTTGGCGCCCTCGAACAGCAGCGCCGCGATCAGCGCGCCGACCAATGCATAGCGCAGGCGCACGCTGCGATTGGGGATCACCACGTAGGCGGCGACCAGCGCGGTGAACACGATCAACCACGGCAGGGCCGACAACACATGCGCCTTGATCGAGTACTGCGCCTGCGCCGCGTCGATGAACGGCAGCGCGAACAGGTACGAACTCACCGCGAGCGCCGCCACCATGAGCAGCGGCCCCGCGGTCAGCGCGGCCCAGTACACGAGGAAGCGCGCGGCCGCGCTGCGCGAGCCGGACACGCGCCAGATGCGGTTGAACGCATCCTCGATGCTCATCATGAGCGCGATCGCGCTCACCAGCAGCACCAGCACGCCCACCACGGTGGCCTTGCTCGCATTGTCGGCGAACTCGGTGATGTAGCCCTGCACCGTGCTGCCCGCTGCGGGCACGAAGTTCTCGAACACCCACGCGGTGAGCCGGCCGCGCCAATCGGCGAAGCCCGGAAACGCGGCCAGGATGCCGAGCCCGGCCGCCGTGAGCGGGACCAGCGCGAACACCGTGGTGTAGGCCAGCGCACCCGCGGTCTGCATGCAGCCGTCCTCGACGAAACGCTTCCAGGTGAAGCGCAGGAACGCCAGCACGCGCTCGCGGTCGCGCAGGGTTCTGGCAAACTGCTGCAGCGGCTCAAGCATGCCGCGAGCCTAGCAGATCGCGCCCGGCCGGCCGTGGCGCCGCCACGCACCGCCGGGCATTCGCACGCGCCACGGGAGTTCCACACTTGAGTGCAGCCATCGATCCACCACGCCGGCACCCGCCGGACCCGCCGCGGCCCGGCTCGCACATGGCCACGCACAGCGCTGGCATCGGGGCATGCGCATGAGCGCGCAGCGCGTGGCGCTGGGCGCGTGGTTCGCACTGATCGCGCTGCAACCGGCCTGGTACCTGTGGCTGGCCCCGCCGGCGACGGGGCAGGCCTGGTTTGCGCTCACCCTCACCCTGCCGCCGCTGCTGCTGCCGCTTACCGCGCTGCGGCGCAGCACCGGGCGCGCCCTGCTGTGGGCGGGAATCGTGGCCCTGTTCTACTTCTGCCACGGCGTCGTCGCGGCGTGGGCGGTCGCCGCCGCGCGCATGCCCGCCCTCATCGAGGTTGCGCTCAGCCTCGTGCTCATCGGTGCGATCGGTGCACGCACGCGCGCGCTCAAGCGCGCGGCATCGCGAACGGCCTGACCCGTGCCGGGCCACGCGCGGCGCGCAGCCGCGTGCGGGTTGCGGGTTTGGCCGCGATTCCACGTTATCTGCCCTGGCCCGCCCACACGGTGCGCCCCGCGTCGCACGGTGACAGTGGCGACACGGAATCGATCGATCGCCGGCAATCCCAGGAGAGCACATGCACAAGATCATCATAGCGTTGGCCCTATTCGTGGCCGCAAGCGCCGCCGCCGCACCCTTCCAGAACGGCAGTTTCGAGAACCACGCGGGCGGAGAACGCAAAGGCTTCGGCGACGTCATGCTGTCCAACGGTGACGGCTCGATCACAGGCTGGGTCGTGACCGGCAGCAACATCGACTACCTGGGTTCGTACTGGGTGGCCGCCGACGGCACGTTTTCGCTCGATCTCAACGGCGTGGACCAGGGCGGCATCGCGCAGACCTTTGACACCGTGCCCGGCCAGCCGTACCTGGTGACCTTTGTGCTGGCCGGCAATCCCGATGCGGGCGGCCCGGTCAAGTCGATCCAGGTTCAAGCCAGCGGCGGCAGCGCCAGCACCTACAGCTTCGACACCACGGGCCACTCGGTCACCAGCATGGGCTGGACCGGGCAAACCTACACGTTCACCGCCACCTCCACGTCCACCACCCTCGGCTTCAGCAGCCTGGAGACCGGTGCGGGTGGCCCCGCGCTCGACAACGTCGTGGTCGCGCCGCTCGCGCCAACGGGTGGCAACGTCTACACGGTCCCGACCCTCTCGACCTGGGCAGGCCTTCTGCTGCTCGCGGGCCTGCTCGGCACGGCCCTGTGGTGGCAACGCGGCCGCGAGACCACCCACAGCGACGCGTCCGACCCGCGCGACTGAGCGTTGGCGGGATCCAGGCCCCGGGCGCGGCCAGGGACGGCCGGCCACGGGGCAGGCATACCAGTGCCTGCCCCGCGGGAGCAGGCCCGGGTCGACCCGCAACGCACGGCGACTCAGCGCCGGCGCGTGGCAGCGGCCCGCGTCGGTCGCGCCACGCGCCGGTCATGCAGTTCGCGCACCGCCTGCGGCAGGCGCTGGGCGAGGAACTCGACCAGCGCGCGCACGCTCGGCAGCTGGCCACGGCGACTGGCGTAGACCAGGTGCATGATGCCCTGCGGCATGTTCCAGCCCGGCAACACCAGTTCGAGGTCGCCGCGCTCGATCGCCGCCGCGCACATGAACTCGGGCAGCGTCGCAACGCCGCAGCCGCGCATGGCCGCTTCCAGCAGCACGGCGAAATCGCCGCAGGCGATGCGCGGCTGCAGCGCGACACTCGCGCGCGCGCCGCCGCCATCGGCCAGCTCGAGCGTGTGCGGACCGTCCTGCTCGATCCGCGACAGCAGCGGCAGGCCGGCCAGGTCGGCGGGCTGCCGCGGCCGCCCCTGCTGGTCGAGGAAGGCCGGGCTGGCCACCAGCAGCAGGCGCGACTGGCCGAACGTGCGCGCCACCAGTGAGGGCTCCTCGTCGAGCCGGTCGCGCACGCGCAGCGCCAGGTCATAGCCCTCGCCGATCAGGTCCACGCGCCGGTCGCTGGCGTGGATGCGCACCTGCACCTGCGGATGCGCCTGCAAAAAATCCGGCAACACATGTGCAATGAAGGTCTGCGCAAGCGCCACCGGACAGCTCATGCGCACGATGCCCCGCGGCTCGGCGCGCAGTTCGTCGACCACGTCCTGGGCCGCCTGCGCCGCATCCAGTGCGATCCGGCACTGCGCGTAGAAGCGCTCGCCGATCGCGGTCACCGCGAAGCGCCGCGTGGTCCGCTGCAACAGGCGCACCCCGAGCCGCTCCTCCAGTTGCGCGATGCGCTTGGACAGGCGCGACTTGGGCGTGGCCAGCGCGCGACCGGCGGCCGAATAGCCGCCATGCTCGACCACCGCCGCGAACAGGCGCAGGTCGTTGAGATCATGCAAGACGCCTTCGTGCTTGTTCATGAACCGGTCCCAGGGCGACAGGCCAGCGCAGCGGCGCGGGCTCGTGCGGCAATTTGACATCGTGCCCCTTGATTGGGGTCAAGGCACCGCCGCGATCAAGCACGGACGATGCGAACATGATCGCACGTCCCCTGCCTCCGGTATTCGACCGCGAGCTCGTCGCCCGCTACGACGTCAACGGCCCGCGCTACACCTCGTACCCGACCGCGCCGCAGTTCCGCAACGATTTTGGCGAAGCCGAGCTGCGCCAGGCGATCCTGGCCTCCAACGAAGACCCGATCCCGCGCGACATCTCGGTGTACGTGCACGTGCCGTTCTGCCTGTCGCCGTGCTTCTACTGCGGCTGCGCGCGCATCATCACCCACGACAAGAGCAAGGCCGGCACCTACCTCGCGCGGCTGTACCGCGAGATCGAGACGGTATCGGCGCTGTTCGCGCGCGATCGCAGCCTCGCGCAGCTGCACTTCGGCGGCGGCACGCCCAACTTCCTCGACGGTGACCAGCTGGCCGAGCTCATCGAGACGCTCGGCCGCTACTTCAGCTTCAGCCGCCGCCCCGACCGCGAGTTCGCGGTCGAACTCGACCCACGCTTCTGCGATGGCGCCTACGTGCGCCAGATCGCCGCGGCCGGCATCAACCGCCTGTCCATCGGCGTGCAGGACTTCGACCCGGAAGTGCAGCAGGCGGTGAACCGCATCCAGAGCGTGGAACAGACCCGCGCGGTGATGGAAGGCGGGCGCGATGCGGGCATCCGCTCGGTCAACCTCGACCTCATCTACGGTCTGCCGCGGCAGAATGCCGACTCGTTCCGACGCACGCTCGACCAGGTCATCGCACTGCGGCCCGATCGCATCGCAGCCTACGGCTATGCGCACCTGCCCGAGCGCTTTCCCGCGCAGAAGCAGATCGACAAGTTCGACCTGCCCGATGCCAACGCACGCCTGGGACTGCTGCAGCTGGCCGTGGAGACGCTCACCGCGGCCGGCTACCGCTACATCGGCGTGGACCATTTCGCGCTGCCGGAGGACGATCTCTCACGTGCGGCCGAAGCAGGCACGCTGCAGCGCAATTTCCAGGGCTACTCCACCCACGCCGCCTGCGATCTCATCGGCTTCGGCATGAGCGCGATCAGCCATGTCGGCGACAGCTTCAGCCAGAACCCGCGCGACCTGCTCGGCTACTACGCCGCGCTCGACAGCGGCCGCCTGCCCACGATGCGCGGCCTGCGCCTGAGTGACGATGACCTGCTGCGCGCCGACGCGATCCAGCAGCTCATGTGCCTGGGCAGCCTCGACATCCCTGCCTTCGAGGCACGCCATCTCGTATACTTCGCCGAGTATTTCCGGGGTTCGCTCGATCGACTCGCGCCTCTGGCCGAGGACGGGCTGGTCGAGAGCACTCCCGAACGCATCACGGTGACCCCGCGCGGCCAGTTCCTGCTGCGCAACATCGCGATGTGCTTTGATGCTTACCTCGGCGCCGAAACAGGGACTCGCTATTCGCGCGCCGTCTAGGAGACAGTGCGGCGCATGGGCAAGGTCGAACCCGCGGGGCGCATCGCCCCACCGAGCCCGATCGCCGACGATGGCGACGAGTACACCTTCTGCTCCACCTGCGCATTCGGCGCGGTGTGCCTGGGCGGAGGCATCGGCAAGATGGGCCTGCACGACCTGCATTGCCTGGTCGAGCACGTCGGCAACTATCGCAACGGCGATGCGATCTTCCGCAGCGGCGACCGCTTCAACGCGATCTATGCCGTGCGCAAGGGCATGGTCAAGACCCGCCAGGTCGACCTGGAAGGGCGCGAGCTGATCCTCGGCTTCCACCTGCCCGGCGAACTGGTCGGGCTCAACGCGATCGACCCGGAAACCTACCCATGCGACGCGATCGCGCTGGGCAAGGTGGAAGTGTGCCGCTTCGCGTTTCCCGCGCTGGCCACGCTCGCCTCGCGCATCCCTTCGGTGCAGCAGGAACTGTTCCGGCGTCTGAGCCGCGACATCGGCAACGCCGCGCTCGTGGCCGGTGACTATTCGGCCGACGAGCGGCTGGCCGCCTTCCTCATCAACCTGGGACGCCGCTACGCCGAGCGCGGCTTCCCGCTGCACACGCTCACGCTGGCGATGTCGCGCGGCGATATCGCCAACTACCTGCGTCTGGCCGCCGAGACGGTCAGCCGGGTGCTGCGCCGCTTCCAGGACCGCGGCTTCATCGCGGTCGACGGCCGCCAGGTCACGATCACCGATCCCGCCGCGCTGTTCGAGGTGGCGCGCGCGATCCTGCAACGCTGAGCGCCTGCGCCAGCGACGCGCACGGCGCGGCCGGCAAGGCCCTCACCCACCGGCCGGGCACCGCCGGGATCATTGCGTGTACAGCACCCGGATCTTGTACAGCTTGAGGCTGGTGTTGCAGGTGCTATTGCCCAACAACAAGTTGACCGAATAGGTGCACAGCTCATTGTCGACGCGGTGCCCGGCGATCGATGCGAACTTGAAGAAGTCGCCGGTCGCGCCGCTCGACACGACTTCGGCCAAGGTCGAATTCGTTGGGATGACGCCGCAGGTCTTGTACAGCGAGACCTTGATGTCGTCGCTGGCGGCGCCGTCGTTGCCGAACACGTCCAGCCAATCCAGGCTTGCGCCATCGGGCACATGCAACGTCGCCGACGCGATCCGCACGCCGCCGCTGGTCGAGCAGGCCAGCGCACTGTTGCCGAAGGTGGTGTAGGCGGCGGTGGACGCCGCCATGTGGAAGTCGTCACCGGTCAAGTTGGCGTACTGATCTCCCGACGTGCCCTGCGGGCCGGGCGAAGTCGTGGCGGCGCCCGCGGCGCGCTGTCCGGCGGCGTCCGCGTGGGTGGCGGCGAGCGCTGCGGCAGCGAGGAGGAAGAATGCGGTTCTCATGGCGTTGTCCTCAGCGGTCGAATGCGTCCCGGAAGATCACGTCCGGGTCATTGGTGATCAGGGTCAGGCGCGTCACCGACAGGTTGGAGCCGTCACAGGCGGCGCCCGCAGCGGCAAAGGTCGCCTCCAGCGTGTAGGTGCAGGTCGACGGCTGGACCAGATGGGGGGGAATGCCCAGGGTGGCTTGGAACCACCCGCCGCTGCCGCTGGCGCCCGTGCTGGCCAGCACGGTGCGCGTGGTCAAGTCGCCACTCGCGTAGGGCTGGCACCGTTCCACGACTTCGAAGTCCAGGTCGTTGCTGTCCGAAAGGTCATTGCCCCATATCTCGACGAAGACGAGCTCATGCCCGGCGGGCACGTCCAACGGCCAGGCGATCCTGCGTGTGCCGGTGCCGCCGTTCAGGCACTTGAGGCCGAAATAGCCGTCACGCGCGACTTCCATCGTGCTGCTTGCGGCGAAGCCCGAACGCCCGTTGTAGCTGCGGTACTCGACGCCGTTCAGCACGCCGGCGGTTGCATGGCTGGCGGCCAGGCCACAGCACGCCTGCATGCCGATGAACAGGGCAGCCCGGGTCAGATTGGATTGGGTCATGGCTGTGGCTCCTGATCAGGGCTGGGTGTAGCTGACGCGGACCTTGTCGAGCATGATGCGGGAGCCGGCACAGGCCCCTTCGGCCATGCGCACTCGCGCAAGGTAGCGACAGGTGTAGTTGTCGACGGTCACCGGCGCGGCGGACAGGTCGAGCCGGGTGAAGAAATTGTTGGCACCGCCACCGCTGGACACCGATCCGAGATTGGTCAAGACCGGGGTGCCGGCGGCGAACGACGGCAGGCACACCGACAGCAGGTGTGTGGTGAGATCTTTGCTGGTCGAAGTGTCGAAGCCGAACGTATCGACGTAGATGATCTGCGCCTGGTCGGGCAGGTCCAGTGTCGCGGTCGCGAAGGGCTCGCTCGAACCGGTGCACACGAGGCTGTTGCCGACCGTGGAAAACGCGAACGCGCTGGTGCGGCCGTTGAAGGCGATCCCGGACCGGGTCAGCGTGGGGGCGCTCGAGCCTCCCGCAGGGTCGAGGGCTACCTCGCCACGGCTGGCGATGGCGCCTTCGCGCACCAGCAACGGCATATCCGCGGCATCGACACCCATCGCCGCACGCTCCGCTGCCGTGGCCGGTCGCAGCGCGGGATCGGCACTGGCGAGGCCGGACAAGGCCAGCAGGCCGGCCAGACTTGCATGACACAGGTTCATCGTGGTCCTCCGTTGCGGGTACGAGGCGCTGGGGCGCTGGCGCGCCGGTGCCGCGATCCACACCGGCGCGGCCGGCCGCACCGCACGCCTGTCCTCTCAATCGGAGACCGGTGCCGGATCGTGCCAACTCCGCGGCGCCTGCACGCGAGCGCGCTATCATCGGCCGGGTCATCGGCTGGCAGGCATGGGCGTGGGCGACATCACCGAGCTTCTTGCGGCCGCACGCTCGGGTGAGGTGCGTGCGGTCGATGCAGTATTCAGCGCGGTATACCCGGCGCTGCGCACCCTCGCTGCGGCACGTCTGCGCAGCGGCGGGGACCTGCCCACGCTCAGCCCCACCGCGCTGGTCAACGAGGCCTACGTGAAGCTCGTTGGGGCGCATGACCTGGATTTTTCCGACCAGCACCACTTCTTCGCCTGCGCGGCGCGCGCGATGCGCCAGATCCTCATCGATGCCTACCGCGCCCGGGCCAGCCTCAAGCGCGGTGGCGCCGAATCGGCGGGCGCGCTCACATGGATCGATGCCGACGGGCACGAAGCCACCCAATCGGCCCTGCTGGACATCGATGCCGCGCTCGACCGACTCGAGGAAATCAATCCGGCACTGCGCGAACTGGTCGAATTGCGCGTCTTCGCCGGACTCACGCTCGACCAGGTCGCGCAGGCCCAGCAGCGCTCGCTGCGTACGGTCAATCGCGAGTGGCAACGCGCGCGCGCGTTGCTGCTGGCCCAGTTGGCCTGAACCGATGGATGCCGCCGAGCGCGAACAATGGCGCGAGGCCGACCGCCTGTTTGCACGGCTCATCGAACTGGATGAGCCAGGCCGCCAGCAACTGCTGGCCAGCTGGACCCTGCCGCCCGCACTGCACGACAAGCTGCAACTGATGCTCGGCGCCAGCGTGCGCCGGCATGAGCTGCTCGACGCGCCGCCGGCCTTGCCGCTGCACGGCGCGGTGCCGGACCGGATCGATCCACTGCTGGGCAGGCAGGTCGGCGACTGGCACCTGCTCGAACTGCTCGGCCGTGGCGGCATGGCCGCGGTGTATCGCGCCGAGCGCATCGGCGGGGACTACCGGCAAGTGGCCGCCGTGAAGCTGTTGAGCCTGGTCCTGAGCGGGGCCGCCGACCATGCGCGCTTCCGTCGCGAACGCATGATCCTCGCCCGCCTCCAGCACCCGCACATCGCGCGCCTGCTCGACGGCGGCATCGATCCGCAAGGCACCCCGTACCTGGTCATGAGCCTGGTCGATGGCGAGCGCATCGACACCTGGTGCGAGCAGCGCCAGCTGCCGCTGCCCGCACGCGTGCGCCTGCTGTTGCAGGTATGCGCCGCCGTGGCCTATGCGCATCGGCAACTGGTCGTGCACCGCGACCTCAAGCCATCCAACATCCTCGTCGACGCCGACGGCCACGCCTGCCTGCTCGATTTCGGCATCGCGCGCCTGCTCGACGCCAGCGACGGCAGCAGCGCGCACTGCACGCGTGCGTTCACGCCCGACTACGCCGCGCCCGAGCAGCGCGCCGGCAACCTGCCCCCCAGCACCGCGATCGACGTGTATGGCCTGGGCGCGATGCTGCATCGGCTGCTGACCGGACGCCCACCGCAGGCCGACGCCCATGGCGAGCCCCTGCCCGCTTCCAGCGTCGCCCGCGCCGCGGGCCATCCGCTGCATGCGCGTGCGCTCGCGGGCGACCTCGACGCGATCCTCGGCTGCGCGCTGGCCAGCGACCCTGGCCAGCGTTACCCCGCGGTCGATGCGCTGGCCGCGGACCTGCAGGCGTGGCTCGACCATCGCCCGATCCACGCCCGCCGCCAAGGCCGCTGGCAGCGCTTGCGCAAGCTCGTGCGGCGCAACCGCCTTGCCAGCGCACTGGCGCTGCTGTGCCTGGCCGCAACCCTGGTCGCCGGCGGCGCCGTGCTTCGCGGCGAATGGCAGGCACGCGCGCAGGCACGCGAACTGCAGGCCGTGGTGACCTTCCAGACCGACATGCTCAAGGGCATCGATCCGCAGGCACTGGGCAGCAAGCTGCGCCTGGCCACGGCCGCGGCGGTCGAACAGGCGCCCGCATCCGCCACTGCCGCGCTCGAGCAGATGGACTTCACCGGCATCGCCGTCGACCTTCTCGACGGCGCGGTGCTGGCGCCGGCCACCCGCGCGGCCGACACGCGCTTCGCGCAACAACCGGGCATACGCGCCGCCCTGCTGCAGACCCTGGCCGACAGCTACGGCAGCCTCTTGCGCCTGGACGATGCCGTGCGCCTGCAGGACGCCGCCACCGCGCTGTTCGAGGCCACCGACGGACCGGCGGCACCGCGCACCCTCGCCAGCCTGCGGGCGCGGGCGCGGCTCGCGGTCGACGCGCACGCCACGGGCGGCGAGGCCCTGGTGCGCGAGGTGCTGGCGCGGCACGAGCGCGTCCGCGGTCCCGCGGCCGTGGAAACCGCCCAGGCGCGCGCGCTGCTGGGCGAGTGGCTGCTCGACACCGACCCGGTGCAGGCCGAGGGCCTGCTGCGCGAGGCCCTCGCACGCATCGAGGCGGTGCGTGGCGGCGATGCCGCCGAGGCGCTCGCGGTGCGTGGCGCGCTGGCGACGGCGCTGGCCAGCCAGGACCGCTTCGCCGAAGCCGAGCCGCTGTACCGGCGCACGATCGAGCAGGCGCGCGTGAGCCTGGGCGCGGACGATCCGCGCGTGCTCGAGCAGATGAACACGCTGGCCTGGACCCTGGCCCGACTGGGCCGCAGCGACGAGGCGCACGCGCTGTACCGGCAGGTGTACGAGGCGATGCGCAGCGTGTTCGGCGAACACGATCCGCGCACGCTCAATGTGCTCAACAATCTCGCCGCCTGGCCGCGACGCCGCGGTGACTACGCCACCGCCGAGCCGATGCAGCGCGCGGCCTGGCAAGGCATGCGCGCGGCGGTGGGCGCCGATCATCCGGTGACGCTGCGCCTGCAGGCCAACCTCGCCGAAGTCTGCCTGCACCGCGGCCAGCTCGATGAAGCCACGAACCTGCTCGTCGATGCGCTGCAACGCTGGTCGCGCCGCACCGAACAACGCCCGCTGGCGCGGCTGCAGCGCCTGCTCGCGCAAACCCAGCTCGCGCGCGGCGAGCGCGCACAGGCCGCGCACACGCTGCAACAGGCCTGGCAGGCCGCGCAACAGGCCCAACTCGTCGACGAACAGCGCGCGGCGGCGAGCGCCCTGGTCGAGCTGTATCGCGCGCAGCCCTCGGCCGTCGCCGACCTGCGCCAGTGGCAAGCGCGCCTGCAGGCGCTGCCTGCGCCCGCGACCTCGCACTGAACCCGGCCCGCTGCGCCCGTGCGCACCGCCCAAGCCGTGACGCACCTCGCAGCATCGATGCGCGGCCGCGCCCATGCTCGCGGCCACGGGGGCCTGACCAGCCAAGGATCACGACATGCGCACGCCGATCACGTACGGCCTGCTGCTGGCCCTGGGAACCACGCTCGCGGCAGCGCCCGCGCTCGCGGCATTCCCCGCCTGCACGCTCAGCCTCACCAGCATCGACACCAGCAACGTCCCGATCGGCTTCGTGCGCATGGCACTGCGCGCCGATGGCCGTCCGCTGCTCGTGTTCAACACCGACATGGCCAACGACACGCAACTGTTGGTGCACGACTGCGCCAACCTCGCCTGCACCAGCGGCACGTCCTATCCGTTCGGCTACATCAGCAGCCGCTTCGGTGATTCCGGCGTGGTGATCCGCGCCGACAACCGGCCACTGCTCACCACCTCGTACTACGGCGGACTGCGCCTGTACGACTGCAACGACGTCAGTTGCCTGACCGCGTCACCGACCGACATCGTGGCCCAGTCCAGTGCCATCCGGGGCGACCTGCCGATGCTGCTGCAAGCCAGCGGCAATCCGCTGCTGCTGTACACCAGCCCGTTCAATTCGGCCACGCCCGGTGCGCTGATCGCGCACTTCTGCGACGACGTGCCGTGCACGGGCCCCGGACGCGATGTGCTGCTGGCGACGCCGCCGCCCCAGTCGCAGTTCGCGGCGTACGCGCTCGCGCTCGGCGCCCAGGGCAATCCGGTGGCTTCGTACCTGGTCAGCGACGGCGCGAGCACGAGCTACGGCAACATGATCAGCGTGTGCTCGGGCGAGCCGGCCTGCTCGACCATCACCACCACGCAGATCTCCGCTCCGACAGGACGGCTCATGCCGTGGCACACCGCGCTGGCCATCCGCAGCGACGCCCGCCCGCTGGTGCTCGACAACCGTACGAACGATCCGGCCCTGCTCGACTGCGATACGCCGGCGTGCACCAGCGTGACGCGGCGCAGCCTGCCCGCCGCGGCCGGCCAGCCGCTGGGTCTGGCCCTGATGGCGGGCGACCGGCCCGCGTTCGCGCGCTACCGCGCGTCGCTGATGTCGGCCTGGGCCTGCGACGATGCGCAGTGCACGTCGGGCAGCGAGGTCGCGATCACCACCAGCCTCGACTGGGTGCGCGACGGCGACTTCAAGCTCGACGCCTCGCAGCGCCCGGTGATCACCTGGATCAACGGCGACACGCGCGCACTGTGGGTGGCGCGCTGCCTGTCCGATGCGCTGTTCGCGAACGGCTTCGACTGACCACCGCGCAAGCCGGCGCCGCCGCCACGGCCGGTAGGCGCGGCGCCGGCGCCTCAATCGCCCGGCCTCGCGTACACGCGCTTGCCCCCGACCCAGGTCTGCAGCACCCGGGTCGACCAGATGCGGGCCGGTGGGTCGGCGAACAGGTCGTGGTCCACCAGGATGAAATCGGCCCAGTGGCCGGGTTGCAGCGTGCCCATGCGATCCTCGGCATGGCGCGCCCAGGCCGCGCCCCAGGTGAAGGCGCGCAGCGCCTCGACCAGCGTCATGCGCTGGCGCGGATACCAGCCGCCCGGCGGCTTGCCGGCGTGGTCCTCGCGCGTGACCGCCGCGTACAGGCCGTAGAACGGATTGGGCGATTCGACCGGAAAGTCCGATCCGCCCGCGATCACCGTGCCCTGCTTGAGGAAACTGCGCCACGCGTAGGCACCCTGCATGCGCAACTTGCCGATGCGTGCCTCGGCCATGTTCATGTCCGAAGTGGCATGGGTCGGCTGCATCGAGGCCACCAGGCCGAGGCTGCGCAAGCGCGCGATGTCCGGCAAGGCCAGCACCTGCGCATGCTCGATGCGGTTGCGCAGCGCCTTGGCCTTGGCGCCACGCGCGCGGTACACCTGCGCATAGGCATCGAGCACCTCGCGATTGGCGGCGTCGCCGATCGCATGCACACCAACCTGGTAGCCCTGGCTGATCGCCTTGTCGATCATCGCGGTGAGCTGCTGCGGCGTGTTGAACAGCAAGCCCTTTTCATGCGGCTGGTCGCTGTAGGGCGCGAGCAGCGCCGCGCCATGGCTGCCGAGCGCGCCGTCGGCATAGAGCTTGACCGCGCGCACATCGAGCGTGTCGTTGCCGCGGCCCTCGATCAGGCCCTGGGCCGCGATCCGGTCGAAGTCCTCACCGGTGCCGCCGATCAGCGCGTAGATGCGCGCGCTGAGCTTGCCGGCATCGGCGTAGCGCTCGTACAGCGCGACGGTGGCCGCATCGACGCCGGCGTCATGCACGCCGGTCAGCCCCACGCGCGCAAGCTCGGCCAGCGCCGCATCCAGCGCCGCGGCGGATTCGGCCGCATCGGGCGGCGGGATCCGGCTGGCCACGAGCTGGACCGCGGCATCGACGAGCACGCCACTCGGATTGCCCTGGGCATCGCGCTCGATGCGCCCACCGGGCGGATCGGGCGTGTCGCGATCGACGCCCGCGAGCCTGAGCGCGGCGCTGTTGGCCCAGCCGGCGTGGCCATCGACGCGGCCGAGCCACACCGGCCGGTCGGCCACCGCGCGGTCGAGTTCGGCCGCGGTCGGGAAGCGGCCCAGTCGCCACACTTCCTGGTTCCAGCCGCGACCCTGGATCCATGGCATTCCCGGATGCGCGGCCGCGTAGTCCTTGACTCGCGCCAGCGCCGCATCGAGCGAGGTGGTGTCGCGCAGGTCGATGCGGCGCAGCGCGATGCCCAGCCCCATCACGTGTCCATGCGCGTCGATGAGGCCGGGCAACAGCGTGCGGCCGCCGCCATCGAGCACCGTGGCCTGGCCTGCGCGCGGCGCCAGCTCGGCATGCGAGCCGATCGCCACCACCTTGCCCTGGTCCACCAGCATCGCCTCGAACCGCTGCAGCTTGCCCGCGCCATCGAGCGTGTAGCCGTTGACGTGGTCCACCAGCAGATCGGCCGCGCCCGCGGGCCATGCGCAGCACAGGGCCAGTGCGAGCGCGCACAGGCGCGCAGTGGGGATGTTCATGGGCAAACCACCTTGGCCGGAAAGCGGGAAGCGGACGCGACGCGCGCCGCGAGGCGCGAGCATAGCGGGTCTGGCGGGTCCGGCGCCCGTGCGCATCGGCACGGCGACGCGCCTGGCGCCAAGTGCGCGCACCGCAGGCAGGCTGGCACGCGCGCGTGCAGGCCGCAGCCCGCGCTCAGGGCTGCGCCGGGCCGGGGTCGTCGGTCGCGAGCAGCGCGCGCAGCGCGCGCACCTGCTCCTGCAGGGCAAGCCACGCGGCCTGCCACTGGCCCTCGCGCGGACTGGCGCGCTCGAAGCGCAGCAGCATGCGCGAGGCGGCTTCGAGGCGCGCACGCAGTTGCGCCACCTGCGCGAGCGCGGCCTCGTGCTCGGCCTTGCCGATGAAGTACACCTTGCGATCGCGGCACACGCCGATGCAGGTCTGCGGCGCCTCGATCTTGCCGCAACCGATGCACTGCCAGGCCTGGATGTAGTCGGTCATGCCACCCTCGCTGCACGGGCACGCGGCGCCGGTGCGCCGCGGTCGCGCCTCAATGCTGGTGCTGGCCCGCCGCGGGCTTGGCCGCGGGCCAGGCCGGATCGTCGAACTGGTTCGGATACGGCGCCACCGCGTCGCGCATCGCCGCCACCGCGGCCTTGTCGGCGGGGTCCTTGTCGAGCCGCTGCGCGGCCGCGAGCAGCGGCACGAGGATCGCGTGCAGCGCCGCATCGGGCTCGGCCGCGAGCTTGCAGTGGTCGAACATGTACTTGACCGCGTCCTGCACGTTGACCGCGAACTCGCGGGCCTGCGCATCGCTCATGTGGCCCATCTCGTGATGGCTGAGGTCGCTGAGCGCGGCGCGCACGCGCGCCATGCCCTCGCGCAGCGGCGCATCGGTGGCCCAGCGCTGCGCCGGTGCCGGGGCCGGCGCGGCCGCAGGCGCGGCATGACCGTGGTGCGCATGCTCCTGCGCAGTGGCCGGCAGCGCGGCGGCGGCCAGTGCCGCGGCCACGGCAAGAAGGACGGGATACGGACGCATCGGCAGGTCTCCGTGGAATGGGATCGGCGCAGTATCGCGCAGCTCACCCCAACCGCCCTTGACCCGCGTCACCCACCCCTGCGGCACATGCGCGCAGCCCCCGCGCGGTTTGATCCGGATCAGCGCCGCGGCATGGGTTAGGCTACACGCTTGCCGCCACGCCCATCGCCGCCACCGCCGTGCCCACCTCCACGTCCGCCCCACCCGCGCACGACCACGTGCTCGACGCCTGTTTCCTCGGCCCCTACGGCGAGAACGACGCGCTGCTCGAGCGCATCCTGGTCGAGTTCCTGCGCGACCACGTGTACTGGCGGCGCAATTTCCATCCCGAGGATCCGCCCGCGATCGGCACTGCGGCCTCGCTCCATCCCGACTATCAGGCGTTCGAGGCGCGCATGCGCCGCGAGCTGCACCAGCTGTCGGCCGCGCTCAAGCGCTCGATGCCGTTCCACAGCCCGCGCTACATCGGCCACATGGCCTCGGACCTGCTGCTGCCCGGGCTCGCGGCGCAGATGCTCGCGCTGCCCTACAACCCCAACAACGTGACCGAGGAGGCGGCGCCGGTCACGGTCGATCTCGAGGTCAAGGTCGGCCTGCAGCTCGCGCGCATGCTCGGCTATGTCGACGATCCCGCGCGCGCCGACTGCGCGTTCGGCCACCTCACCTCGGGCGGCACGCTGGCCAACTACCAGGGCCTGCGCCTGGCGCTCGCGCTCAAGGCCTTTCCGGTCGCGCTGCGCGCGGCCGGCGCACCCGGCCTGGACCTGCCCGTCGATGACTGGAGCGCGTTCAACCTCGGCGGCGCCGACAGCATCGCGCTGCTGCAGCGCTGGCAGGCCTGGCTGGCCGCGCAGCCCGCGGCCGAGCGCGCGCGCTGGCATGCGCGGGTGGAAGCGGCCCGCATCGAGCAACTGGGCATCGCCGGGTTCTTTGCCGCCCATCCGCAGCTGCGCCCACCGCGCGTGCTCGCGCCGATCACCGCGCACTACTCGTGGAGCAAGGGCGTCAAGATGCTCGGCCTCGGCCGCGACCAGCTCGACCTGTTGCCCACGCGCGGCATGCGCCTGGATGCCGATGCACTGGCCGCGCATGTGCAGCGCTGCGCGCGCGAGCGCATACCGGTGCTGCTCGCGGTCGCGGTGCTCGGCAGCACCGAATACGGCACGATCGACCCGGTCGACGGCGTGCTCGCCGCGCGTGCCGCGGTGCGCCCGCTCGGGCTGGATTTCGCCGTGCATGTCGATGCCGCGTGGGGCGGCTACCTCGCCACGGTGTTCCGCAACGAGGACGGCACGCTGCGCAGCCGCGAGGAGGTCGCCGCCGAATACAGATACTTCCCCTCGCCGCCACTGTACCGTGCGTTCGCCGCGCTTGGCGACACCGACTCGGTCACGGTCGATCCGCACAAGCTCGGCTACCTGCCGTTCGGCAGCGGCGCGTTCGTGTGCCGCGACCACCGCGCGATGGATCTGCTGGCCGAGCGCGCCGACTACATCTTCCATGGCCACGCGCCGCGCACCTACCTCGAACGCTTCCGCAGCCTCGGCCAATTCATTCCCGAAGGCTCCAAGTCGGGCGCGGCCGCGGCCGGCGTGTACGTCGCGCACAAGGTGCTGCCGCTCGACCACCGCCACTTCGGCCGGCTGCCGCATTCGACCGTGCGCTACACCGAGATCTTCTACGAGCGCGCGCAGCGCTTCACCGACGAGGTCGCCCCCTACCTGCATGCGCGCGTGCCGTTCGAGCCCGACAGCAACCTCGTGTGCCTGGCGTTCAATCCGCGCGGCAACCGCTCGCTCGCGGCGGCCAACCGCTTCATGCAGCGCCTGTACGAGCTGCTGCGCCCCGACGTGCACCAGCCGCTGCAGGTCAAGGAGTTCTTCGGTTCCACCACCACGCTGCGCCCGGAGCTGGTCGGCGCCGAGCAGACGCGCCAGATCCTTGCCACGCTCGGCCTCGACGCCGAGCTCGACGGCGAACCGCTGACGATCCTGCGCCACACGCTCATGAATCCGTACCTGATCGACCGCGACAACGGCATCAGCTACATCGAGTGCTATTTCGCCTACCTCGCGCGTTGCACCGCGACGCTGCTCGACCGGACCCCCACGCCATGACCCAGTTCCCCGCCTGCGACCGCGCCTGGCTGCACGCCGCGATCGACGCGCTCGAGCGCGAAGCCGCGCGTTCGGCCGACACTCACCTGCTCAAGATCGAACTGCCCGGCTACGCCGGCATCGACTTCTACTTCAAGGACGAGGCCGCGCACCCGACCGGCAGCCTCAAGCACCGTCTCGCGCGCTCGCTGTACCTGTACGCGCTGTGCAACGGCCGCCTGCGCCAGGGCCAGCCCGTGGTGGATGCGTCCTCGGGCAGCACCGCGATCGCCGAGGCGTGGTTCGCGCGCCTGCTCGGGCTGCACTTCACCGCAGTGATGCCGGCCTGCACCGCGCCCGCGAAGATCCGCGCGGTGGAGGCGCTCGGCGGCAGCTGCGACCTCGTCGACGACCCAGCCGAGGTGTACGAGCGCGCGGCCACGCATGCGCGCAACGGCGCCTGCCACCTCGACCAGTTCGGCCTGGCCGAGCGCGCCACCGACTGGCGCGGCAACAACAACATCGCCGAATCGATCCTCGGCCAGCTCACGCGCGAGCCGCATGCCAAGCCCGCGTGGATCGTGTGCGGCGCCGGCACCGGCGGCACCTCGGCCACGATCGGCCGCTACCTGCGCTACCGACGCCTGCCCACGCGCCTGTGCGTGGCCGAACCCAGCGGCCGCAGCTTCGCCCACGGCTGGCGCTCGCGCCGCGCCGACGCCTGCGCCAGCCAGCCCACGCTCATCGAGGGCATCGGCCGGGCGCGGGTGGAGCCGTGCTTCCTGTTCGACGTGGTCGACGCGGTGCTGGAAGTGCCCGACGCCGCCTCGGTCGCGGCGACCTGGCTGCTCGAAGAGATCTTCGCGCGCCGTTACGGCGGCTCCTCGGGCACCAACCTCGTGGCCTGCCTCGAACTGGCCGCGGCGATGCGCGCGCGTGGCGAGCGCGGCAGCATCGTGAGCCTGCTGTGCGACCGCGGCGAGCGCTACGCCGAGACGCTGTTCAGCAGCGAATGGCTCGACCTGCACGGCATCGACCCGCAGCCGTGGCATGCGCGGCTCACGCGCTGCCTTGCCGACGGCAGCGCGCCGTTGGCGCCAACCGCATGACAGACGCGACGGTCGCCCTGTTCGGCTACGGCCGCTTCGGCCAGGCCTTCGCCACGCTGCTGCGGCAGGCCGGCCACACCGTGCGCGTGGTCGATCCCGTGGCGCCGGTGCCGGCCGAGCTCGCCGCGGCATCGCCCGAACAGGCCCTCGCAGCGGCGCACTGGGTGGTGCTGGCGATGCCGCTGCGCCGCATGCGCGCGGCGCTGCTCGAACTGCGCCCGCTGCTTCGCGCACAGCATCGCGTGATCGACGTGGGCAGCGTCAAGCTGCAGCCGCAGGCGTGGATGGACGAACTGCTCGGTCCGGCCATCGCCCACATCGGCAGCCATCCGCTGTTCGGCCCGCTCAGCCTCGCGCGCGGCGAGCGCCCGCTGCGCGTGGTGCTGTGCGCGAGCGCGCAGCACCCGCAGCTGCCCGCAGCAGCGCGCGCGCTGTTCGAGCAGATCGGCTGCCAAGTCATCGATCGCGACGCGACCGCGCACGACGAGGCGATGGCGCAGACCCACGCGCTCGCGTTCTACATCGCCAAGGCGCTGGTCGAGATGGGCATCGGCGACGACCTGTCGATGGCGCCGCCGTCGTTCCTCGGCCTCAGCAACATGCTCGCGGCGGTGCGCGGCGACGCCGGCCACCTGTTCGCGGCGATCCAGCAGGAGAACCCGTACGCCGCGGCCGCGCGCGAACGCTTCATCGCCACGCTCGGCACCATCCACGAGCGCCTGCAGCGCGAATCCGACGCGGGCGCGCTCGCGATTCCCGCGCCCGGCCAGGCCGAGGCCTGAGCGAGCAGCCGCCCGTGCGTTCGCCGCTCCGCCAGCGCTTCCAGCACCGCAGCCTGGTCTGGCTCAGCCTCGTCGCGATCGCGCTCACGGTGTTCGCGCCGGTGGTGTCGCAGACGCTGGCCGCGGCGCGCCTCAAGGCGCAGCACGCGGCGGGCGCGGTGGCGGCCGCGCAGCACGTCCATGCACACTCGACGCCGGCCGCGCCTGCCGACAGCGCGCACGCGGCGCACGGGCACGCGGCCGAAC
>QUBV01000063.1 GCA_014338185.1 Lysobacterales bacterium | reverse complement strand
GCGCGCGAGCTCGGCGTGGAGGTGTGGGACGAGGCGCGACTGCTGCACTACCTGCGGCAGCAGGCAGCCGGGGAGGGCGCCTGAGCGCAGCTGCGCAGGTTTTCGCCGGCCCCGTGCCTGGCGCGCCACCCCCACGCCGCGAGTCGCGGCTCATGCCCAATGGTCATTTCCGCCGACCCGGCCGATCGCTTTTGATCGGTGTCGCGAGCGCGAACCCGCATTGCGACAGGAGACCTCGGCATGACAAGGCAACACGGCACGGCCCTCGGGCCGCTTGCAGGCGCGTTTTGGATGATCCTCGCCACCGTGCCGCTGCCCGCGGGCAGCGCCGATGCAGGCGCCGCGCCGACGCCGCGCGCGGTGCTGGCCTTGCCCGACTGCCAGCGCAGCACGCTCAGGAACGCGCTCGACAACCTGCCTGCGGCCGGCGGCGTGATCGAACTGCCCGCGCAGGACTGCGACTGGGGCAGCCAGACCATTTCGGTCAACCTGAATGGGCGCAACCTGTGGTTGCGCGGCGCCGGTTCGCAGGGCGCCACGCGCACCGTGCTCAGGCGCAGCAACCCGGCCCATGCCTCGCAGGCGCTGACCCTGACCTGCAGCGGCAACGAGCAGGTCGAGGTCTCCGACCTCGCGTTCGAAGGAGCGATGCTCGCCGACAGCGGCGGCACCGATGGCACGCGTCTGGAAGGCGCGCTCAAGCTCGACGGCGGCTGCCAGGAGTTCAAGCTGCATGACCTGTCGTTCGATCGGTTCTCCAAGTCCGGCATCGAGATCCGCGGTGCGGATTCACGCGGCGTGATCTATGACAGTCGCTTCACCAACAACTACAACACCCGCAGCCCGGGCAACGGCGAGGGCTATGGTGTGGTGGTGTACGAAAACTCGGGCAGCGCAGTGCCGCGCGCACCGCTCGCGCTCGGCTCCGGGCAGGCCGTGTTCATCGAGGACAACTACTTCAAGGCCAACCGCCACTCGATCGCCTCCAACTCCAATTCGCGCTACGTGGTGCGGCACAACGACATCATCCAGGTGCGCACCACCCGCGGCACCGCCGCCGTGGACGCGCACGGGCGTGGAGCGTATCCGCCCGGCTCGCGCAGCTGGGAGATCTACAACAACTACTTCTACTACGACGCGGCCGACCCGGCCTATCCGGGAAGCGACTGGGCCGCCACCGGCATCGGCATCCGCGGCGGTGACGGCGTGGTGTTCGGCAACCTGCTCGATGGCAGCAACCGGCCCGGCAACAACCTCACGATCCGCAACGTGATGTCGCTGACGAGCGAGAGCAGTTGCAGTGCCGCCGCAGGCACCGAACACGAGACCGTCCAGGCTCACCTGTGGGGCAACAGCTGGCAGGCCGGCTCGGCCGGCGGCGAACTGGACGACCAGGGCAACCCGATCATCGTGCGTGTCTATCCCAGCGCCTGCAACTCGCGCTTCCGCGAAGGGCACGAATACCACCTGCTCGACGCGCAGCCGGATTGGTACACGTCGTTCCCGTATCCGCACTACCTGCGCCTGGAGGGCGATGCGATCTTTGCGGACGGCTTCGAGGAGTGAAACGCTCGCGGCCAGGCCATGCCCTCGGATGACATGGTTGTAATGTGCCGTATGTGTATTATGTCCAATTCAGCATGAAGCGATGGACGCGTGTGCGGCCACGCCCCGGCGATCACGGCGGCGACCGTCAAGGCGCGCACCAACGGGTCGAGGCTGCCGGCAATGAACCGATCCCGCCTGCCACGGCCACGCGCCGGATCGGGGCGCGGCCTTGCCCGTGTGCGCCTCAGCGCAGCGGCGCGTTGCGCAGGCGTGCCGCCACCGCATCGAAGAAGCTGGCCGGCACGTCCGCTGTGACCGGTACCTGCCAGTGCCACGGCTGGGCGAATGCGCGGCACTTGACCGCGTCCTTTTCGGTCATGAGCACGGGCAACGTGTCACCGAAATCGAGGTCCGCCGCCACGAACGCGTGGTGATCGGCAAACGCGTGTTCGATCAGCTCGATGCCGTGGTCGCGCAGGCTGGCGAAGAAGCGCGCGGGATCGCCGATCGCCGCGACCGCGTGCACGCGGCCCGGGCCGAAGCTCGCGAGCGCACGCGGCGCCTCGTGGCCATCGAGCGGCAGCGCGACCTCGCCGAGCAACCGCATCGGGACTTCGTCCGCACCGGCGCCCGCGCCGTTGCACACGCGGAAATCCAGGTGCGGCAGGCGCGACAACGGCTCGCGCAGCGGTCCGGCGGGCAACAGCCTGCCATTGCCGAAGCGGCGGCGGCCATCGATCACGCAGATCTCCGCATCACGGGCGAAGTGCGGGTTCTGCAACCCGTCATCGGCGATCACCACGTCCACGCCCGCATCGAGCAACAGGCGCGCCGCGCGCACACGGTCGCTGCCGATCGCGACCGGTACCTGGCTGCGGCGCCGGATCAGGCACGGCTCGTCGCCAACCTCGGCCGGCGTTGCGTGTGCATCGAGCAGCCGGGGCGCGCTGGTGCTGCCGCCGTAGCCGCGGCTCACCACGCCGGGCCGCCAGCCACGCTCGCGCAGCGCCTGCGCCAACGCGATCACCAGCGGCGTCTTGCCACTGCCGCCGACCACGAGGTTGCCGACCACGACCACGGGCACGCCGATGCGCGCACGCCGGCGCCAGCCCAGCGTGTACGGCAGCGCGCGCAGCATCGCGAGCACCCGGTACACGGGCACGAGCATCACCAGCCACCACGGCACGCGCGCGCCGCCATACCAGATGCGTTGCAGGAACTCGTGCTTCATCGCTCGCACGCTCCCGCCGGGGCTGCCGCGGCGTATCCGGTCGGTTGCCCATGTGCAACGGCCATGGCTTCAGTCCGGCGTGGCGGCGGCATCGTCGCGCAGTTGCAGGCGATGCAGCGCGGCGTAATGGCCTTCGCGCGCGAGCAACTCGTGGTGACCGCCCTGCTCCACCACGCGCCCGCCATCGAGCACGACGATGCGATCGGCATGTTCGACCGTGGACAGGCGATGCGCGATCACCAGAGTGGTACGGTCGCGCATGAGGCGCTGCAGCGCGTCCTGGATGAGCCGCTCGGATTGGGTGTCGAGCGCGCTGGTGGCCTCGTCGAGGATCAGGATCGGCGCGTTCTTGAGCAGCGCGCGCGCGATCGCGATGCGCTGGCGCTGGCCACCCGACAGCAGCGCGCCACCTTCGCCGACGCGGCTGTGGATGCCCTGTGGCAGGTCACGGATGAACTCCATCGCATTGGCCGCCTCGGCCGCCGCGATGATGTCGGCCTCGCTCGCGCCCGCCAGTGCGCCATAGGCGATGTTGCCCGCGATCGTGGTGTCGAACAGCGTGATGCCCTGCCCGACCCACGCGATCTGTCGGCGCAGGCTGGCCAGCGTGTACTGCGCCAACGGCACCCCATCGAGCAGGATCAGGCCGCTGCTCGGCTCGTGGAAGCGCGGAATCAGGCTCGCCAGCGTCGACTTGCCGCTGCCCGAGCGGCCCACCAGAGCGGTGACGCTGCCGTGCGGGCAGTCGAAGCTCACCTCGTGCAAGGCGGTGGTGGCGGCGCCCGGGTAACGCATGCCCACGCCGCGCAGCGCGAGGTCGCCGCGGCAACGCTCGAGTTCGATGCGACCCTCGTCGCGCTCGGGGGCGCGGTCGACCAGCGCGAAGATCTCGTCGGCCGCGGCCAGCCCGCGCTGCAGGTTGGCCTGCACCGTGGTCAGGCGCTTGAGCGAGGGCAGGATGCCGCCCATCGCCATGATGAGCGCGGTAAAGGCACCGGGTGTGAGCGTGCCGAGCATGCTGGGGCGCGTGGCGAAGAACACGATGAGCGCGAGCGAGATCGCGGCGATGAGCTGGATCAGCGAACTGGCCAACCCGTTGGTGGCCGCCACCTTGACCCCGAGCACACGGGTCTGCTCCGACACGGTGTTGAAGCGTGCCGACTCGTAGGCCTGGCCGCCATACACCTTGACCTCGCGCTGCGCCGCCACCGACTCCTCGACCACGCCGCTGACCGTACCCATCGAGGCCTGGATGCGGCGACTGATGCGGCGGTAACGGCGCCCGACATACACGACCAGGGTACCCACCAGCGGCACCATCACCAACAGCGCGAGCGTGAGCTGCACGCTCGAATTGAGCATGACCAGTACGTAGAACACCACGCTCAGACCATCGACCACCGCGATCTTGAGCGACTCCGTCGACGCCTGCGCGACCTGCTCGGCGGTATAGGTCACGCGCGCGATCTGGTGGCCCGAGGGTTCGCTGGCGAAGAATTCGCTGGGCAGGCGCAGGTATTGGTCGAACACCTGCTGGCGCAGTTGCTGCACCACGCCACGGCCGATGTAGGCGGTGCCGTAGTCGGTCACGTACACCGCGATGCTGCGCACGAGGAAGATCGTCACGATCGCGAACGGCATCCAGAAGATCGTGTGCGCATCGCGCGTCACGAACAGGTCGTCGAGCAGCGGCTTGATCGATTGCGCGAACAGGCCCATGCATGCGGCATCGACGACCATCGCCAGCACCACCAGCGACGCGAGCAGCCAGTAACGGCGCGCGTAGCCGAGCAGCCGCGTGTACAGCGCGAGCGCCGATTTGCCGCCGGCGCGCGGCCCGCTCACGGCCCCGCCGTGGTTGGCGTCTGGGTGGTCGCGATCGACAGGTGCGTGAAGCCGAGCTGCGCGAGCGCATCCATCGCCGTCACCACCGCCTGGTGCGGCGTGAGCGCGTCGGCGCGCAGGATCACGGGGCGGGCGCGATTGTCGCCGCCGAAGCGTTCGATGCTCTCCTTGAGTGAATCCAGCCCGGGATTGAGCACCTCGTTGCTGTCGATGTAGTAGCGCCCGTCACGGTCGATGAGCAGCACGAACGGGTCGCGCGCGGCCTGCGCGTCGTGCGTGTCGGCCTGCGGCAGCGTCACCTGCATGCGCGAGTGCTGCACGAAGGTGGTGGTCAGCACGAAGAACATGAGCAGCGTCAGCAGCACGTCGATGAGCGAGATCACGTTGATCTCGAAATCGTCCTCGCGACGCCCGGCGCCGATGCGCATGCGCAGCCTCAGGCCTTGGCCGCGGCGGCGGCGGCACGCGGCGCGACGCGGGTGGCAGGCGCGGCGACCGCGGCGGCACCCGCGGTTTCACTGGCCGTGGTGAGCTCGTCGGTGAGCAGGAACACCTGCCGCTCCATCTCGACCACGAGGTCCTGCACGCGGCCACGAAAGTAGCGGTGGAATGCGTAGGCGGGAATCGCCACGCACAGGCCCGCGGCGGTGCACACCAGCGCCTCGCCAATGCCGCCGGCCATTTTCATCGGGTCGCCCACGCCACTGACCATCACCGCGAGGAACATGCGGATGAGGCCGAACACGGTGCCCAGCAGGCCCAGCAGCGGCGACACCAGCGCGATCGTGCCCAGCGTGTTGAGGAAGCGCTCGAGCCGGTGCACCACGTGGCGGCCGGTGTCCTCGATGCGTTCCTTGATGACCTCGCGCGGGCGATGGCGCACGGTCAGCGCCGCGGCCAGCAGCTCGCCCAGCGGCGAGTTGGAGCGCAGCGCCTGCAGATGGCCGGGGTCGAGCGAACGCGAGCGCGCCCACTGGCGCACTTCGTCGCCGAGCCCGCTCGGCACGATCGCCTTGCGGCGCAGGGTCCAGAAACGCTCAAGGATGATCGCGAGTGCGATCGCCGAGCAGAACAGGATCGGCAGCATGGCCCAGCCGCCGGCAATCAGGAGTTCGAGCACACCACACCCTTGTCCAATCGAGGGGGCGCCGCGCCACCACCGGCAGCGCGACCGCGCCGATCATACCAGCGTGATCGATCCCTTCCGCAGTCCCGTGCCCGTGCCACGCAGCCGAACCTACTCGCGCCAGTAGCGGCGGCGCCGGTCCCGCTCGCGGCCAACCAGCGCCGGCGCCGCATCGGCGGCCACCGCGAGCGTGAGCGCGCCGTCCTGTGCGGTGCTCGCGAGTGCGCTGCCTGCCGCCGCGTAGCGCGCGAGCGTGCGCGGCGCCGGATGGCCGAAGCGGTTGCGCCAACCGGCCGATACCAGCGCCAGTTGCGGCGCGGCCGCGGCCAGGAACGGTGCACTCGATGAACCCGCGCTGCCGTGATGCGGCACCACCAGCGCGAGCGGCGGCCCGCCGGCGAGGGCCGGCGCCAGTGGGGCTTCCGCGCGTGCGCCGA
Source organism: Lysobacterales bacterium (assembly GCA_014338185.1). GTDB lineage: Bacteria > Pseudomonadota > Gammaproteobacteria > Xanthomonadales > Rhodanobacteraceae > Dokdonella_A. Next base: position 12,352 of record QUBV01000063.1, on the reverse strand, counting down.
TATCACCAGGCAGCAGCAGGCGCCCACCGGGCGTGGCCACGAGCAGCACGCAGGAGCGGTCGTTGCCGCGCAATGCGCGCTCGCCAGTGGCAGGGGGTCCGAGCATGCGGAACTGCACGCCGTCCCAGTCCCAGCCCTGCCCCGCCAGGCAGGCCTCGGCGCGAACCTCGCCACGCATGGGCTCGCCCGCGAGCACGCGCCCTGGCGGCAGGCCGTGCACCAGCGACCCGGCGCCACCGACATGGTCGTTGTCGCCGTGGCTGAGCACGAGCAGGTCGAGCTGTCGCACCCCGAGCGCACGCAGGCTCGGCAGCACCGCGGCCGCGCCCAGGTCGAAGCCCGACCGATAGCGCGCACCGGTGTCGTAGACCAGTGTGTGCCGCTGCGTGCGCACGATCACCGCCAGGCCCTGGCCGACGTCGAGCACCACCGCCTCGAACGCGCCGGCGGCCGGCGCGCCCGGCCGCGGCAGCAGCAGCGGCAGGAACAGCGCCGCGCCGAGCAGGCGCGCCGGCACGCCGCGTGGCAGCAGCAACCAAGCGGCGCCGAGCATCGCCAGCAGCAGCGCCAGCGGCGAGGGTTCGGGCAGGTAGCCGTGCGCGCCCGGCCAGGTCGCGGCCCATTCGAGCAGGCGCCATTGCTGGTGCGCGATCCACGCCGCGGGCAGCAGCGGCGCAGTGGCCAGCGCGGGCACCAGCAGCAGCGCGAGCGTGGCGAGCAGGCACAGCGGCACGATCACGAAGCTCACCAGTGGCACCGCGACCAGGTTGGAGAACGCGCCCACCAGCGAAGCCTCGCCGAAGAACCAGATACCCAGCGGCAGCAGGGCGATGGTCATCACCAGCTGGCCGGCCGACAGTTCGTGCAGGAAGCCGCGCAGCGAACGCGGCCCGCGCACGAGGCAGAGCATGAGGAAGGCGACACCGACGAAGGACAGCCAGAAGCCCGGCGCGAGCGTGGCCAGCGGGTCGACCACGAGGATCGCGAGCAGCGCGAGCGCAAGCGTGTGCGGACCGCTTGCATTGCGACGCAGCAGCCGCGTGAGTGCGAATACGCCGATCATGAGCAGCGTGCGCACGGTCGGCAGGCTGCCACCGGCGAGAATGCCGTAGGCGCTCGCGCTGAGCAGCACCGCGAGCGCCTGCGCCTGCGCGAACACGATGCGCAGTCCCAGCCGAGGCCAGACCAGCCACGCCAGCCACGCCAGCGCCGCGCCGAACAACCCGGCAACGCCGACATGGAAGCCCGAGATCGCGATCAGGTGCGGGATGCCGTTGATGCGTGCGACCTGCCAGTCGTCCTCGTCGAGCCCGCGCGTGTCGCCGATCGCGAACGCCTGCAGCAGCGCCGCGTCGTGAGGATCGGGCACGCGCGCGGCGATGTCGGCCGACAGGCGCTCGCGCAGCCCGTCCACGCACCACGCGCGCTGGCCCAGCCAGGCATTGGCCGGATCCTCGCGCACGTAGCCGACCGCAACGATGCCGCGTTCCAGCGCCTGGCGTTCGCTGTCATGGCCGCCCGGATTGACCAGCCCGCGCGGGCGCTTGAGGCGCAGCCGCAGGCGCCAGCGGCTGCATGCCGCCAGTTCGGCGGGCGCCGCGTCGTACCATGAAAGCCGCAGCAGGCCGCGCAGCGGCTGGCGCGCGTCGGCCCGTTCGGCGCTCTCGACGCGCAGCACGAAGCGCGTGGCATCCTCGCGCCGACGCGGCAGTCCCTCGACCTGCCCCGTGACGATGAAATCGCGCCCGTCGTCGGCACGCGGCAGGCGCGCCTGCATGGCGATGTCCGCGCGCAGCGCGCACCAGCCAAGACCGAGCAGGCACAGGCCCAGCACGCGCGCCCGCGGCAACCACAGCAGCGGCAGCGCCGCCAACAACAGCGTCAGATCGAGCCAGCGTGGCGGCAGACGCGGCCAGGCATGCACCGTGAGCACGCCCAGCAGCATCGCCAGCGCGCCCACGACACCGAGCAGCGGCACTGCGCGCGGGGTGGCCGGTGGCATCCTGCCCATGGCGAACGCTCAGCCGCCGGGGCGCGCTACCGCGTGCAAGGCGCCGCCGCGCAGTTCCACCACCCGATCGGCGCGCGCAGCCAGGCGCGGGTCATGCGTGACCAGCACGAGCGCGGTGCCGATCTCGCGGTTGAGTTCGAGCATGAGCTCGTACACCTGAGTGGCATTGTGCTCGTCGAGGTTGCCGGTGGGCTCGTCGCCGAGCAGGCAGGCCGGGCGCGTCACCAGCGCGCGCGCCACCGCGCAGCGCTGGCGTTCGCCACCCGAGAGCTCACCGGGCTTGTGTTCGAGCCGCGCGCCCAGCCCCACGCGTTCGAGCAGCGTGCCCGCGCGCTCGCGTGCCTCGCCGATCGCGCAGCCGCGGATGAGCAGCGGCATGCACACGTTCTCGAGCGCGCTGAACTCGGGCAGCAGGTGGTGGAACTGGTAGACGAAGCCGAGTGCGCGATTGCGCAGCTGGCCGCGCGCGCGGTCGGACAGGCGTGACATGAGCTGGCCATCGACCGTGACCTCGCCCGCGCTGGGGGTGTCCAGTCCGCCCAGGATGTGCAGCAGCGTGCTCTTGCCCGAGCCCGAGGCGCCGATGATGGCGACGCTGGCGCCACGCGTGACCGTGAGGTCCACCGCGCGCAGCACCTCGGTGCGCAGCGGGCCTTCCTCGTAGGTCTTGGCCACGCCCTGCGCCTGCAGCACGATGGCGTTGGACGCGGACGCGGTCGCGGCTGCCGCGGTCATGGCCGCCGCTCCAGCGTGCGCCGCGCCGGAAGCCGCTTCGCTGGCCGTCGTGGACTTATTCATAGCGCAGTGCCGCCGCGGGTTGGGTGCGCGCGGCGCGGCGCGCGGGATACAGCGTCGCCAGCGCGCAGAACACGAACGCGGTCGCCGTGATCCAGGCCACGTCGCCCCAGTGCAGGTCGCTGGGCAGTTCGCTGATGTAGTACACGTCCGGCGACAGGAAGGTGACGTGGAAGGTCTGCTCGACCCACTGCACGATCGCCGACAGGTTGAGCGCGAGCAGCACGCCGAACAGCACGCCCAGCGCGATGCCGAGCGTGCCGACCAGGATGCCCTGCACCATGAAGGTCGCCATCACGCTGCGCGGGCTCTGCCCCAGCGTGCGCAGGATCGCGATGTCGGACTGCTTGTCCTGCACCAGCATCACCAGCGTGGAGACGAGATTGAACGCGGCCACCGCGACGATGAGCGACAGGATCAGGAACATCACCTTCTTCTCCATCGCGACGGCCTTGAAGAAGTTGCTGTGGCCCTGCATCCAGTCAGTGACGCGGTAGTAGTTGCCGCCGAGGTTGGCAGCCAGTTCGCGGCCGATGTCGCGCGCCACGCCATAGGCGCGGAACATGTCGTCGAGCTTGAGACGGATGCCGGTCGGGCCATCGAGCCGGTACAGCACCTGCGCATCATGCATCTGCATGAGCGCAAGCCCCGAGTCGTACTCCTGCATGCCGGCGGCGAAGATGCCGACCACGCGCATGCGCTTGCTGCGCGGCAGCGCGCCGAGCGGACTCACGCTGAAGGTGGGCGTGTACACCACCACCGCATCGCCGATGCCCACGCCGAGCATCTGCGCCAGTTCCTGGCCCAGCACGATGCCGAAGCCACCCTCGGTGAGGTCGGCGAGCTTGCCTGCGACCATGTGGCTGCCCACGTCGGACACCTTCTGCTCCAGCGCCGGCTCGATGCCGCGTATGAGCGCGCCGCTGGAGCGCGCGCCCTGGATCAGGGCCTGGCCTTCGACGTAGGGCGCGGCGCCGATCACGTGCGCATTGCGCTCGGCGACCCGGATCGCGCCGGGCCAGTCCCGCACGGTGCTGTCGACGCCCTCGATGGTGGCGTGCGCGACCATGCCGAGGATGCGCTGCTTGAGTTCGCCATCGAAGCCGTTCATCACCGAGATCACGGTGATCAGCGCGGTGACGCCCACCGCGATGCCGAGGATCGACACGAACGAAATGAACGAGATGAAGTGGTTGCGCCGCTTGGCACGCGTGTAGCGCAGGCCGATGAAGACTTCCAGTGGGCGGAACATGCGACGGCAATCCTCAGCGCGCGACGGAGCGCGCTTGCGGGTCGGGCCGGTCACCGGTGGCGACAGACGACGACGGCGGCGCAGAGTGCCGCATGCGCGCGGGCGCGGCAAGTCGGCCACTGCCGGCCGTGGGTGTAGGAATCCTGCGCATGCCGTATTGTCTGCCGGTCGCAGCCGCCACGTTGACCGCTCCATGAACGATCAAGCCAGCCTCGCCCCCGCCCTGCACGCAGCCCTCGCGCGCGCGCTCGCCCAGGTCAACCAGGTGGTGCTGGGCAAGCCGCGCGAGGTCAGGCTCGCGTTCGTGTGCCTGCTCGCGGGCGGCCACCTGCTGATCGAGGACATCCCCGGGGTGGGCAAGACCACGCTCGCGCATGCGCTCGCGGCCACGCTGGGCCTGAGCTTCCAACGCATCCAGTTCACCTCCGACCTGCTGCCGGCCGACATCATCGGCGTGGGCATCTACGAGCGCGACAGCAAGCGCTTCGAGTTCCACCGCGGGCCGCTGTTCACCCAACTGCTGCTGGCCGACGAGATCAACCGCGCGATGCCGCGCACGCAGAGCGCGCTGCTGGAGGCGATGGCCGAGGGCCAGGCCACGGTCGATGGCGTGACCCATGCGCTGGAAGCGCCGTTCTTCGTGGTCGCGACCCAGAATCCGCTCGACCTCACCGGCACCTGGCCGCTGCCTGATTCGCAGCTCGACCGCTTCATGCTGCGCATGAGCCTGGGTTATCCCGACCGCGACGCCGAGCAGGCGATGCTCGCCGGCATCGACCGGCGCAGCCTCGTGGCCACGCTCCAGCCGTGCCTGGGCGCGGCGCAGATCCTCGAACTGCGCCGCGCCGCCACCGCCGTGCTGGCCAGCCCGGCCCTGCTCGAATACGTGCAGGCCCTGCTTGCGGCGAGCCGCAACCACCCCGCGATCCGCATCGGCCTGTCGCCGCGCGCGGGGCTGGCGTTGCTGGCGGCTGCGCGTGCCCATGCGCTCGTCGACGGCCGCGGCCACTGCCTGCCCGAGGACGTGCAGGCGGTGTTCGCCTTCGTCGCCGCGCACCGGCTCGTGCCCAACCTCAACGTCGCCGCCGATCGTTCGCGCCTCGCCCAGGGGCTGCTCGACACCACACCCGTGCGCTGATCCATGGCCACCACCGTCGCCGCGCTGCGCCATCGCGTGCTCGCCCTCGCCGAGCGCCGGCTGCCGGCACTCACCCGCCTGCGTGCGGTCGAGGCCTTGCCGGTCGTGTTGCACCGGCGCCGCATCTACGTGCTGCCGACCGCCTTCGGGCTTGGCTTTGCGCTGTTGCTGCTGGTGATGCTGCTGGGTGCGCTCAACTACGGCAACAACCCTGCGCTGCTGCTGACCTGCGCGGTGGCCGGCATCATCGGCGCGAGCCTGTTCGCGGGCTTTCGCGGCGTGCACGGGCTGCGCCTGCTGCAGGTGCGCACACCGGAAATGCACGCCGACAGCGCGGTGACCCTGCAGCTGCGCTTCGATGCGGGGTCGCGCGCGCGACCGAGCCTGCGCCTGCGCGTGGGCGAGCACGAGCAGGCCTTCGCACTGCCGGCGCAGGTCAGCGAGGTCGACTTGCCCTGGCACGCGCCCGCGCGCGGCTGGCAGCGCTGTGGCCGGCTGCGCCTGTACACCGAGTATCCGCTCGGACTGTTCAACATCTGGAGTTGGCTCAATCCCGAGCCGGTCTTCCTCGTCTATCCCGCGCTCGAAACCGCGCCGCCGCCGCTGCCCGCGGGCCAGGGCGCATTCGGCGACCGTGCGCTCGCGGGCGACAACGAGGAACTGGCGGGCCTGCGCGAGTACCGCAGCAACGATCCGCGCCGTCTCATCGCCTGGAAGGCGTCGCTGCGCCATGAGCAGTTGCTGGTGCGCGAGGTGGAGCACCGCTCCGGTGTCGCGCTCACGCTCGATTACGCCGGCCTGCACGGGCTCGACCACGAGGCACGGATCCGTCGTCTCGCCAGCTGGGTGGTCAACGCCGACGCGCAACAGGCCAGCTACGCGCTGGTGCTGCCCGAAACCAGCCTCGGGCCCGCGCGCGGCGCCCAGCACCGGCGCGAATGCCTGCGCGCACTGGCGCTGCTGCCGCCGGCCGGAGGCGCACCATGACGCGCGTGCTCGATCGCGCGCAGTTCGCACTGCTGGCGGTCGCGGTGGCCGCCACCATTGCCACCCACCTGGGCCACCTGCCGGCATGGCTCGCGCCGGTACTCGCACTGGCGATCGGCCTGCGCGTGGCCTGGCGGCGCAGGCACCCGGGCGCGGTACGCGCGGCGCTGCGCCTGCCGCTCGCGGCCGCACTGCTGGTCGCGGTGATCGGCGAATACGGCAACGTGTTCGGCCGTGATCCGGGCAGCGCCTTCGGCTGCGGCCTGCTGGCACTCAAGCTGCTGGAGGCCGAAACCGCGCGCGATGCGCGCGTGGCGCTCGCGTTCTGTGCCTTCGTGCTGATGTCGGCGTTGCTGTTCGACCAGAGCCTGGCGTTTTCACTGCTGGTGGCAACGGTGCTGTGGCTGCAGGTGGCGGCGCTCAATCGCCTCGAACCGGCACCACTCGCAGGACGCCAGCCGTTGTGGCGCTCGCTCGCACTCGCCGCGCGGCTGGGCGTGGCGGCGCTGCCGCTCGCGCTGGTGGCGTTCGTGCTCGTGCCGCGCCTGGCCACGCCGCTGTGGGGTGCGCCTGGCAGCGACGGCGTCGGGCGTACCGGCCTGACCGACCGCATGGCACCGGGCCAGTTCAGCGAGCTCATGCTCGACGACAGCCCGGCGATGCGCGTGGCCTTCGACGGCGCGTTGCCACCCGTCAGCGCCCAGTACTTCCGCGCCATCGTGCTCAGCGACTTCGACGGCACGACCTGGACGCGCAGCCTGTCCGGCCTGCGCCAGGGGCCGCGCCCGATCGCGGCTGGCAGCGGCCAGCACCATGCCTACCGCGTCACGCTGGAGGCCAACCGGCAGCGCTGGCTGCCCGCACTGGAGGTGCCGGTGAGCGTGCCCGACGGTGCGCTCCTGGCCGGCGATGACACCCTGATCGCCAACCAGCCGGTGACCCAGCCGCGCGAATACCGCGTGGCCTCGATCGCCGGCGGCCGCGACACCGAATCCCTGCCCGACTACATGCGGCGGCGCCTGCTGCGCCTGCCCGCGGGCTTCGGGCCGCGGGCGCGCGCATTGGCGCAACAGTGGCACAGCCGGGCCGGCGGCGACGACGAGGCGGTGGTGCGCGAGGCGCTGGCGTTGTTCCGCTCCAGTTTCAGCTACACGCTGGAACCGCCGCTGCTCGGCCGCGATTCGGTCGACGAGTTCCTGTTCGACACCCGGGCCGGATTCTGCGAGCACTACGCCTCGGCCTTCGTGTTCCTCATGCGTGCCGCCGGCATCCCGGCACGCGTGGTCACGGGTTATCAGGGCGGCTGGTGGAGCGGCGCGGGCGGCTACCTGCTGGTGCGCCAGTCCGACGCCCACGCCTGGGCCGAGATCTGGCGCGACGGCAGCGGCTGGCAGCGCGTGGATCCGACCGCCGCAGTGGCGCCGCAGCGCATCGACCTGGGCGCGCGCCAGGTAAACGATGCGCCGCGCTGGTCGCAGGCGGATTGGCTGCGCACGCTGCGCAACCACGTCGACCTGGTCAATCGCTGGTGGACGCAGGCCGTGGTGCAGTTCGACACGCTGCGCCAGCGCGCGCTGCTCAGCGAGTTCGGCATCGCCCACCACGAATACGGCGACCTGCTGCTGTGGCTGGCCGCGGTCCTGGCGCTGCTCATGACCTTGGCCACGCTGTGGGTGCTGCGCGGCGAGCATGCGCGCACGGGTGATGCACTGGACCGCATGTGGCGGCGTTTGCGCCGCGATCTCGCACGCGCCGGCATCGCCAGCCAGGCGTGCGAGGGTCCGTCAACGCTGTGGCAACGCGTGGACGGGCTCGACGCCGAACTGGCACGCTCGCTGCGGCCGCTGGTGGAAGCCTACGCACACCTGCGCTACGGCATGCCCGTGCCCGACCCCGGTGCGGTGGCACGACTGTCGCTGAACGCTCGCCAATGGACGCGCCAACACCTGCAACGGCGCATCCTCATGCGCGGTCTACGGCGTATGCTGGGCCCATCGGCAAAGCACAACACTAGGCTCCGAGGTCGATCATGAACAGGAACATTGCGATAGCCGCACTGGCATCGATGCTGGGCGCTTGCGCGAGCGTGCCCACCGCGCTGCAGGGCACCTTCGACAAGTCCAGCCCGCGCGAGGCGCTCGCGCGCCACGACACCCAACCGGTGCGCTGGGGCGGCCAGATCATCCAGGTCGAACCCAAGGCCGATTCGACCTGCTTCACGCTGATCTCGCGGCCTCTGGATTCCAGCGCGCGCCCGCAGCGCGAGGCCGAGGTCAGCGGCGGGCGCTTCATCGCCTGCCATCCGGGCTTCTTCGATCCCGAGCTGTACGCACGCGGCCGCGACCTCACCGTGGTCGGGCGCGTGACCGGCAGCGAGGTCGGCAAGATCGGCGAGTTCGACTACACCTACCCCGTGGTCGAGGCCAGCGCGCTGCACCTGTGGCCCAAGCGCCCGCTGTACGTCAACAACCCCTACTACGACCCGTGGCTCATGGGTCCGCCGGGCTGGCGTGGCTTTTGGGGCTGGGGCTGGGGGCCATACTGGGGGCCGGGCCCGATCATCATCCGCGACCACGGCCACCGGCCGCCGCCCAAGCCCGCACCCGCGCCCAGACCGTAGTGCGCGTGCGCGGCATGGTCTGGTCGCCGCGGCGGCGTCGGCTCAACCCGGCGGCCAGTGCAGCGTGCGTCCCGCCAGCAGGTGCAGGTGGATGTGGTAGACGGTCTGGCCGCCGTCGCGATTGCAGTTCATGACCACGCGGTAGCCGTTCTCGGCGAAGCCCTGCCCACGCGCCCACTTCGCCGCCGCGATCATGAGCCTGCCCACCAATGGCGCATCCGCATCGGTGAGCTCGTTCATCGTCGCGAACGGCTTCTTGGGGATGAACAGCACGTGCACCGGCGCCTGCGGGTTGATGTCGCGAAAGGCAAGCACCTCATCGTCCTCGTAGACGATGTCGGCGGGAATCTCGCGGCGGATGATCTTGGCAAACAGCGTGTCGGTCATGGCATGCAAGTCGGCTGGTGGCGCAACGGGTGGCCGCACGCGCGCGGCCGCGGCCCATGGTAACCGCTCGCGCGGGAGCGTCCAGCCGCCGGTGCACGGCACTGGCGCCGAACACGCGGAATCGGGCTACAGCGTCTGCCGGCCGCCGAAGGCATGGGCCAGCGTGCCGCGGTCGATGAACTCCAGCTCGCCGCCGAGCGGTACGCCATGGGCGAGCCGGCTCGCGCGCACGCTGGCGGCATGCGCGAGCTGGGCCAGCATGTGCGCGGTCGCCTCGCCTTCCACCGTGGGGTTGGTGGCGATGATGAGCTCGTGCACTTCGCCCTCGGCCAGGCGCTGCGCCAGCAGGTCCAGGCCCAGTTCCTTCGGGCCCATGCCATCCAGTGGCGACAGCCGGCCCAGCAATACGAAGTAGTGGCCCCGATAGCCGGTGGCCTGCTCGATCGCGAGCTGGTCCACCGGCGTTTCCACCACGCACAGCAGGCTGCGATCGCGTGCGTCGTTCGCGCACAGCGCGCACAGCGCGTCCTCGCTGAAGGTGCGGCAGCGCGTGCAGTTGCCGATGCGCTCGACTGCGAGCGCGAGCCGCTCGGCCAGGCGCCGCGCGCCCGCGCGATCGCGTTCGAGCACGTGGAAGGCCATGCGCTGCGCGGTCTTGGCGCCCACGCCCGGCAGGCAGCGCAGCGCTTCGATGAGGTCGGCGAGCAGTGGCGAGGACGACATGACGAGGGGCGATGACGATCAGTGACCGTGACAGGCGCGGCGCCGCGCGATGCGCGCCGCCGCCGGCCGCGTCAGAACGGCAGTTTGAAGCCGGGAGGCAGATTCATGCCCGCGGCCAGTCCGCCCAGCTTCTGCTGGCTCAGCGCCGCCACCTTGTTGACCGCGTCGTTGACCGCGGCGGCGACCAGATCTTCGGCCATTTCCGGATCATCCGCGAACAGCTTGCGGTCGATACTGACGCCGCGCACCTCGTGCGCACCGCTCATGCGCACGCTGACCAGGCCGCCGCCCGCCTGGCCGGTGACTTCGGCCTGCGCGATCTCGGCCTGCGCGCGCTTCATTTCCTCCTGCATGCGCTGCGCCTGTTGCATGAGGCCAGCCAGTGGACCTTTCATCGGGATCTCCTTGACTCAATCAACCGGGTTGCCTGTGACGTGGCGGTGCGCATACGGCGGACCGATACCGGGCCGCCGTAGCGTCAGCCATCCAGCGGCCGCACGCTGTCGCTGATCACGCGCGCACCGAAGGTGTCGATGAGCGAGCGCACCACCGGATCGGCGGCCACCGCATCCTCCGCGGCGGCCTGCCGCGCGTTGGCCGCCTGCACGCGCTGCTGCGCGGGTGTCTGCTCGCGGGCGCCGGCCATCGGCCGCTCGAAGCGCACGCGGATGTCACAACCAAGCGCACTGCCGAGGCGCTGCTCCAGCTGCGCCACCAGGGTCTTGTCGAGCAGGTGCTCGTGTGCGGCCGCGATGGCCAGGCGCAGCGTGTTCGCCTCCACCGCGACCAGGTTCGCGTGCAGGGCGAGCTGGCCTAGCGGCCCGCGCAGGCCGGCGCGTTCGATCAGCGCCGCCCAATCATCGATCTGCGGTGCCACCGCAGGCCCGGCCGCGACACCGGACTGCGGCATGGCTGCGGGCGGCGCGGATGCGGGTCCGGGCACGGCCGCCGTGCGTCCGCCGCGCGCTGGCGCCGGCGCGGTGGGCGCCGCGCGCCTGGGCGCGTCGCCGACCACGGCCGCTTCACTGCCGGCCGGCACGAAGGCCAGCATGCGCAGCAGACACATCTCGAAGCCGGTGCGCGGCGTCGGCGCGAGCGGCAGGTCGCGCCGGCCCGTCACCGCGATCTGGTACCACAGCTGCACGTCCTGCGCCGACAGTGTGCGCGCGAATTCCTGCGCCACTGCATCGCCCGCGCCAGCGACGAGCTGGGCCAGCTGCACGCGATGCAGCAGACCGGCCAGCTCATCGAGCACCTGGGCGAAGTCGGGCGCGAAGCTGGCGATGTGCTCGACTTCGGCCAGCAACGCCGTGGCGGCGCCGGCGGCGAGCGCGCCCAGCAGTTGCTGCACCTTGGCGCGCTCGACGGTGCCGAGCATCGCATGCACTTCACCCGCCTGCAGGGCGCCGCCGCCATGCGCGATCGCCTGGTCGAGCAGCGACAGGCCATCGCGCAGCGAACCATCGGCCGCCAGCGCCAACGTCTCCACCGCCTCGCCGTCGAAGGCGACCTGTTCGGCGTCGAGGATGTGGCGCAGCTGGCCGCTGATCTGCTCGGGCGTCAGGCGCTTGAGGTTGAACTTGATGCAGCGTGACAGCACGGTCACCGGCAGCTTCTGTGGATCGGTGGTCGCGAGCAGGAACTTCACGTGCGGCGGTGGCTCCTCCAGCGTCTTGAGCAGCGCATTGAACGCGCTGCGCGAAAGCATGTGCACCTCGTCGATGAGGTACACCTTGTGGCGACCGCGCGTGGGTGCGTACTGCGCGTTGTCGATGAGCTCGCGTACGTTGTCGATGCCGGTGTTGCTGGCGGCATCGATCTCAAGCAGGTCGACGAAGCGGCCGGCGTCGATCTCGGCACAGGCGCTGCACTGGCCGCAGGGGTTGGAGGTCGGCCCCTGCTCGCAATTGAGCGACTTGGCGAAGATGCGCGCGATCGTGGTCTTGCCCACGCCGCGCGTGCCGGTGAACAGGAAGGCATGATGCAGGCGCCCGCTGTCGAGCGCGTGGGTGAGCGCACGCACGACGTGCTCCTGCCCGACCAGTTCGGCGAAGCGGCGCGGACGCCATTTGCGTGCGAGTGCTTGATACGACATGGCCAATCCGCAGGCGAGTGCGTGATTGTAGCAGTCGCGGTGGGCGGACCCGGCGATGCGGCGCCGATCGTGGTGGGTGGCGGCTCCGCCAGCCGATCTCCGGCACCCGCATCACCTGCTACCGTTGCTTCCTTCCGGACCTGGCGGAGTTTGCAGGCTAGCGTCGCGAAGGAACCGACGGAGCCACCATGACACGTGCATGCGCAATCGCTGCGGCATGCTGAAACTGGCGGAGAGGGCGGGATTCGAACCCGCGAAGCGGTTTGACCCGCTTACGCACTTTCCAGGCGCGCTCCTTCAACCACTCGGACACCTCTCCATGTTCTCATCCCGCACTGCACGGT
>QUBV01000062.1 GCA_014338185.1 Lysobacterales bacterium | reverse complement strand
GGGCAAGACCAACCTCGACGAGGGCGTGCTGGGCACGTCCAGCCTCAATCCGCACTACGGCGCCGTGCACAACCCGTGGCGCCACGACTGCAGCGCGGGGGGCTCCTCGGGCGGGTCGGCCGCGGCGGTGGCGGCGGGGCAGTGCAGCTTCGCACTGGGCAGCGACACGCTCGGCTCGGTGCGCATCCCGGCGAGCCATTGCGGCGTGTTCGCGCTCAAGCCCACCCATGGCGAGATTTCCACGCGCGGGCTGGTGCCCGCCGCGCGCCGGCTCGACTGCGTGGGCATCCTCGCGCGCGCGGCCGAGGATCTCGCGGTGGTGCTGCAGGTGCTGGCGCGCCACGACCCGGCCGACCCGCGCTCGCGGCGCCGGCGCGTGCCGCTGGCGATTCCCGACTGGCAGCCCGGCCAGCTGCGCAGCGCCTTCGTGCGCGACCTGCCGGCGCTGGGCGTGGAGGCGCCGGTGCAGACGCTGTTCGAGCATGCGTTCGCGCGCCTGGCCGCGCCGCTGGGCGAGCGCGTGGCGGCGGACTTCTCCGACTTCGACGTCACGCGTACGCGCCGCGCCGCGTTGCTCATCATGGAAGCCGAACTCGCGGCCGAATACGCCGCCGACCTCGCCGATACCACGCAGCCGCTGTCGCCGCGCCTGCGCGCCATGCTCGACTACCCCGCGCGCAAGTCGGCGATCGACTACGCCAGCGCCGATCGCCTGCTCGACGCCACCATCCTCAAGGCGCGCCAGGTGTTCGCGGGCATCGACGTGCTGGTGCTGCCCACGGTGCCGCACGGCGCGCAGGCGTTGGCTGCGGCCGAACGCGCCAACGACGCCGACCTCACCAGCTTCGCGAGCCTGGCCGGCTGTCCCGCGGTCAGCCTGCCGATGGGCACGCTGCCCGACGGCATGCCGGTGGGCCTGCAACTGGTCGGCGCGCCGGGTTCGGACCTGCGCCTGATCGAGCTGGCGGCCATCTGCGCCGCCACGCTCGACACCGCGCCACGCTATCCCGCGACCGCCTGACGCCTGGCGCGCGGGCGCTCGGCCCGACAATTGGCGTGTTGGCGGGCGCTGTTCGCGTTGGCGCAGCGCATTTCGCCCATGGCGGTGCGAGGCCGACGCGGCCACGCCCATCCTCGTCTGCAAGGGGCGTTCGATGGGCGCCGAAGGATGGTTGTCCGGCCCTGCATACGAGCCTGGAACCGGGCGGAGCCATCGCGGAGATCGCGTACCGCTGGGGCTTGATGAATCCAAGGCCGTCGAAGCCAATCCTGTTGCACCCATTCGTGTAACGGGTGGCTCCGCGGGACCGTTCGACGTTTTGGCGATCCAGTTTCGTGATGGCGGTCACTCATGTGCACGCGTGCGACGCGGGCATCATTCCGCTGACTGCGTGACGACCGGCTGGCGCGTTTCCCCGGGGTGTGTGGAATGGCATACTGCCCAAGTTTCATGCAACAGTGGATACGGCCCGGATCGTATGCCGGGCCTGCCAGGCACCTGTGACATCGTTACCTGCATCGTCCCCACGGGGCGATGCGTCGACGCTCACCCAACCGCGCTTCTGGCCCAAGGAAGACTTGTTCATGAACCAGAAATTGCTCGCACCCATCACCCTCGCAGTGCTGCTGTGCTCACTGGGCACCGGGACCCAGGCTTCTCCCCGCGATCGTTGGCCGATGTACCAGGCCAACGCCGAACACACTGGATTCGTGCCGCAAACGATCTTGCCATCAGCCACGCAGGCACGCTGGTCGGTGCAAGCGCAGGGGACGAATTTCAGCGGACTGGCCATTTCCGACGGCTTGGTGTTCACCACGCCGATTTCTTTCTTCGCAATGGTCACGCCACTGGTCGCGCAGGACCTTGCGACCGGGGCCGTCGCCTGGAGTCTCGATTTTGGCGACGTCCACTCGCTCAACCAGCCGGCCATCGCGGACGGAAGGGTCTATGTGCAGACCTCACACAGTTCGTATCGGACCTTCCTGCATTGCTACGGCGTCGACGGATCCTTCCAGTGGCGGATGCCGTTCGATTCGCAGTGGGAGCATTATCTGGGACCGATCATTGTCGACGGCAACCTGTACATCAATGGCGGCACCTATGGGGGCATGTACAAGTTCGACGCCGGTGACGGCGCGATGCAATGGTACTCACCATTGCCACAGTACGACGAGTGGAGCCCGACCTGGGCCAACGGTACGCTGCTCGCCTATACCAACCGCCTGGACATCATCGATCCGGCGACAGGACAGTCGCTGGGCACGATCGAGGATCCCGACTACGTCTGGAGGGGCTATTCCGTCGGGCAGGCTGCCGTGGTGGTTGGCAACCTGGCCTATGTCACCAACGATGGACGCCTGGTTGCGTATGATCTGGACCTGCAGACGATCGCCTGGGCCCATGACATCGACGCAGCAGGACAAGTCACCACTGACGGCAGCGAGTTGTTCGTTCGCGCGGGGGGCGCACTTTCGGTGCGTGACCCTGCGACCGGCAACCAGCTCTGGATGTGGGTTCCCACTCCGACGGGCAACGTTGCCACCAACCTCATCGTCACCCGGAACTACGTGATTGCCGGCGACGGCAGCAGCACCTATCTCGTCAACCGGGTGACCCACCAGACGGATCGCGTGTACCCAGCCAGCGGAATGCTGGCTTACGCTGCCGATACATTGGTCATTGCAACCCCCGAGGGAATCGTGGAGGCATACGACCTGCCCACCGATGAAATTTTCGCGGACGGCTACGACTGAAACACTGGTGCGAGCAGCGCGCGGGACCCGTGCGTGGTCGCGGGTCCGCGCGGATCGAGCCGGGTGTGACAGCGAGCGCGATCTGGTGGTGGATGGCGACAAGGCGGGCGGATCGGGCACAGTGGTTGAACCGCAAGCTTGGCCGGGACGGCCGCGTCGATGTGGGCGACGACGTGCGTGACGCAGGAACGCGGCTGGCGCGCAACCATCCATCGCCACCGCGCGAACCACAACGGTGGCAGCATGGCCGACACAGCAGGATCCGATACCTTCCACGACATCGTTGTGCTCGCCAGGCCGGAACTGCGCCCGGTTTGCGAGGCGCTGCGCGAACTCATCGCGTCGGAGCATGATGGGTTCCTCGAGTCGATCTGGCCCAAGATGCGCATGGCCAGCTACGGCGTGGGCCCGAAGAAGATGACGCAGCACTACGCCTACATCGCGGTGCAGGCAGGGCACATCAACCTCGGCTTCTACCACGGCACGTCGCTTCGGGACCCCCAAGGGGTGCTGACCGGTACCGGAAAGGCGCTTCGCCACGTCAGGATCGACCACGTCGCCCGCGTGAGTGACCCGGCGATCCGCGACCTCTTGCGCCAGGCGATTGCCGACCGGCGACGGCCGGCGTAGCGTTCCACGCCCGTGTGCCGATGACGTGATCTCGGTTTGACCCACCACCACGGAACCACGACGCGGAACGCGAGACCGATCACGACCCCCGCCGATCCGGTCTACTTCAGGAATGCCGCACAATTGCGGCGCTGGTTCGCCAGGAACGCTGACACCGCCAGTGAACTCGTGATCGGCTTTGCCAAGGCGCGCAAGGGTGTGCCGGGCATCACCTGGGCCGACGCGGTGGATGAAGCACTCTGCGTGGGGTGGATCGACGGTGTCCGCCACCGCGTCGATGAGGCCCACTACAGGATCCGCTTTTCGCCGAGGAAGCCGGGTTCGACGTGGAGCGCGGTCAACATCGCCCGTGTGGATGAGCTGCGCAAGCAAGGGCGCATGCGGCCCGCCGGTTTGGCCGTTTTCGCGCAGCGCGAGGCGTCGCGCAGCAGGATGGCTTCGTACGAACAGGAAACCGAACCCGAGCTTGCAGTGGCGGACCAGCGTGTGTTCCAGCAGAACCACCCGGCGTGGACGTTCTACCAATCGCTGCCGCCGGGCTACCGTCGCAAGGTCACCTGGTGAGTTATCAGTGCCTAGCAGGCGGTAACCCGGCAAAGGCAACTCGCTGCGCTGGTCGACGCATGCCGGCAAGGCAAGCGGTTGTAGCGCAGGCGCGTGCGGCGTTCGCAGGCCGACACGGCCTAGCCATGTTTCACCTTGCGAGTGCCGCGTACCCACCGCCGCATGGCAGGCACGCTGGCCGTTCGACCCAACGAGCGTGTCGGTTTCGCGCCTGCTATGCTTCGCGCGGCTTGGCGGAGCGCGCAGGCGGCGGCATGCCGCGAGCCGCCTGGACTGCACCCCGGTGTCCCGTTGAAGCGGGTATCGTACGCCACCGCCGTTCGGATCGGCGCGGACATCCGGTACCTGCGCGTGCCGCATCAACTTCCATCGCACGGAGGTCCCATGGGCAAGATACTTGGCATCGCCATCATCCTCGCGGCCATTGGCCTGGTCGCAGTGTCGGCGGTTGGCTTGTTCAACTCGACGCTGGATTCGCGCGTCGCCTTCCTGATCGCGTTGGGTGCTGCCGGCCTGGTCCTCACACCGATCGGGCTCCGGCGGCTGGTGCCCTGCCGGCACCTGGCTTGACGGCCCGGCCGGTTCGAGCCCGAGCACCGGGTGCCCGGCCCAGGCTTGGCTCATGTGACGACGTGCGCCATCCAATGGGCGGTGCTGCACACCTCATCCTCTACGTGGCCGACGCCTCGCGCAGTCGCGCGTTCTACTCCACGGTGCTGGCCATGTCGCCGCGGCTAGATGTGCCCGGGATGGTCGAGTTTGATTTGCCCGGCGGTGCGGTTCTTGGCCTCATGCCCGAGGCGGCCATCGAGCGGCTGCTTGGACCCGCGCTTCCCAAGCCCTCCAGCGCCCGCGGCGTGCCCAGGGCCGAGTTGTACCTGGTCGTTGCCGACCCGGCGGCCTGCCACGCGCGAGCACTCGCAGCCGGTGCCACGGAACTCAGCCCATTGCGACCGCGCTCGTGGGGACACGTGGCGGCGTACTCGCTCGATCCCGATGGTCACGTCCTCGCGTTTGCAGGACCCGCAGAACCCGGGTCAGACTCGACTTTCGAGAACCCGGGTCAGTAGAGCCCCAGAACCCGGGTCCAGAACCCGGGTCAGACTCGACTTTCCGCCTGGGCCATCGCGCAGGTGACTGGCCAACCGCGATCGGTCAAGCGGTGCGAGTGCGGTTGTGGTGCGGCCTTGGGCGGATTGCTGGTCATGGGGTCCGGTTGACCTGCGCCTGGCTAGTCGAAGTATGCGTGTTTCTCATGGAACTGGAGCGAATAGGCTTCGCAGCGCGGGCATTTGTACAAGCCCGTGTTGATCTTCAGGCCGTCCCAGTCGGAGACCAGGCCCTTGCCGCGCTTGATCTGCAATGACGGCGTCTTGCAGTAGGGCAGCGGAGTGCCTGCACAGCCTTCGGGGCAGGTGATCGGCTGCTCCATCAGATTGACCGCCACCACGTGGCGTCCTGCAGCGCAGTACGCAGGATGGTCGCAGACGGTGGTGAAGGTGAGCATGCCACCGCCGATGGAGAGGTGTTCGTTGCTGTAGCCGCAGGTGCAGGATGCGGAGATGAAGTGACCCATGGCGTTTCTCCCCTTGGTCGATGCGATGGTGTCCGGCTCGATGGCCCCGTATGCATGATAGGCCCGGTCCGTATCGCGGTACGAGGGGGCATGACGTCGACGACGTCGGTGCCGATGCCGGCGCGGGGTGCGACATGTCAGGGTCCTGCGGGAATCCTGGTTGTGCGGCGCGCGTGGTCGAGTTGCACGCACAGGTCGGCGCGGGCGGGCAGGGTGGCGAGCGCGTGGCGGCTCAGGCGTTCGTAGTGCTGCATGAAACGCTCGAGCTCGCGCGGCGCCATCGCGCGCGGCGCGCCCTGCTGGCGCAGCGCCTGCTCGGCCTGCGCGCGCCAGCGGCGCGCGCAGGCGAAGTCCGGTGCCTGCAGCAGAACGAGGCGATCCAGGCGCTGCCACAGCGCCGCATAGTCGCTCGCCAGGCGCGCATTGACGTAGCGGCGCCAGACCGCCTGCGGGTCGCAATCGCGTTCGAGCGCGTTGAGCGGCCGGCGCAGCGCGCCACCTGCCTGTGGCGGTACGCCCACGCACCAGCCCTCGAGCAGGATCAGTTGCGGTGGCCGGCGGACGCGGGCCCAGCGCGAGGGCGGCAGGCGCGTGTCGCGACCCTTGTCGAAACGCGGCACGCGCACCGGCGCTCGCTCGCTCGCGTGGGCGAGTGCGGCGAGCGTGTGTGCGAGCAGCGCGGTGTCGTGCGTGCCGGGCACGCCGCGCGTGGCCAGCAGTGGATGGATCGTGCGCGCGAGTGCCGCGCGCGCACGTCGACCCAGGTAGAAGTCGTCGAGTGCGAGCAGGCAGCAGGCGATCGCGCGAGTGTGCGCGGCCGCGGCCAGCTGCCGCGCGAGCGTGCTCTTGCCGCTGCCCTGCAGGCCGGACAGGCCCACCAGCAGCGCGCGCCCGCGTCGCCGTGCGAGCGGCACGGCCAGCGTGTCGAGCAGGCCTGCGACCAGCGCGGGTGGATGGGCGTGCGGGTCAGCGCGCATGCCGGACCGGTGCGGGACCACGCCGCTGCGCGGCGCAGCGGGCAGCGCCGCGGGTGCGGGCGCAGGTTCGGCGCCCACCCCCGGTCATGGGCTTGCGGTCGTGCCCGTGGTCACGGTGCCACGTACAGGATGCGCACCGAACACAGTTGCTGCCCGTCGGGTACGCGCGCGAGCAGGCTGTAGGCGTGGGTCTGGTTGTCGATCACCACGCCAGGCGTGATCGGAAACGGTTCGCTGGCGTAACCCTGCGGCCAGCGGGTCACGCCATCGAGCAGCATCAGGGACTGGCCCGCGCCGTCATAGGCGTTGATGGCGATCTGGACACCGGCGCCCGGGTCGATGCCGTCGTTGTGGCCATATGCCCTCACACCCTGCAGGACGGCGCCCTGGGGCAGGAAGAAGTCGGCGTGGATGGGTGCGTTGCCGGTAGCGATGCAATTGCCCGGATGCGAAACCAGCACGGTCGCGTGGCTGCCCGCGCGAAAGGCCACGCCGGCGATGTTCATGTAGGAGGAGGTGCCCGCAGGTGCGGCAGCGGTTGTGGCGGCAAGCGGCAGCAGGCCCAGTCCTGCGCACGCTGCGAGTCCGATGGCGGATCGACGACTCATGTGCCGGCCCTCCGGCTGCGGGATGATTGGGACGCGGCTGTGCCGCCGGCACGCGGCGGACGGCTGTGGCGGGTGATGAGGTGCGGGGTGTGGATGCTGGACATGCCCGGTGGCGCTCAGTCGAAGCCGTTGGTGAAGATCACGTCGGCGAAATAGCGGATGCGCGCACCGCAGAATCGCACGCTGTCGTCGGTACCGGTGAGGGTGGCCGACAGCTCCACCGGGCGGCTGCGGTGGTCGATGGTGCGGTTGACCGTGATCAGCACCGAGCCATAGCCGCTCACCGCGCCGGAGGCGCTGGAGGCGATCTCGTACTGGTTGCCCGCTGCATCGTAGTCGGCGTAGTAGCCCTTCATGTGGCCGGTCGGCGAGGTGTCGAAATAGAAAAAGCGCACGAAGTCGATGGTGACGCCCGCGGGCAACTCCACGGAGTGGACCAGGCGCTGTTCCAGTCCGCCGGTGTGGTGGATGCATCCGGTGCCGCTGTCGGTCGCGTATTCCATACCGTCGGATGCAGGATGGAACGTGAGACCGGGCAGCATGCGGTACAGGTAGGTCACCGCCGCCGGTGCGGCGGGCGGATCGTCGGCCCGCGCCGCCGCCGCGGCGGGCATGGCGCAGGCGAGCAGCAGCAGGGCGGGGATGCGGCTGCGGGCGGCGCGGGGCATCGACATGGCAGGCATCCTCACGGCAGGGAGTAGGCCACACGCAGGCCGCACAGCTGGACGCCGTTGGGCGCCCAGCCCTGCAACACATAGGAATAGCTCAGGTGGTTGATGGCCTCCGGCACGATCAGCTGAAAGTACGTGCTGGCCCAGCCCATGGTGTGGAACAGCACACCCGAAGCCAGGTCGATCTGTGCACCCGCACCGTTGTTGCGGGTGATCGACACCATCCCGTCGATGACGCCGCTGTTGCTGTAGTACGCGCGCACGCCTTCGAGGATCACGCCATCGGGCAGCTGCAGGTCGGCGACCACCCAGCCGTTGCTCGTCACGCAACCGGACGGCGCGGGATTGACGAGCGTGTTGTTGTCCTTGCGGTGCAGGGACGAGCCGGCGATGAACAGGTACTGCTTGCCCGCGTCGCCGCCACTCGGAGCCGCGCCCGCCCCGGCCGTGGCAGGCACGTCCGGGAACTGGATGCCCGCTGGCAACGCGGCCTGGTCGGCGCCAGGCCCCGCGGCGCCGGCCGCCACCGCGAGCAGGGGCGCGAGGCCCAGCAACGGCGCGAGCGCTCCGTGGAAAACGGTCTTGCGCATCGCTCGCCTCCCCTGTGGACCGGCACCGGCCCCGCCAGCAGCATCGCCCGAGCCCGGACCTCGGCGCCTGCCGGCAGGCCGCCCGTGGCCGGGCGCTGCGCATGTTGCGTGAGCGCCTGTCCGCCCGCAAGCGGCGTCGCGTCAAGCCACGGCGGGGCCCGTGCTAGCATCGCAACGCATGGAACACCCGCCTTCCGCCGCCGCTGCGGCCGACCCCTACCACACCGCCCTGGCCACCTTCGACGAGTTGCTCGCACACGCCCAGGCCGCGGGCGAACCCGAGCCGACCGCGATGACGCTCGCCACGGTGCGCGACGGACGGCCGCACGCGCGCATCGTGTTGCTCAAGGGCGCCGACACGCGCGGCTTCCGCTTCTTCACCAACTACACCAGCGCCAAGGCCGCCGACCTGGATGCCAACGCATGGGCGGCGCTGTGCTTCCACTGGAAGCGCCTGCGTGATGGCGTGCAGGTGCGCGTGGAGGGGCGCGTGGAGAAGCTGCCGGACGCCGATTCCGATGCGTATTTCGCCACCCGGCCGCGTGGCAGCCAGCTCGGTGCCTGGGCCTCGCTGCAGTCGCAGCCGCTGCCCGATCCGGCCCGCTTCGAGCAGCGTTACGCGCAGGCCCAGGCGCAGTATGCGCATGGGCCGGTGCCGCGCCCGTCGCACTGGGGCGGCTATCTCGTGGTGCCCGACCGCATCGAGTTCTGGTACGGCGCGCAGTTCCGCCTGCACGAACGCCATGTGTACGCCCGCGACGCCGCCGGGGTGTGGACCTGCGGCATGCTCTATCCCTGACGTGAGGCTGCAGCGCGTCTATCGCGTGGCGGTGGTGGTGCCGTGCGGGCATGTGGATACGCTGCTGGCCGGCGTGCGCCGCGATGCGGCGCTGGTGCTCGACGAGTACGGCGATTGGGCGTGGCTGTCGGCGCCGGGCGAGGAGCAGTTCCGGCCGTTGCCGGGCGCGACGCCCGCGCGCGGCACGGTCGGGGAGATCGAGCGCGTGCCGAGCCGGCGCGTGGAGTTCTGCATCGCCCACGACGAGGCCGGCCTGTCACGCCTGCTCGCTGCGATCCGCGCGCACCATCCCTGGCAGGTGCCGGCGATCACCGTCGATGAGCCGGCGCGACCGCTGTGGTGAGCGGCGGCATGCACCGCCGCTGCGCAACCTTCACGCCGCCTGCGCCAGGCGCATGCCCAGGTCGAGCAGCGGCGCCACCAGCAGTGCGCGCGCGAGCAGGATCGCGAGGACCACGAGCATCGGCGAGAAATCGAGTCGGCCGGGCGTGGGCAGAAGCTTGCGCAGCGGCCGCAGCAGGGGTTCGCTGAGCTGGTACACGAGTGGCACCACCGGGTTGCCGCGCTCGACGGGGATGAACGACAGCAGCACGCGCACGAACACCACGCCGATGTACAGCATCAGCGTGAAGTCGAGGAGATCGGCCAGCGCCATCACCAACAGCCCGAGCAGGCCCAGCCGCTGGCCGAACAGACCGAAGATGAGCGCCAGCTTGAGCGCACTGAGCAGCCACGCCAGCAGCAGCGCGCCCAGCTCGATGTTGCGCCAGCTCGGAATGATCCTGCGCAGCGGCATCAGCAGGGGGTTGGTGGCCTTGTACAGGAACTGGCACACCGGGTTGTAGAAGTTGGCGCGCACCAGCTGCAACAACACGCGCAGCACGATGAGGAACACCAGCACGCCGAATGCGAAGTTGATGAGGATCTGGGCGGCGTTGGCGAAATATCCCATGGCAGGTCGCGGCGCGGGGCGGGGCCGGGCGATTGTAGGTGCAGGCCGGTGGCGCGGCGAGCCGGTCGCCGGTTCAGTCGAACAGCGCCGACAGCTCGCCGCCGCGGCGGGTGGCCGCTGCGACCGCCCTGGCGACGAGGCCGCGCAGGTCGCCTTGGGCAAACACATCCAGCGCGGCGGCGGTGGTGCCGCCGGGCGAGGTCACGCGTTCACGCAGGGTCGCCGCGCTCTCGCCCCCTTCCAC
This sequence comes from Lysobacterales bacterium, assembly GCA_014338185.1. Lineage (GTDB taxonomy): Bacteria > Pseudomonadota > Gammaproteobacteria > Xanthomonadales > Rhodanobacteraceae > Dokdonella_A. The sequence continues at coordinate 8,202 of QUBV01000062.1, read as the reverse complement.
GAGCATGCGGCCGGCGCCCAGGCAGGTCTGCGCGGCCAGCGCGCACGCGGTGTCGCGCGGCAGGCCCTGCGCCACCGCGGCATCGACCAGCGCCTCGACCAGCAGGAAGAAATACGCCGGTCCCGAGCCCGACAGTGCGGTTACGCTGTCCATGAGCGGCTCGTGCTCGATCCAGGCGACGATCCCGGCCGCGCCGAGGATCGCGGCCGCGCGCTCGCGCTGCGCGGCGCTCACGGTCGCGCTGGCGATGAGCCCCGCCGCGCCCGCGCCGATCAGCGCCGGCGTGTTGGGCATCACCCGCACGAGCGCGGTGTCGGCGCCGAGCCAGCGCGCGAACTGGTCCATGCGTATGCCGGCGGCGATCGAGATCACCAGGGGGCGCGCCGAGGCGACGCCGGCCGCGATCTCGCCGCACACCGCATGCATCACCTGCGGCTTGACCGCGAGCACGAGCGTGTCCGCGCCGCGCGCCGCGTCGGCGGCGTGGGCGTGCACGGTGATGCCGAAGTCGCGGACCAGCGCGGCGCGCGTGTCGGCATGCGGCTCGGCCACCGCGATCGCGCGCGCGGGCAGGCCGCCGCGCACCAGCGCGCCGATCAGGCTGCGCGCCATGTTGCCGCCGCCGATGAAGGCGAGCGTGCCGGTGGACAGGGAAGGCGGGACGGCGGGCGTGGCCATGGCGGGGCGATGTGCGGGCACTGGGCCTGCAAGCATAGCAACTGCCGCCGGCGCGCCGTGGCTCAGCCGGCGCGTGGCGGGTTGGCGCGCGGCCGCGCGCCGAACAGCGCGGTGCCGATGCGCACCAGGGTCGCGCCGCAGGCGATCGCAAGTTCGAAGTCGTCGGACATCCCCATCGACAGCGTGTCGACGCCGGCATGCTGCGCGCGCAGCGCCTCGAACAACGCCTGCATGCGCTCGAACGCCACGCGCCGCCGCTGCAGGTCGGGCAACGGCTGCGGGATCGCCATGAGCCCGCGCAGGCGCAGCGCGGGTTCGGCGGCAACCCGCCGTGCGAGCGCGTCGACCGCGGCGGGCGCGCAACCGGACTTGCTGGCCTCGTCGTCGATGTTGACCTGGATGAGCACGTTGAGCGGACCGCGCGCGGGCGGACGCTGGCGCGCCAGCAGCGCCACCAGCTTGGCCCGGTCCAGGCTCTGCAGCCAGTCGAAGTGCAGTGCCACCTCGCGGCACTTGTTGGATTGCAGCGGCCCGATCAGGTGCCACTCGAGCGCAAGGTCGGCCAGTTCGCGCTGCTTGGCCAGCGCCTCCTGCACGTAGTTCTCGCCAAAGGCGCGTTGCCCCTGCGCGGCCAGCGCGCGGATCGCGGCCGCCGGCTGGGTCTTGGAGACGGCCAGCAGGCTCGCGGGCGCGCGGCCGGCGCGCTCACTGGCGCGGGCGATGCGGGCCAGGATCGCGGCATGGCCGGTCGGGGCAGGGCTCATGGCGGGTGCTCGCCAGTGGATGCGTTCATGTGGCTATACTGCCGCAACCGCGCGTCGGCGCGCTGCACTCATCGTTGGGGATCATTGCCATGGACATCGCCGAACTGCTTGCGTTCTCGGTCAAGAACAAGGCTTCCGACCTGCACCTGTCGGCGGGGTTGCCGCCGATGATCCGCGTCGACGGCGATGTGCGCCGCATCAACATCCCCGCGTTCGAGCACAAGCAGGTGCACTCGCTGATCTACGACATCATGTCGGACAAGCAGCGGCGCGACTACGAGGAATTCCTCGAGGTCGACTTCTCGTTCGAGATCCCGTCGCTGGCGCGCTTCCGCGTCAATGCGTTCAACCAGAACCGCGGCGCGGCGGCGGTGTTCCGCACGATTCCCTCGGAAGTGCTCACGCTGGAGGACCTCGGCTGCCCGCGCATCTTCAAGGAACTCATCGAGCAGCCGCAGGGCCTCATCCTCGTCACCGGCCCGACCGGCTCGGGCAAGTCGACCACGCTGGCGGCAATGGTCGACAGCGTCAACAAGAACGAGTACGGCCACATCCTCTCGATCGAGGATCCGATCGAGTTCGTGCACACCTCGCAGAAGTGTCTGATCAACCAGCGCGAGGTGCACCGCGACACCCATGGCTTCAACGAGGCGTTGCGCTCGGCGCTGCGCGAGGACCCCGACTACATCCTCGTGGGCGAGTTGCGCGACCTGGAGACGATCCGCCTGGCGCTGACCGCGGCCGAGACCGGCCACCTCGTGTTCGCGACCTTGCACACCAGTTCGGCGGCCAAGACCATCGACCGCGTGATCGACGTGTTCCCGGCCGGCGAAAAGCCGATGGTGCGCTCGATGCTGTCGGAGAGCCTGCGCGCGGTGATCTCGCAGAGCCTGCTCAAGAAGGTCGGTGGCGGCCGTATCGCCGCGCACGAGATCATGGTCGGCATCCCGGCCATCCGCAACCTGATCCGCGAGGACAAGGTCGCGCAGATGTACTCGGCGATCCAGACCGGCAACCAGTACGGCATGCAGACCCTCGACCAGTGCCTGCAGGACATGGTCAAGCGCGGCCTCATCACGCGCCAGCAGGCGATCGGCTACGCCAAGAACAAGGATATCTTCAAGTAGGCCACGGTGGTCGCGGGCGGGCCGCTGCCGTGCGCGTGCGCGCGATCCAGGCCGACATCACCACGCTCGCGGTCGATGCGATCGTCAACGCGGCCAACCGTTCGCTGCTCGGCGGCGGTGGCGTGGACGGTGCGATCCATCGTGCGGCCGGGCCTGGCCTGCTGCTCGAATGCCGCAGCCTCGGTGGTTGCGCGACCGGCCAGGCCAAGGCCACCGCCGGTTACGCCCTTCCCGCGCGCTACGTGATCCACACCGTCGGCCCGATCTGGCAGGGCGGCACGCATGGCGAAGCGGCGCTGCTGGCCGATTGCTACCGCAACTGCCTGCTGCTGGCGCAGTCGCTGCAGGTGCGTTCGCTTGCGTTCCCCGCGATCAGCACCGGCGTGTATGGCTACCCCAAGGCCGACGCCGCACGCATTGCGCTGGCCGGCGTGCGCGCACACGCCGCCGGGACACCGGAGGAGGTGGTGTTCTGCTGCTTCGGCGCGGCGGATCTTGCGCTGTACCAGGCGTTGCTCGCCGATGCTGCGTAGCAGCGCGGCGCAGGCTTGACGCGACCCGTGCCCGGCCGGCACGCTCGCGCCGCGCGCATCCGGCGCGCCACGCAGGCAGGGGAGATGGCGATGACTCGGGGACTGTTGCTGGCGGCATGCGGCCTGTGGTCGGTGGGTGCGCTGCACGCCGAACCGCTCAACTACAGCTACGGCTATCTCAAGAGCGGCGAGTGGCACATCAACGGGCGCAGCTTCCGCAACGACACCCTTGGCGCGTACATCGAAACCGGCAAGCACGTGCACCTGTTCGGCTCGGTCGGCAACGGCGGGTCCTACACCGGGCCGACACTCGATGGCAGCCGCACGCTGCGGCTGGGCATCGGCGGACACTGGCTGCTGGGCCAGGACTCGATGATCGCAGTCGAGGCGGCGGCGCTGCGCACCAGCTACCGCTGGCGCAACCAGGGCCGCATGGCGCACCTGGGCTGGAGCGCGATCGTCGAGTACCGCTACCGGTTCGCGCCGTCATGGGAGGCCGTCGTCACTGGTACGCGCACCGAGCTGTGGAACTGGCGCACGCAGGAGTTCGCGCTGGGTCCGGTGTGGCACGTCAACGACACGCTCGCAGTGGGCGCTTTCTACCGCCGCATGGACGGGCACAACGGCTTCGACGTCACGATACGCACCTACTACTGACCCGATGGGGCGGCGGCGTCGGCAGGCCGCGGCGGTTGCCCTTGCGTGAGTCGGGCCGCCGCATGCCTGGCCCGCGTGCGGTCCTGCGAGCCGGCCCCGGGGGTGCAGGCCGCGGGCGCGTCAGATCAGGAACAGCGTCGCCAGGCCGAGGAAGATGAAGAAGCCGCCGCTGTCGGTGAGCGCGGTGATCATCACGCTGGAGCCCATCGCCGGATCGCGGCCGAAGCGCAGCAGCGTCATCGGGATCAGCACGCCCATGAGTGCGGCCAGCAGCAGGTTGAGCGTCATCGCCGCGGTCATCACCAGCCCGAGCGGGACGCTGTCGTAGAGCAGCACCGCGACCACGCCGATCACGCCGCCCCAGATCAGGCCGTTGACCAGCGCCACGCCCAGTTCCTTGCGCAGCAGGCGCCGCGCGCTGGTCGGGCTGACCTGTCCGAGCGCGAGCGCGCGCACGATCATGGTGATGGTCTGGTTGCCGGAGTTGCCGCCGATGCCGGCCACGATCGGCATGAGCGCGGCCAGCGCGACGAGCTTCTGGATCGAACCCTCGAACACGTCGATCACGCGCGAGGCGATGAACGCGGTGACCAGGTTGATCGCGAGCCATGCCCAGCGGTTGCGCAGCGAACGCCACACCGAGGCGAACATGTCCTCGTCCTCGAGCAGGCCGAAACGCTCGCGCACCTCGGCATCGCTTTCCTCGCGGATCACGTCCACCATCGCGTTGATGGTGAGGCGGCCGATGAGCTTGCCGGCGGCGTCGACCACCGGCGCGGTGACGAGGTCGTAGCGCTCGAACGCCTGCGCGGTCTCGGCCACGTCGTCCTCGGGATGGAAGGTGTTGGCATCGGGCGCCATCACCTGGCTGACCAGCTTGGCCGGGTCGTTGACCAGCAGCCAGCGGATCGGCAGCACCCCGGTCAGACGCATGTCCTGGTTGACGATGAACAGCTTGTCGGTGTGCTCGGGCAGTTCCTTGAGCCGGCGCAGGTAGCGCAGCACGGTCTCCAGCGTCACGTCCTCGCGGATCGTGACCATGTCGAAGTCCATGATCGCGCCGACCTGGTCGTCCTCCCACGCCATCGCGGTCTGCACCTGGCGCCGTTCCTCGGCGTTGAGCCGGTGCAGCACCTCCTGCAGCACGTCCTCGGGCAGGTCCTCGGCAAGGTCGGCGATTTCCTCGGCGTCGAGTTGCTCGGCCGCGGCCAGCAGCTCGGGCTTGTCCATGTCGGCGAGCAGCGATTCGCGCACCGCATCGGACACTTCCAGCAGGATCTCGCCGTCCTGGTCGGCCTTGACCAGGTTCCACACCACGCGTCGCTCCTCGGGCGGCAGGCCTTCGAGCAGGAACGCGATGTCGGCCGGGTGCAGGTCGGCGATTTCGCGTTGCAGCGCCGCTGCGCGCGCGGTCTCCTCGTCCTCGCCACCGGCCGGCGCGCCCGGTGCATCGGACGCGAGCGGCTCCAGCGGCTGCAGCAGCTCATGCACGCGCGCCAGGCGCGCCTGCAGGATGCTGAGCTGGGTGCGGGTTTCGGCTTCGGTCATCGACGGTCAAGGCCGGCATCGCCCACGCCCGCAGCCGCACCGACGACGGCGGCGGTGCGGTGGCGGGTACGGGATGGAAGCGCCGGATGGAATCAGCGGGCGCGCATTATCGCGGTTTTTGTGCCGCAGTTCCCGCTCCGAGCGTCCAGCCGACGAGGTCGCCCACCACCTGCTGCACGCTGGCCTGGAACGCCGCGAACGCCACCGCGGTGTCCCCGGCCGTGAACGGCGTGTCGGCCGCGAACGCGTGCGTGGCCACCACCCGGCTGGTGCGGTAGTCGAGCAGGCGCGCCTGCAGTGCGATCACCGCGTGCGGGCCGTCGCTGCGGATCTCGGCCTGGAACGCGTGCAGGTCGAGTGCGAGCGCGAAGTCGGCGCTGAGCGCGCCGGTGGAACTGCCCACGCCGAGGATGCGCCCGGACTGGGCAAAACCCTGCACCACGAGGTTGCGCAGCAGCGCCGGCGCGGGATCGCTCCAGCGCGCGCCCGGGTAGACCTCGATCACGCCCGGGCTGGGCATCACCACGATGCGCGGCGTATTGAGCGCCTCGCTCGCCTGCGGCGTCTCGATCACGAGCTGCCAGTCCACCATCGGCTGCCCCGCGCCCGACGCAGGTGCCTGGTAGCTGGGCGCATAGATCGTGAACGGCTGGCGCTTGACCCCGAGCAGGTCGCCGCAGCCGGCAAGCAGGGCGAAGGTGCAGGCGATCGACAGGCGGATGGGCTTCATCGCGGCTGGTACTCCTTGGGCTGGTCGCGGCCGAGCAGCAGGCTGTCCGAAGCGCCGAGCTTGTCGCTGAGCTGCTTGAGTGAGCGCAGCGTCTCGTGCAGTTCCACCAGGGTCGGGCCGACCTGGCGCAGGCCCTGGTTGGCGAAGCGGTCGAGCGCGCCGCGATTGTTGTCGAGCAGCGCATCGGTGGTGGCCGCGGCGCGGTCGATGCTGGCGAGCGTGTCCTGCATCGTGCGCAGCAGCTTGCGCACATCCTCGTGCACGAGCTGGTTGGTGCTCGTGGCCATCTGGTCGATGGTGGCGAGCGTGCGCTTGAGCTGGCTGGTGGCCTCGGCCAATTGGCGCAGCATCTGGCCGATGTCCTGGCGCTGGTCGGCCAGCGTGCGGGTGAGCGCATCGATGTTGGCCAACGTGTTGCCAACGTGGTCGAGGTTGTCCTTGGACAGCAGCTCGTTCACGCGCAGCAGGATGTCGTTGACGCTGGTGACCACATCGCTGCCCGAGGCGAGCAGCGCCGACAGCGCCGATTCCTCCGACGGAATGCGCGGGATCGGCTGTTCGCGCGTGGGCAACAGCGGCGGGCTGCCCGGCGCACCGCCCGAGAGCTGGATGAAGGCGAGCCCGGTGACGCCGAGCAGCCCGAGCTTGGCGCGGGTGTCCTCGCGCACCGGCGCGTTCGCATCCAGGCGCACGCGGGCGATCACCTTGCGCGCATCGTCCGGTGCCAGGCTCAGCGCCGCCACCTCGCCCACCTTGATGCCGTTGTATTGCACCAGGCCGCCGACCGACAGTCCGGTGACCGCCTCGCGGAACACGATCTCATAGTCCTTGAACTGGCGGTCGACGCCTGCCTTGGACATCCACAGCACGAAGCCGAGTGCGAGCAGGAACACGCCGATGGTGAACGCTCCGATGAGGATGTGGTGGGCGCGGGTTTCCATGCTCAGGCACCTCCGGCGGCATGTGCGGTTGGGGAGCGGTCGCGCCGCGCGGCCAGCAGCGCCGAGCGTCCGCGCGGGCCCTGGAAGTACTCGCGCACCCACGCATCGTCATGGCACTCGACCTCGGCCAGCGTGCCGCACGCGAGCACGCGCTTCTGCGACAGTACCGCCACGCGGTCGCAGATCGTGTACAGCGTATCCAGATCGTGGGTGATGAGGAACACCGTCAGGCCGAGGCTGTCACGCAAGGTCAGCAGCAACTGGTCGAACGCCGCCGCGCCGATCGGGTCGAGGCCCGCGGTCGGCTCGTCGAGGAACAGCAGGTCCGGATCCAGCGCGAGCGCGCGCGCCAGCGCCGCGCGCTTGACCATGCCGCCCGACAGCTGCGCCGGAAACTTGTCGCCCGCGTTCGGCGGCAGTCCCGCGAGCGCGAGCTTGAGCGCGGCAAAGCGCTGCATGAGCGGTAGCGGCAGGCGGAAATGCTCGCGCATCGGCGCCATCACGTTGTCGGCGACCGTGAGCGAGGAAAACAGCGCGCCGTTCTGGAACAGCACCCCGCAGCGCTGCTCCACCTGCATGCGCTGCGCATCGCTCGCGCGCAGCACGTCGATGCCGAGCAGGCGCACGCTGCCCGCCGCGGGCCGGTTCAGACCGATGATCGAGCGCATCAGCACCGACTTGCCACTGCCCGAGCCACCGACCACGCCGATGATCTCGCCGCGTCGCACGTCGAGGTCGAGGTTCTCGTGCACGACCTGGGCACCGAACTGGTTGCGCAGGCCGCGGACTTCGATGATCGCTTGGGCGGGGGTCATGGACGCATCCGTGGATGGCGGGTGGCGCCGGGTGGCGCCGGTTTGGGTTTGCCCGTGAGGGTTTTCACGAAGACCGATCCACGTCCCTGGTGGGTTCGTCCCGCACTGGGCGGCTCGCTGGCGCTGGTGGGCGTCGGTGGACGTTCGGTCGTCCGCTTTGGTGCGACAACCGACTCACGTCCGTGGTGGGTTCGTCCCGCATCCCTGCGGGCCGGTGACTTTCTCTTGCTTGCCCAAGAGAAAGTCACCAAAGAGAAGGGCAGCCCTTGCAGCGGCGCCACGCGCGCATCCTGCGCGCGCGGTCCGCGGACGGCGGCCGGTTGCGCCGACAGCACGTCCGTGTGCTGACGGCGCAATGAGCGCGATCCATCGCGCTCCCCCTGCGGGCCGCTTCGGCCACCGCCCGCCG
>QUBV01000112.1 GCA_014338185.1 Lysobacterales bacterium | reverse complement strand
GCCACCATCGAGCGTGCCGCCGCAGGTGCTGGCCACGTTGTCGATGGCGTAGCCGGGATCGGCTGCGAGCGTGAAGGCGATGGTGTCGCCTTCGTTCACGGTCTGGGCGCCCAACGGCGTGATCGTGCCCGAAGGCGTGCCCACGGACGAGGTCACGGTGTGGGTGGGCGGTAGGCCGTTGCAGGTGCCGATGTTGCTGTTGTCGATGGTGAAGTCATCGACGTCTAGGATGTTGTTCTGGGTGCCGGCACCCTTGGTGCCGATGATGGCTACGTTGTTGATGTTGCTGGCAAAGCCGGCATTGGCCGGGGCACTGTAGACCGGGCTGCCATTGATGCAGACCGTGTAGCTCATGTCGGCGCGCTTGACGATGAACTTGAGGTCGAAGTAGCTGCCGCCCGTCCACGTCGCGCCGGTCGGAGCGTATCCGAGCGTACCGCCACCCAGGTCGGCCAGCACCTGGATCGGGTTGCCGGCATCCTTGGCAAAACGCACGCGCGTGATGACCTTGCCCGCACCGATATCCTGCGGGGCGAAATCCCAGTCGACACCACCACCCGTGGGTGTGATCGACAGCTTGGCGCTGGCGATGGCATAGGCCGTAGTGCCCGCAACCTGGGTGGGCGAGAGCATGAACGAGGTGCCGCTGCCGGCGGCGGTCCACGTGCCACGCACGGCCTGGACACCGGCGCCGGGATTGGTGGTCACGACTTTCCAGTCGTTGGCGACCGACGCATACCAGCCCTGCTGGGTGCTGAGGTTGGCGACCGTATAGGCCGGCGGTTCAAAGCCGGTGTTGTAGGTGACGAAGCCGGGCGAGGTCGCCTGGTAGATCGCACTGGCGGCCGTGGCGTAGTTGCCCGTGTCGGTCTGCAGTGAATCCGCGGGGATCGTGTTGGCATAGTTGCCTGGCGCCGCGACCTGCACGTCGACCGTGACCGTGCAACCGGCCGGTGGGATCTGCGCGCCCGTCGCGAGCGTAACCGAGCCCGCGCCGGCGGCTGCGGTCAGAGAACCGCCGGGACAGGTAGTCGAGGCGTTCGGCGTTGTGGCCACCGTCATGCCGGCCGGCAACGTATCCACCAGATCGGCAACGAGCGTGAGCGAGGCCACGTCGGCGTTGTACTGCCCGAGCGCAAGCGTGAGCGTGCTCACCTGGGAGACATCGCCGAAGGCAGGGGAAAACGACTTCGACAGGTGCGGATAGGCCGTCGCGGGGATCGTGGCGCTGGTGCTGATGTCGACCGTGTAGTCCTCGGCCTGGCCGTAACCCGTGGTGCCACACGCAGGCGCATTGGCAATGGTTGGCGTCACGGCGGTCGTGTACTGCTTGGTCACGCGCATGCGCGTCTGGCCGATCGTGGCGCTGGCGGGCACGATCAGCAGGTTGCTGGCCTGGATTGCGTCGACACCCGTGGAATTGGTGATGGTGCCGACAAGGCTGCCCTCATCGGCGTCGAACGTGCCGTTGTTGTTCCAGTCGACGTACACCGCGATCGCAGACTGGTAGTTGCCGTCGGTGTTGCCCTTGACCGTGATCGGATAGGCGCCACCCGGGCGCAAGGCCCCGATGATTGCGGTGAAGTCCTCATCGGCGGGCGTGCCGCCCACCGTCGGCGAGGTCGTGTTGTTGATCCCATCGACATCGACGAGGGTGATCGGCTCGACGCTGGCGGAGTACCCGCGTACGCAGTACGGATCGGGGAAGGCCGCGAACGCGGAACTGCTGAGGGCCAGCCCTCCCGCCGCGGCCAACAGCGCCAGTGTGGTTCTGTACAACGGTTTCATTTCATGTCTCCCGCTCGGATTGATACATTGCAACGAAAACATCGGCCACGCGCAGGCGCACGCGCAGCCGGGCTGCGCACGTGTGTGTGGAAAAGCCATGATTCCCCTGTTGCTCAAGCAAGACTGGATCCCCCTGAAAATCCAGTGATGATGCTGGTGGCGTGCGTCACCCAAAGACGCGCCTACCATGCGGCCGCTCACGCGGCGCGAAGGACAATAGTGGCCGAGGCCGCAGCGGGAAGCAACCGGTTGCGAGCGAGTCTGTGGTGACTGCTTGTGTGCAACCGCAGCAAAGCAGCGGACCTCCCACGACCCTTGCTGCGCCTGCGCGCGATGGCGGCACGACCTGCGGGTGCGGCAGGGTGACCGCTCCGGGCATCCGGCACGAACCAAAAAAAAAACGGCCCCGTTGCCGGGGCCGTCGAAGTGTGCGCAGGGGTGGACGATTACGGGATCGTGATCGCCGCGCCGGTGCGGTCGTAGGCGTACTC
>QUBV01000061.1 GCA_014338185.1 Lysobacterales bacterium | reverse complement strand
CAGGCGCGATCGTTGCGCGTGATCGGTGGCGGCCTGCCTGCCCGCGACCGCGACGTCGCGGCCGGCCGGGTCGGCGCGTTCGAGGCCGCGCCACTGCCGCCGGGCATCGCCGAACTCGATGCGCCGGGCCAGGCGGTGGTCGGGACGCAGTGGCGTGTGCGTGGCCGCATCGAAGGCGCCGGCGGTGCCACGCTCGAACTGCGCGACCCCGCCGGCGCGCGGGTCGCCCACGCGGGCAGCGACGCGCAAGGGCGGTTCGAACTCATCGCCGGCGTCGGAGTCGCGGGCAGCGTGACCTACAGCTTGCGCGCACTCGATGCGCAGGGCGCGGTGTTGGACGAGGTGCCGCTGCCGCTGCACGTGCGCGCGGGCAGTCGCCTGCGCCTGCTGGTGCTGGCCGGCGCCCCCGATCCGCAGCTCAAGTACCTGCGTCGCTGGGCGCTCGACGCCGGCCTCGAACTGGACAGCCGCATCGGCCTGAGCAGTGGCGTGGCCTTGCTGGAAGGCCAGCCGCGCCTGGATGCGGCCACGCTCGCGGCGACCGACCTCGTGATCGTCGATGAGCGCGCCTGGGCCGGGCTCGATGCCGCGGACAAGGATGCGCTGCGCGCCGCAGTGCACGAGGGCCTGGGCCTGCTGCTGCGGGTGCGCGGCGCCGTGCCCGATGCGGTGGCGCGGGACTGGCAGGCGCTGGGTTTCGCGGTGCGGGCGCTGGCCACTGCGCGCGAGGTGGCGCTGGGCCAGGCGCTGGGCCCGCGCGCGGCGCCACTGGTCGCGTTGCCCTTCGCGCCGGATGCGCCCGACGCGGCGCCGTTGCTGCGCGGTGATGACGCCACGCCGCTCGCCTCGTGGCGCGCGCTGCAGCGTGGCCGCGTCGGTGCGATGTGGTTCGATGGCGATTGGAAGCTCGTGCTCGCGGGCGAGGGCGCGGCGCACGCAGGGCTGTGGAGTCGGCTCGTGGCACAGCTCGCGCGCGCCCAGGCCGAGACCGCGCCGCAGCTGCCCGAACGCGCGCAAGCGGGCGCGCGCACCGTGCTGTGCGGCGTGCAGGCCACCGACACCGTGGTCGATCCGCAGGGACGGTCCGTGCCACTGCTGGCGGTGGCGCAGCGCGATGGCAGGCACTGTGCCGGATACTGGCCGGCCACGACCGGCTGGCACGTGCTGCTGCGCGGGTCCGAGCGCTGGCCATTCGCGGTGCTGCAGGACCCGCCCACGCATGCGCTCGCGCGCGCCGCGCAGGCGCGGGCCACGCGCGCGCTGCTGGGAACGGCGCCCGCGCCCGAACTTGCCACGCGCGCGGTGCCGCTGCCGCGCTGGCCGTTCTGGCTCGCGTTCCTCGCGCTGGCCACGCTGCTGTGGTGGCTGGAGCGGCCGCGGCGATAGTCGCCCACGCGTGCGCAATTGCGCCGCAAGGTGCCAGCAACATGCACTGCGTGGCAGCGTTTTGCGGCCAATGTCAGCTTGCGCACGCGCGGGTCGCATTGCGACAGGACCAGGCGCGCGGGGTGTCAGGCTCGGTACGCGCGCGTCGCATTGCGACGCCGCCGCGCGCCGCGGGTGTGCGGGCCACGGTCGCCGCGTGTGCGTGCTTCGGCGGTGGGTGTCAGCGGCAGCCGCGCGCCTGCGCGCCCAACTCCTCGCGCTGGCGGCGCAGCGTCGCCAGCGTGTCGCTGGACGCGCGGCGGATGCGACCATCCAGCGCATCGAGTTCGCCGCGCAGCCAGGCGCAGGCCTCGGCCGGACCCGCGTGATGGCAGGCGTCGGTCACTTCGACGTAGTAGCCCGCGGCTGAACCCGGCGGCGCCGGGCGATGCGGGATGTGGGCCGCGCCGGGTGGGTGGCTGGCCAGTCCGGAGGGCCCGCCATAGGCTTCGGCCAGGCTCTGGTTGCGCCCGTCGAGCACGCCGTAGGGCACCCAGTGCGTGCGGCCCACGCCGCTGCTGCTGATGTATTGGCTGCCATCACCGGCACGACACAGGTGGAAGCTCGGTGGCGGGACCTGTGCCACCGCCGCGGGTGGCGGCGCCTCGACCGCAGGGGACGGTGCCGCCACGGCGGGCGGCCGCGCCGTGGGCGGCGGCAGCGCGGGCGCGGGTTCCGGTGCCAGCCGCGGCCGGCTCTGCCGGTATCGGCTGGGGCAGGGCGAGTCCTGGAAGCGCACGCCGTCGGCGCCGTCGCAGCGATACACCTCGCCCGCGCGCGCGGGCGCCACGCTCATCCCCGTCCATGCAAGCGCGGGCATCGCCAGCACCAGCCACAACAGGGATTTGTAACGTGTTTTCACAATCGCCCTGAAGATGGCACAGCTCGTGCAAGGTCCGTGGCGTGAATCGTACGCGGATGAGGCGTGGTGTTGCGACATGATCGTGCAGGGGCGTAGTGACAGGCTGATCGGCTGGTTGTGCCGCGTGCTGGGTGCACTGGCCGTGCTCGCAGCGCCGATGCCGGTGCTCGCCGCCAACGAGGTGCCGATCGCGGTCGAACGCTTCGATGCGACGATCACCGATGCCGATGTCCCGGCGTTGCTGCGCGGTGCGTTCGACGGCGCACTGCGCGCACAATCACCCGCGGCGGTCACGCCGCGGCCGGGCCACACCACCTGGTACCGGCTGCGCCCGCTGGCCGAGTGGGTGTCGCCCGAGGCACCGGTGCTGGTGATCTCGCAGGCCAACGACATGGTGGTGCGTGTGTACCAGTCGCCCGACTCGCCCGGCGCGCAGTACAGCATCTATCGCGCCGACAACACGCGCGGCTATTCGCGGCGCGTGCTGCTGGTGCCGCTCGATCATGGCTGGAAGGCGAACTCGCCGGTCTACCTGCGCGTGGATGCCTCGACCGCGGTGGCGCATGCGTTTTGGGTCACCGACCGCGAGTCCGCGCATGTGGCCGAGGTGGTGCAGGCGCGCAGCGACGTGGTCTGGCCACTGGTGCAGCTGGCCTTCCTGCTCGCCGCGCTCGTGACCGTGCGTACGCTGCCCGACCGCGCGAGCCTGCTGTACATGGGCCTGTGCGCGAGCATCGCGCTCGCCACCGCCTACAAGTCCGGCCTCGGCTTCGAGTATTGGCCGCTCAGTTCGATGGCGGCCTTGGGCATACGTGCCAACGTCGCGGCCGCGCTCGTCACCGCAGCGTGTGCGCTCGCCCTTGCGCGCGAGCTGCTCGACCTGGGCCGGCGCGCACCCTGGCTGTCGCGCGGGTTCGCCGGCGGCAGCGTGCTGCTGCTGGCGTGCGCGCTGATGGCGGCGTTGCCGCTGCCTGGCACGCCGGTGGTGATGCTCGGGGCCACGCTGGTGCTGGCCGCACTGTGGTCGTTGTGGATGGCCGGCGCTTGGTGCGCCTGGCAGCGGCAACGCAATGCCGGCCTGTTCGTGCTGGCGTGGACGCCCGCGGTGTTGCTGTTCACGGTGCGCGTGGCGCAAATCGTGGCGCAGGTTCCGTCGCCGCGATCGTTCGGTCTGCTGCAGTCGATCACGTTCGCGTGCGCCTCGCTGGGCATGCTCGCGGTGCTCGCCCGACGCAGCCTCAACCTCGCCTTGCCGCGTGCCGGTGATGTGGCGTTGCGCGAACGCGATGTACTCACAGGCACCCTCAGCCGCAGCGCAGGCTTCGCGCACCTGCGCGCGGCCTTCATCCACGCCCGCTCGCAGCGCCAGGAGCTGTCCTTGCTCACCTGCGATCTCGCGCCCGAACTGCGCGCGCGCGCAAGCGCGTCCGGACGCAGCGAGCTCGACGCGTGCCTGTGCGAGGTGGCCGCCGTGCTGCGCGAGGCGGTGCCGCGTGGCGAGGTGCTGGCGCGCTGCTACGACGACCAACTGGTGGCGCTGTTGCCGCGCCGCGGTGCGGCCCAGGCACAGGCCATCGCGCAGGACCTGGCAGCGCGCATCGCGCACGTGCCGGTGCAGCTGGGCGGGGTGACGCTGGCCACCGCGCTGGCGGTGGGCACGGCCACGCTCGACGATGGCATGCGCACGCCCGACGAATTGCTGTCGCGCGCGGTCGCCGATGGCGAGGCCGCGCACGCGCAGCGCCGCCGCGCCGCCATGCCGGAGCGGCCGGGCGCCTGAACCACGTGCGCCGGCTGCAGCGGCGGCGCTCGTCAGTGCAGCGTCTTGTACAGCCCCGGCTCGAAGGCGTCGACTGCGATCACCTCGTCGCGCGCGTCGCGTGCCTCGTTGAGCAGGTCGTACTCCTCGCCGCTGATGACCCCGGCGGCGACGCCCAGTTCGTCGAGCATGTAGCCGGGCGCACGGTCGAGCCGGCCTGCGCGCACCGCGTCACGCAGCTTGGTCTCGATCGGCAGCGCGCGTACGGCCTTGTCGAGCGCGGCCTCGAGCGCACCCAGGCCCGGCTCGGACGCCGGGGGCACGAACACGTCGGCAGTGAGCGTGCGGCGCGCCTCGCGATCTTCGAGGATGTCGCGAGCGACCTCGCTGCCGAGTCGGTCCGAGGGCGGGCGGAAGCGTGCGCCGAGCGGAAAGATCGTGCACCGGAGCAGCGCCGCCACCCAGCGCACTGGCAGGTTGTCGATCACGCCCAGCAGCGCTTCCTGGATGCGGTACAGCGCCAGTTCGGTGGCCCAGCGCGTGAGCGCGAAGTTGGCGCGGGTCTTGGGTTCGTCGTGGTAGCGCTTGAGCGTGGCGCTGGCCAGGTACAGCCAGGCCAGCGCGTCGGCCAGCCGCCCCGACAGCTTCTCGCGCCGCTTGAGCGAACCACCGAGCGTGCCCATCGCGGTGTCGGACAGGATCGTGAAAGCGGCGGCAAAACGCGACAGGTGCTGGAAATAGCGATGGGTGTCGTGGGTGGCGGGCGCACCGGCCAGGCGCGAGCCGGTCCAGGCCAGCAGCTTGGCGCGGACCGCACGTGTGCAGAACACGTTGAGGTGGCCGAAGATCGCGCGGTCGAATGCGGCGAGGTCGCCATGCGCGACCGCGTCGATTTCCTGCTGCACGAACGGATGGCAGCGGATCGCGCCCTGGCCGTAGATCATCATGGTGCGGGTGAGGATGTTGGCGCCCTCGACCGTGATGCCGATCGGCACCGCGTCCCACGCGCGCGCGAGCGGGTTGCGCGGGCCGCGCTGGATCGCGCTGCCGGCGCGGATGTCCATCGCATCGCTCACGACCTGGCGCATGCTTTCGGTGAGGTAGGCCTTGCAGATGTTGCCGGCCACCGCGGGCTTCTCGCCCGCATCGAGCGCGCCGCAAGTGAGCGTGCGCGCGGCGGTCATGAGCCAGGTGAGGCCAGCGATGCGCGCGAGCGGCTCCTCGATGCCCTCGAAGCGCCCGATCGGCGTGTCGAACTGCTCGCGCACGGTGGCGTAGGCACCGCAGATGCGCGTGCACATCTGCGCGGCGCCGATCGACAGCGCCGGCAGCGAGATCGAGCGGCCCGCCGCGAGCGATTCCATGAGCATGCGCCAGCCGTTGCCGATCTGGGCGCGGCCGCCGATCACCGCCTCGTCGAGCGGCACGAATACGTCGCGGCCGACGATCGGTCCGTTCATGAACGGCACGCCCATCGGATCGTGGCGCAGGCCGATTTCGATGCCCGCGGTCGAACGTTCGATCAGCGCGCAGGTAATGCCGCGGTCCTCGACCTCGCCGATGAGCTTGTTCGGATCCTTGAGGCGGAAGGCAAGCCCGATCAGCGTCGCCACCGGCGCGAGCGTGATGTAGCGCTTCTTCCAGTTCAGGCGCAGGCCGAGCACCTCCACGCCGTCGATGAGGCGCTTCTCGACGATGCCTTCGGATTGGGTCGCCGCGGCGTCCGAGCCAGCCTCGGGACCGGTCAGCGCGAAGCACGGAATCTCCTCGCCGCGGGCGAGGCGCTCCAGGTAGCGGCGCTTCTGCTCCTCGGTGCCATAGTGCAGCAACAGCTCGCCCGGACCGAGCGAGTTGGGCACCATCACCGTGACCGCGGCCGTGATCGAACGCGTGGCCAGGCGTGTCACCACGCGCGAATGGCCGATCGCCGAGAAACCCAGGCCGCCGTACTCCCTGGGGATGATCATGCCGAGAAAGCGCTGCTCCTTGATGTAGCGCCAGATCTCGGGCGGCAGGTCGCGCTGCTGGTAGACCTCCCAGTCGTCGAGCTTGCGGCACAACTCCTCGACCGGACCGTCGATGAAGGCCTGCTCCTCGGCGCTCAGCGGCTGATTGCGGAACGCGAGCAGCTTGTCCCAGTCGGGCATGCCGCCGAACAGGTCGCCCTCCCACCACACCGTGCCCGCCTCCAGCGCGATGCGTTCGGTCGCGCCCAGTCGCGGCAGCACCTTGGCGAATGCCGGCATCACCAGGCGCGACACCAGCTGGCGGCGCAGCGGCGGCAGTCCGAACAGCAGCGCGAGCAGTGCGAGCACGCTGCACGTGGCCACGAACAGCGCTGCGTGCTGCACGCCGCCGATGCGCCAACCCAGCAGGCACACGGCCGCCGCGGCCACCCAGGCCAGGAAGCCCAATCCGCGGAAGGCGAGTGCGGCGAACACCAGCACGGCGACGACGAGCGTGATCCACAACATGGCGACTCCTCGTGGTCCAGTGGTCGCGATTATGCGACGGCGCAGCTGTCGCGTGGCTGCATGGCGTGGGCGTGGCGGCGCAACTTGTCTAGAATCGACCGATGAAGAGCAAACCCGAGATCGTCAACAACTGGCTGCCGCGCTACACCGGCACGGCCGCCGAAGCCTTCGGCCAGCACATCCTGCTCACCAACTTCGGCCACTACGTCGACGTGTTCGCGCAGTGGCACGGCGTCGAGGTGCAGGGTCGCGACCGGCCCATGCCCAACGCCACCGCCGATGGCATCAGCATGATCAACTTCGGCATGGGCAGTCCCAACGCGGCCACCGTGATGGACCTGCTGTCGGCGATCGCGCCGCGCGCGGTGCTGTTCCTGGGCAAATGCGGCGGACTCAAGAAGAAGAACCAGCTCGGCGACCTGATCCTGCCGATCGCCGCGATCCGCGGCGAGGGCACCTCCAACGACTACCTGCTGCCGGAAGTGCCCGCGCTGCCCGCGTTCCAGCTGCAGCGCGCGGTATCGACCATGATCCGCGACCTCGGCCACGACTACTGGACCGGTACCGTCTTCACCACCAACCGCCGCGTGTGGGAGCACGACGTGGCCTTCAAGGACTACCTGCGCAAGACCCGGAGCATGGCCATCGACATGGAAACCGCGACGATCTTCGCGGCCGGCTTCGCCAACCGCATTCCCAGCGGCGCGCTGCTGCTGGTGTCGGACCAGCCGATGATCCCCGAGGGCGTCAAGACCGAAGCCAGTGACCGCGTGATCACCTCCAACTTCGTCGATGCCCACATCCGCATCGGCATCGAGGCGCTCAAGCTGGTGCGCCGCAACGGGCGCAGCGTCAAGCACCTGCGTTTCGAGAACGGCGAGGAAGCCTGACGCGGCGGTCAGCCGCCACCCGCGCTGCGGCGGTGCGCGTGGATCGACATGAGCACGCCAAAGCCCGCCAGCAGCGACACCGCCGAGGTGCCGCCATAGCTCACCAGTGGCAGCGGCACGCCGACCACGGGCAGGATGCCGGTCACCATGCCGCCGTTGACCATCACGTACACGAACAGCGCCATGCTGATCGCACCCGCGAGCAGGCGCGAATAGGTGTCGCGCGCGTTGGTGGCGATCCACAGGCAGCGCGCGATGATGAACAGGTACAGCGCGAGCAGCAGCGCCACGCCCACCAGGCCCCACTCCTCGGCGAACACCGAGAAGATGAAGTCGGTGGTGTGCTCGGGCAGGAACTCCAGCCGCGATTGCGTGCCATGGTGCCAGCCCTTGCCCCACACGCCGCCCGAGCCGACCGCGATCTGCGACTGGATGATGTGCCAGCCATTGCCCAGCGGATCGGCTTCCGGGTCGATCAGCGTGAGTACGCGGTTTTTCTGATAGTCGTGCATCGCGAAGTGCCACAGCAGTGGCACCGCGGCGGCGGCGCTGGCCAGCAGCGTGGCGATGCGCCACCACGCCAGTCCCGCGAGGAAGATGCCGAACGCGCCGCTGGCCACGATCAGCAGCGCGGTGCCGAGGTCGGGCTGCTTGGCAATGAGCAGGGCCGGCACCGCGATGAGTCCGCCGGCGCTGGCGAGCGTGCCCCAGCCCGGCGGCAACGGGCGCAGGTTGAGGTACCACGCGACCATCATCGGCATGGTGAGCTTGAGCAGTTCCGAGGGTTGGAAGCGCAGTACCTTGAGGTCGAGCCAGCGATTGGCGCCGCGCCCCTCGCCGAGCACGATCACCACCGCGAGCAGGATCACGCTGCCCAGGTACAGCCAAGGTGTCCAGTTGCGCAGCATCGACGGCGGCACGCGCGCGATCGTCACCATCACCACGAGCCCGAGTGCGAACCGCAGCGCCTGCGACAGCACCTGTCCGCGATCGAGGTCGCTCGCGCTGTAGAGCGTGCCCAGGCCGATGCCCATGAGCAACAGCAGGGCGCCGAGCAAGGGCAGGTCCAGCCGCGGCTTGCGCCAGGCCACCGACACGCGGTAGCGCAGCTGCGCGAGCAGGTCGCCGATCATGGATGGCCCCCGGCCAGCGCCTCGCGCTGGCGCTGCTGGTCGCCCGGCAGCCACACGTCGAGCATGTGGCGCGCGATCGGTGCCGCATCGCTGGCGCCACTGCGGCCCGCCTCGAGCGCGACGATGATCGCGATGCGCGGATTGTCGGCCGGCGTGAAGCATTCGAACAGCACCTGGTGGCGTTCGATCGGGCTGGCGCTGATGCTGGTCCAGGTTTCGTCGGTGCGTGAATAGCGCTCGGCGGTGCCGGTCTTGCCGGCGATCGGATAGGGAAAATCGCCGCCGACCGCGCGTGCGGTGCCCGCCTGCAGCACTTCGACCATGCCGCGCTGTACCGCCTGCCAGTTGGCGGGGTGGTCGATCACGCTGGCCTGCTCGGGCGCCAGTGGCAGCAACCGCGGCGCGCTCGTGCCATCGTCCTGCACCGCGCGCAGCAGATGCGGCGTATGCGGCACGCCGCGTGCCGCCAGCGTGGCCACCGCGTTGGCCAGCTGCAGTGGGGTGACGATCCAGTAGCCTTGGCCGATGCCGGCGATCACGGTCTCGCCCGGGTACCAGGGCTGGTTGAAGCGCGCGCGCTTCCACTCGCGCGAGGGCAGCACGCCGCTGCCTTCGCCGATCAGGTCCACGCCGGTGGCCTGGCCGAAGCCGAAGCGCGACAGGTACGCGCTGAACCGGTCGATGCCCATATCCAGCGACACCGAGTAGAAGTAGGTGTTGACCGAGCGCGCGATCGCCTGCACCAGGTCGACGCGGCCGAAGCCGCCGCGTACGTCGTCGCGGTAGGCGCGCGACTGGCCCGGGATGAAGAACTCGCCAGTCGACAGCACGGTGTCCTCGGGGCGGCGCAGGCCCAGTTCCAGTCCGGCCAGCCCGACGAATGGCTTGATGGTCGAGCCGGGCGTGTAGGTGCCGCGCAGCAGGCGGTTGAGCAGCGGCTTGTCGGGCGCATCGAGCAGGGTGCGGTAGTCGGCGCTGCTGATGCCGTTGACGAACAGGTTGGGGTCGAAACTGGGCACGCTCACCATCGCGAGCAGTTCGCCATTGCGCGGGTCGATCGCGACCGCGGCGCCGGCGCGGCCCTGGAAGGCGGCCTCGGCCGCTTCCTGCAGCCGCGCGTCGATCGACAGGTACAGCGTGTCGCCGGGCACCGGGGCGACGCGGCCGGGCAGCACGCGCAGCGGCCGGTGGTCGGCGTTGACCTCGACCTTTTCGTAGCCGACCTGGCCGTGCAGGCGCTGCTCGTAGCTGCGCTCGATCCCGGTCTTGCCGACGTGGGTGGTCGCCGCGTACTGGTTGGCGTCGAGCCGGGCGAGGTCGTTCTCGTCGATGCGACCGACGTAGCCGACCGTGTGCGCGAACTCGGCGCCGAGCGGATAGGCGCGCGTGAGGTAGGGCACCACGTCCACGCCCGGGAAGGCCCAGCGGTTGACCGAGAAGCGCGCGATCTCCTCCTCCGACAGCTTGAGCCGCAGCGGCACACCTTCGTAGGAACGCTTGCGCTTGCGCAAGGTGTTGTAGCGGCTGATGTCCTCGTCGCTGACTGGCAGCACCTCGGCGAGCCGGCGCACCGTGTCCTGCACGTCGCCGGCCTGCTCGGCGGTGACCTCGAGCCGGAACGCGGCCACGTTCTCGGCCAGCAGCACGCCGTTGCGGTCGTAGATGAGGCCACGCGCGGGTGCGAGCGGGCGCGTGAGGATGCGGTTGGCGTCGGAGCGCGCGCTCAGGCGCGCATGCTCGCGCACCTGCAGGTACGCAAAGCGCAGGCCGAGCCCGATCAGGCACAGGGTGATCAGGGCAAAGCCGGCCAGTGCGCGCCGCGCGAACGTGGCCGCCTCCACGCGCGCCTCACCGATCGGTTTGTGCGCGTGGCCGCGGCGGGAAGTCCAACGCAGGCGCTTCATGTCAGTCGGCGCTGCGCTGGTACAGGCGCGCGCGGTCCAAGGCCAGGTACAGCAGCGGCCATGCCAGCGCGCCACTCACGGGCGCGATCCAGAACGTCGCCGGCGGCATCGCTTCGCCGGCGAAACCGCGGATCATGAGCGTGACCACGCGGTCGTTGAGCAGCAGCACCAGCAGCGCGAGCGCCTGCTGGGCGAGTGGGAACGCGCGCAGGCGCGCGCGGAAGCGCAACACGATGAACGCGAGCACGAGCAGGCGCATAGCCTGCTCACCGAGCAGTTCGCCGATGAGGAGGTCGCCGCACAGACCCAGCACGAAGGCGCGGCCCAGACCCATGCGCTCGGGTGCCTCGATGGCCCAGTACACCACCACCAGGCCCAGCCAGTACGGCTTGAACGGCTCGGCCAGCGGCGGCAGCGGCATCAGCTGCAGCGCGAACGCGACCAGCACGGTGGCACCGACCAGCCAGGCTTGCAGGCGCAGGCGGCTCATGGCCCGCCTTGGGACGTCGTGGCGGTCGCCGCCGCGGCGCCGGCCAGTGTCGCGGGCGGGCCGTAGGGCTGGGGCTGGTCCTGCAGCAACAGCACCTCGCCGCTGCGGTCGAGCGCCGCGGCGGGATGCGCGCTGGCGACCAGGAACAGGCCGTTGGCGTCCGGCCCCACGGTGTCGATGGTGCCGACCGGAAAGCCGGCCGGGAAGCGTCCGCCCAGACCCGAGCTGAGCAGCTTGTCGCCGGCCTTGATGTCTGCGCTGCGCGGGATGTCGCGCAGTTCAAGCCGGTCGGTGGCGCCGCTGCCGTAGGCGATCGCGCGCAGGCCGGTGCGCTCGACGCGCACCGGGATCGCGTGGGCGGGATCGGTGATGAGCATCGCCACCGAGGTGTTGGGCAGCACCTCGACCAGTTGGCCCATGATGCCGTGCGCGTCGATGATCGGTTGCCCCACCATGGCGCCTTGCCCCGTGCCCACGTCGAGCACCACGCGGTGGCGGAACGGGTCGAGGTCGACGTCGACCAGGTGCGCGAACTGCACCGCGAGCCCGAGATCGTGCTGCGCATCGAGCAGTGCCTTGAGCCGCTCGTTCTGCGCGAGCAACGCATCGAGGCGGTTGAGCCGCGCCTGCGCCAGCAGCAGTTGTTCGCGCAGCGCGCGGTTCTCGTCGACGAGCTGGTGCTGGGTCGCCACCGCATCGCGCGTGGCGCGCGCGACCTGCGCGGGCAGGCCGGCGAGCCGATAGGCGGGTTCGACCACGACACTCGCCGCGCGGCGCAGTCCCTGCAGGTAGTGGCCGCGGTGGTCGAGCACCATGAGCGTGATCGCGGCGGCCAGGTACAGGATCAGGCGCAGCGTGCTGGCACCGCCCTCGGCGAACAGGGTGGCGGCTTTGTCACGGGCGATGGCCATGGCGGCGGGGTTCAACAACCACGTTCGAAGGCGTCAGCGGCAGGCATCATGCCGTCCGTCGCGCCTGGCACGCGCGTGCTGCATCGCACGCCGCCTCATTCGGAGGCGAAGAAATCGCCGCCGTGCTGGTCGACCAGCTCGAGCGCGCGGCCGCCACCACGGGCGACGCAGGTCAGCGGGTCGTCGGCGACATGCACGTGCAGGCCGGTTTCCTTGGAGATGAGCCGGTCGAGGTCGCGCAGCAGCGCGCCGCCGCCCGTGAGCACGATGCCGCGCTCGGCCACGTCCGAACACAGTTCCGGCGGGGTCTGCTCCAGTGCGCTGCGCACCGCGCTGACGATGCCCGACAGCGGCTCGTGCAGCGCTTCGAGGATCTCGTTGGAGTTGACCGTGAACATGCGCGGGATGCCTTCGGCGAGGTTGCGGCCGGAGACTTCGATCTCGCGCACCTCCGACTGCGGGAACGCGCAGCCGACTTCGAGCTTGATCTTCTCGGCGGTGGATTCGCCGATGAGCGTGCCATGGTTGCGGCGCACGTAGTTGATGATCGCCTCGTCGAAGCGGTCGCCACCGATGCGCACCGACTGCGAATACACCACGCCGTTGAGCGAGATCACGGCCACTTCCGAGGTGCCGCCGCCGATGTCCAGCACCATCGAGCCGCGCGCCTCGTGTACTGGAATGCCGGCGCCGATCGCGGCCGCCATCGGTTCCTCGATGAGGTACACATCGCGCGCACCGGCGCTTTCGGCCGATTCCTTGATCGCGCGCCGCTCGACCTGGGTCGAACCGCACGGCACGCACACGAGCACGCGCGGGCTCGGGCGGAACATGCGCGCGCGGTGCACCTTCTTGATGAACTGCTTGAGCATCTCCTCGGTCATCGTGAAGTCGGCGATCACACCGTCCTTCATCGGCCGGATCGTGACGATGTTGCCGGGAGTGCGGCCAAGCATGCGCTTGGCGTCGGCGCCCACCGCCGCGACCGAGCGCGGACCGCCCGGGCCACGGTCCTGGCGGATCGCCACCACCGAGGGTTCGTTGAGCACGATGCCCTGGCCGCGCACGTAGATGAGCGTGTTGGCAGTGCCCAGATCGATCGACAGATCGTTGGAGAACAGACCGCGGAGACCTTTGAACATGGCGCGGTGCAAGCCTTTGAGGATGCAGGGGAAAAGTGCGCCAGTCTAACGGAGGGGTAGCGGGCCGGCAAGGAAATCGAGGTTAAGAAAGCCTTGTTTTCCGTGCTGTTCCGCACAGCTTGGCGTCGTGCCGGGCACACCGTGATCGACCCTCGCGCCGCGCGCACCGCGACCGGCTGCGGCCATGACGGCGTCTTGCGCTAAGCTTTGCAGCTTTGCGCCCGCCAGCGGCGCGCCCCGTTGCCTGCACCGGAAGGTTTCGATGTCTGCACTGATCTGCGGTTCGCTTGCCTACGACACCATCATGGTCTTCCAGGACCAGTTCAAGAAGCACATCCTGCCCGACCAGGTGCACATCCTGAACGTGTCGTTCCTCGTGCCCGCGATGCGGCGCGAGTTCGGCGGCTGCGCCGGCAACATCGCCTACAACCTCAAGCTGCTCGGCGATGATCCGATCCCGATGGCCGCGGTGGGCCAGGACTTCGGGCCCTATCGCGCCCATTTCGAGCGTTGCGGCATCCGTCTCGACCAGGTGCGCGTGTGCGAGGACCAGTTCACCTCGCAGTGCTTCATCACCACCGACCTCGACAACAACCAGATCACGGCCTTCCATCCGGGCGCGATGTCGCGCTCGTGCGAGCGGCGTGTGCGCGACGTGCCGGGCGTGAGCTTTGGCATCGTCGCGCCCGACAGCCGCGAGGCGATGCTGCAGCACGTGGATGATTTCGCCGCGCTCGGCGTGCCGTTCATCTTCGACCCCGGGCAGGCGATGCCGCTGTTCGATGGCGAGGAGTTCCGCGCCATGATCGGCAAGTCGACCTACGTGATCGTCAACGACTACGAATCGCAGCTGCTGCAGGCGCGCACCGGCTGGGACGCGCGCGAGATCGCCGCGCGGGTGCAGGCCTACATCATCACCCATGGCCCGCGCGGCTCGGTGATCCACCTGCGCGACGGCAGCAGTCACGAGATCCCGCCCGCGCACGAGCAGCGCGTGGTCGATCCCACCGGTTGCGGCGATGCCTACCGCGCCGGCCTCATCTTCGGTCTCATGCACGGCTACGACCTGCCCACCAGTGGACGCATGGCTTCACTCATGGGCGCGCTCAAGGTCGAGCATCCGGGCACCCAGAACCAGCGTTTCGACTACGCCCATTTCGCGGCGCAGTTCCAGCGCGAATTCGGCCATGCGCTGCGGCGTTGAGCCACCTGTCACCCTCAAGCGGAGAATCGCCATGTCCAAGCCCTCGCGCGCGCTGCGCACCGCCGTCCTGTTCGCCTTCATCGGCGCGATGTCGGCTTGCGGCGCACAGGGACCGTCGGTCGAACTCAAGGGCCAGCGCATCAGCGTGGAGGTGGCAGACACCGAGGCGGCGCGCGAGCACGGCCTGATGGAACGCACGCAGATGGCCAAGGACCACGGCATGCTGTTCGTGTTCGACGACGAGGCGCCGCGCTCGTTCTGGATGAAGAACACCAGGATCGCGCTCGACATGTTGTTCTTCGACGGCGAGCGGCGCCTGCTCAGCGTGCAGCACGACGTGCAGCCATGCACGGCCGACCCGTGCCCGGGCTATTCCAGCGGCGCGCCGGCGCGCTACGTGCTCGAACTCAACGCGGGCCAGGCGCGCGCATTGGGCGTCGCGCCCGGTGACGAGCTCACGATCCGGCGTTGATCCGCGCGCGCCGGCGCGGCCGGTTCCAGTTCGAACGCGAACGGCAGGCCGCAGCGATAGGGCACCAGTGGCGTCGTCGCGCTGATCGCGGCGGGGTCTTCCAGCGGTACGAAGACATGCATGGCGTGGCTCCCGAGTGGCAGCCCCATTGAAGCCGCCCGCGCGGGCCGGGCGCAGTCACACCGCGGGCGGATGCGGACGCGGATATGGCCGCCAGCGGGCGCGTGGCCGCCCGCTCAAGCCTGCAGCAGCTCGAAGTCGGCCTTGGTCACGCCGCAATCCGGGCAGGTCCAGGACTCGGGCACGTCTTCCCAGCGCGTGCCCGGCGCGATGCCATCCTCGGGCCAGCCCTCGGCTTCGTTGTAGATGAAGCCGCAGGCGATGCAGATGAAGCTGCGGAAGGACACCTGGGTGGGAACGGCGGCGCTGACGCTGGACATGGAAGGCAGGCAAGGCGTTGGGTCAGGCCCGCATTGTCGCAGCGCGTCGCGGCAGCGCCAAGCGCGCGGCATGCCGCAGGCGACACGCTTGTCACCGCATCAGTCGTCCGCGCCGTTGAAGCCGTCACTGAACAGGCGGTCGTTGAAGGCGACGCCCGCGCGCAGGTAGCTGCCGCGTCCGGTGGCCCACAGCGGCCGCGCGTGGCGCGTGCCGGGCAGGTCGTAGGCGACCACGCCGGCGGCGGTGGTCTGGATCACGATCTCCAACTCGCCATCGGCATCGATGTCATCGAGCGTGGGCGCCGCGAGCGCACCGCTCCAGCTGCCGCTGCGCGCCGCGGGCAGGTTGAGCACGTGCAGCGCCTGGCCGTGGCTGTCGAGCACGTGCAGGCGGCCCGATTCGCCGTTGCCGTTTTCGCCCCAGCTCGTGAACAGCACCTCGGCGCGCCCGTCGTTGTCGAGATCGGCCACCACCGGCTCGGAGGCGAAGTGGCGGCCGCTGCCAGGGATCACGTACGGCCACGCGTGGTGTTCGGTGCGGTCGAGCCACCACGCGTGCAGCTTGCCGTCGTAGCTGGGCAGCAGCAGTTCGGCGCGGCCATCGTGGTCGAGGTCGGCCACCACCGCATTGGCGGCGATGCTCTGGATGATGTTGTAGTCCTCGGCCAGCGGCGCGCCGCTGGCGCCCTGCGCCGGGATCACGGTCCAGTCGAATGCGCCCGCGGCCCAGCGCGTGCGATCGCCGCGTAGCAGCCACAGGTCGTAGTACAGGCTCTGGTACGGGCTCGCGGCGCAGTTGTAGACGTTGCCGGGCAGCACGAGCTCGCGCAGGCCGTCGCCATCGACGTCGGCGATCGCGGGCGCGGCCGAGGCGAAGTTGGGCCGGTGCTCGCTGCCGCAATGCGCGTAGCCGCGCAGGTCCACCGCATGGTCGACATGCACGCCCACTTCGGCCCAGGTCTTGCGGGCATTGCCATCGCTGCTGCTGCCGTACATCGGGTGGGCTCGCAGCTGCACGCCGTTGCGGTCGAGCGTGGTCACGTAGTGGGTGTCGGTGGGCGCGATGATGTCGGGGTAGGTGTCGGCGTCGAGGTCGGCGACCGCGAGGTTCTGGTTGTACATGCCCGCGCCGTAGCCGGGCTCGCCGTTGTGGCGCGCGGGCCAGCCCGGCCGCACGCCGCCACCCGCGTTGAGCACGCTGACCTGGCGCGTCGAGGTGTTGGTGGCCACGCCCACGATGATCGCGAACCGGCCGTCGCGGTCGAGGTCGGCCAGCGCGAGCGAGCGCACCTCGCCGCTGGCGAATGCCGCCACCGGCCAACCGCTGCGCAGGCTGCCGTCGAGCCGGTGCACGCTGACTTGTCCGCCCGCGCGGCCGACCACGATGTCGGCCTGGCCATCGTGGTGCAGGTCGGCGATCGCGACGCCGGGCCAGACCCGACCGCCATGGGTTGCGCGCCAGCGCAGCCCGCCGTCGAGGCCGTCGAGCGCGACCAGGTCGTAGGATCCGGCCACCACCTCGCGGCGGCCGTCGTCGTCGATGTCGACCACGGCCGGCGAGCTGTACCAGCCGGTCTGGCACCATGAGCTGAAGCAGCCGCCCCAGGCCCACTTGAGCACGGGCACGGGCACCGCAGCCTGCGCGCCGCTCGCGGTGATGATCCAGATGCAGATCCACAGCAGGCGTTGCATCACGCTCTCCGGCCCCATGCGAGCCTGCATTGTCGCCCGGCGGCGCGCGCCTTGCCCCGGCCTGCGTCACGCTTTGGCGCCAGCACCGCCGGCGCGCGTGTACCATGGCCGTTTGCCAGCGGCTCGCGCATGCCGTGCGCGCAGGCCGGCCGGCGCCACAGACGGAACCCACATGAGCACCAACCACGAACTGTTCCAGCGCGCGCTCGCGCACATTCCCGGTGGCGTCAACTCGCCGGTCCGCGCCTTCAAGTCGGTTGGTGGGGAGCCGTTTTTCACCACGCGCGCCGACGGCGCCTGGCTGTGGGATGCCGATGGCAAGCGCTACATCGACTACGTCGGCTCGTGGGGACCGATGATCGTCGGCCACAACCACCCGCAGGTGCGCGCGGCGGTGCAGCGCGCGGTGGAGCAGGGCCTGTCCTACGGCACGCCCTGCCCGGACGAGGTGACGATGGCCGAGACGATCGCGCGCCTGGTGCCCTCGGTCGAGGTCGTGCGCATGGTCAACTCGGGCACCGAGGCGACCATGTCGGCGATCCGCCTCGCGCGTGGCGCCACCGGTCGCGAGCGCATCGTCAAGTTCGAAGGCTGCTATCACGGCCATGCCGACAGCTTCCTGGTCAAGGCCGGTTCCGGCGCGCTCACTTTCGGCGTGCCGACCTCGCCGGGCGTGCCCAAGGCCCTGGCCGACCTCACGCTGACCTTGCCCTACAACGACCTCGCCGCTGCGCGCGCGTTGTTCGACGACTGCGGCGACAGCATCGCCGCACTCATCGTCGAGCCGGTGGCCGGCAACATGAACTGCATCCCGCCGGAGCCCGGCTTCCTCACGGGCCTGCGCGAACTGTGCAGCCGGCACGGCAGCGTGCTCATTTTCGACGAGGTGATGACCGGCTTTCGCGTGGCGCTGGGCGGCGCGCAGGCGCTGTACGGCATCACGCCCGACCTCACCACCTTCGGCAAGATCATCGGCGGCGGCATGCCGGTGGGTGCCTACGGCGGCCGTCGCGACCTCATGGCGCAGATCGCACCGTCGGGGCCGGTGTACCAGGCCGGTACGCTCAGCGGCAATCCGGTCGCGATGGCCGCGGGCCTGGCCATGCTCGAACTGATCCAGACCCCCGATTTCCACGCCCAGCTCGACCGGCGCACGCGCCTGCTCACCGATTCGCTGCAGGCGGTGGCCGACGAGGCGGGCGTGCCCATGACCATCAATCGCGTGTGCGGCATGTTCGGCCTGTTCTTCACCCGCGAGCACGTCACCCGCTATGCGCAGGCCACCGCCTGCGACGGCGCGCTGTTCAACCGCTTCTTCCACGGCATGCTCAAGCGCGGCGTGTATCTCGCGCCCAGCGCCTACGAGGCCGGCTTCGTGTCGATCGCGCACAGCGACGAGATCATCGCGCAGACCACCCAGGCCGCGCGCGAAGCCTTGCGCGAGGCGATCGCCGGCTGACTGCCAGCCACCGCCGCACGCGAACCCCGACCCGGCCACGGTCCCACAAGTCCGGTGTCGCGGCGGTGCGGGCGCGAACACCGTGCCCAGTTTGGCAAGCGTCGGCCGGTCGGGAAGCCCGTTGATACCTGCCACGCCGTTGCCGGAGCGAAGCAGGGATTGACCTCGTCACCCAAGACTCTACGAAGTGGCCGGTGGCCCGGGGAATGGGGCGCAGGTCAACTGCAACCGCACCGCTTGCCGGAAAACGGTTTGCTTGGTCACTTGCAAAGGGAGTTCATACACGAATGGTTAGGCAGCAGATTCTACTTGCCAGCCTGGGAAAACCAGTACGGCAGGATGGCAGTGAAGAGCACGGCCAAGCACCTTGGCGCGCTCAACACCAAGATTGACGCGGCCATTCTCGATGCTTGAAATGGTGGTCTGCGGGATGCCGCAGAGTGCCGAGAGCTGAGTCTGGCTGAGGCCTTGCAGCTCACGGATGATGCGAACCGACTCACCGGGGGTGACGTCGATGCGCTTCTTGGCTGGGATGAGCTTGCGCATATCAGCGTTTCCGATAGTCATGCGGGGTGACGCATACAACCTGAACAATCATGACCGCAGCCTCCACGGAGTAGATGACTCGCCATTGCTCGTTGAGCCGGGATGATCTGAAACCCTTCCAGTCTCCGGAGAGCGCTTCATCGTGGAAGCCTTTGATGGCGCGCAGTCCTTGCGGGCCAGAGAGCATTGCGATGTCTTTCCATTTCTCGTAGCGCTTGAGGATCTCTGCTGGCACGCGCCCTGAGGAGAGCTCTTTGTCCGCTTGGCGGTGTTCCAGAATCGTCCACATGCCACATTGTGGCTAGTACAAATATGATCTGTCAAGTTCCGGTGATGTGTGGCTGCTGCCATCAGCTGAGTAAGCAGCACTGAAAAACTACTCGCCACCTGCGAAGATTGCCGCATGACCGGCAGGCGCGGAAGGGATCGATGAAGCAGCAGACCGGCGGTAGCGGCGGGTCAGAGTGCCGGCTTTGAACGGTATCGACGGTCGATGCGCCGGGAAGCGTTTCTGTCGACGATAGACCGCACGCGTGCCTGGGCGCTCGCGCTGTCCGAATGTGTCGGTCACAACAAACCTGTCCTGAGCTCGTCGAAGGGGCGGCGGTCGCGCTCGCCAACAAGCAGGCCCGTCGACTGTGGGCGGCCGAGCATCACCGATCCCGCTTCGAACCCGATCACGTCAGCGTGCCTGGCACGTTGACACCCTGAGTTCCCACCCCGCGTTGCACCGAGTGACGTCGATGGCGCGAGTCGGTCCCCGGGACGAGCGAGTCGATAACACCTCTGGCCCTGTGCGGCCGATGGCGGATTCCATCATGGCCCGAGCGCCAGCCGCTCGCCCCAAGGCCGCATACACGACTGCAACCGCACCGCTTGCCGGAAAACCATTTACTCGGTCACTGCAAAGGGAGTCCATACACGAATTGTTAGGCCGCAAACCATATTAGCGGCCAGTGGGAATGGTAGCTGTTGCAGCGCAAACGAAGCCTGCTAAACCCATAGACAACACGTAATTGAGGGCAGTTGCCTCCATGCCTTGCCAGAGTTGCAATGTTGCAATGAAGCAAGCTACAACAACGGCGCCCCAAGCGAAGCTGTACAGAAGAGTCTTGCGACCGGCGCGTGAGAGCAGCCGTAGCCCAAGCTTGTACCGAACCGATGACGAGGCAATTGGCGCCGAAAAGTACGTGAGTGCGAAGAACGTGCCAACGACGACAGGAAGAGGCCGGGGCGAGCCGGGAAAAAAGTAGAGGGCAGTGCATGCCACGGCTAGGGCGGTAACGAGCAGCAGAAACTTGGGGATAACCCGCAGCGTCTCCGTCAGAAGAAAATTGATTGGAATGCTGCGATCTTGCATTTGCGGCCTAACGTAGAGGTAACCGGCGCTGCGCGGCTTTATCGCGCAGCATCCAGCGACTGAAAGGAGCGAGGTTGAGCGCCGGGTTAGGTCTCATCTTGCACGTAAAAGGTGTTGTTGTGCACTGCATTCCTGAAATGTCTCTGCTTTGTTGTGAGAACCGAAAGTGCACTGAAAATAGATGAGTCGATTGGGAATGTGAGTGAGAGTTGTCCTATATGAATAGCTAAAGGAGGTTTTGCAAGGGCAAGCCATCGACGCATGACGAAAAGAGAGTATGGATCATCGAAATCCATGTTCCCCGCGCCAAAAACTACATTTCCTCCCGAGCGTTGTTCTATTGTCCCAATTCCATCAATCGTAGCGGTTGCTTCATCGGCGCCAGCCTCAATTGAGAATGGAGCATAGCCAGGGATATTGAGATTTGTAGATTCAGCATCCAAGATGTGAATAGCGATCTCGATGCTAGGGGTGTCCCAGCAGCGAACGATGCTAATTATCCAATCAGGATTGATGCCGAACTGTATCCATGCGCACTCGTTGTCATAGCCACCATACCATTGGGGAAGGGAAGGCTTAGCTGTCATGAGAGAGACCTAACACCTGAGTTAAGCCGCGCTGCGCAGCGGCAGAAGCGGCGTGGTAGCGTGAGCGTACCACGCCGTAGCTGCCGTGAAGCAGCGTCGGCTTGAATTGTTAGGCAGTTCTCGATGAAGTTGATTCAAGGCGCGAGAACGCCGATGAAATGATCTTTCTGCTCGTGCGG
Source organism: Lysobacterales bacterium (assembly GCA_014338185.1). Taxonomy (GTDB): domain Bacteria; phylum Pseudomonadota; class Gammaproteobacteria; order Xanthomonadales; family Rhodanobacteraceae; genus Dokdonella_A. The sequence goes on along the minus strand of QUBV01000061.1, from coordinate 2,659 downwards.
CGGGCAACCCAGAACCCAACAATGATGGCGGGCAACACGGTTAGCCAAGGTAGCACGTCGCGCCCGCCGAGTGCATAGGCTGGGCCGAACATCACAAGGCCAAAACACGCAAGCGCCAAAACAAAGCTCGCTGAAATACTGAATAGCGCGATACGAACAGCGTGAAAGCGAGTCAGAATCAGGTGCTCGTGTGTGGCACGGTGGCGCAAGTTTGATGTCTCAAATGGCAATAGCAACAAGATTGCTGCCGCAATGACGATGACGAGAGTTGCGATGATCCCCATGAACTGCCTAACAATGAAGCTCAGCCGCGGCCGCAAGGCCGTCGGCTGTAGCGGGAAGTTGGACATACGCCGCTCCAGAGGGCGGTTCGGGGTGCACGCGCTGAGCATCGGGAAGAGCCAGCCTGGCAAAAAAGCATCTCGACGAAGTCTTTGCGACAACCGAAGCCGCAAGGTGTCAGATCCAAGTGGATTTGGTCGGCGCCTTGCGGCTTCGTTGTAGCAGAAATCCTGTCATCTCGCGATTTCCATTTCGCATGCAAGGCTCACGATTTACCGATTGCCTCGTGACCAAATTTCTTCGTGCGCCGGCGAAGTCCAATGCCGGAGTTAAGCCGGACCGCAGCAGTGGCGACGGCTGCGGCTAGCGTAGCGCAGGCACGCAGACGGTGCCACGAGGCGGTATCGGCTTGAACGCATTGTCAGGTGCCATTGCGGGTACGCCTGGACAATCTTCTGAGAGTCGGGATGCTATCAAGGGAGTTCTGCAGCAGGGCACTACGGCTGCATTCCTGGAACGTATAAGGCTCCTTGCCATTCAAGTATAGAACGTAGGTCTCTCCCTGACTCACAAAAATTCCGCACATGCAGCAAGCCACCAGTGTGCTTGTTGTGAATCTGCTCTGTTGCTTGTGCGGCCCCTTGAAACTCTCCTGCACCTCCCATACCACAGTCTGCTTTTCAATCCCGTACTCGTCACCAGGTTCGGAACCGGCCTTCCTTTCTCCGGGAGGCGCTGAGACGCTAATAACTTTGGCAATAACTACAACAGTAGAACCTCGAAACGAGCTCGATATGGTATTAGGTCCGCTGCCAGACACGCACATGCAGGCCGCCGCTTCGTGCGGAGTCAGTAGAAATGCCATAAACATTGCTGTGGCTGCGATGATGGTTCTCATGGTATCTCCGTAGTGCCCCAACGTTAGTCGAGTCAATTCAGCTGGAATTGCGCGTCGCCTGGTTTCTGGTCGGCGGCCGCGTGAGCGGCAGGTTGAGACGTTTCTTGACGATCGCGACGAACGCGTGGATCGAGACGGCGCTCCAGATTTTGGTCTTCTCCGCGTTCTCGGAAGTGCCGAAGTTGGCTTTGATACACAGGTGCTGCTCGATCCATTTGAAAAACAGCTCCACCTGCCAGCGCCAGCGGTAGAACTGGGCGATGCTGAGTGCGGGCACGGTGGCCTGATTGGTCAGGACGATGAGGCGTTTGTCGGTCGTGGGACCGCGGAACTTGATTCGCCGCAGCGGCACGGAAAAGCTTTTGTGCAGGTAGAAGCCGTTCAGGATCACCGTTGGATCGCAGATGGAAACCTGCATCTCCACATGACACGCTCCCTCGTTCCGCAAGTGTGAGTGGTGGCAACGACCACAAACAGAAGGCCCCCTTATGCACATAGCGATTGAGTTCACCCGCCTGCGGAAGAGGGCGAAACCCGCTGTACCAGGTCGGGCGCAACGAAGGGTTAGACCCACCGCGATGGCTACGGTGCGAATAGACCTGCATTTGCGACTTTGCCACGGAGCATCTTGAACCACAGAATTTGGGCACCGCCTTGGGAATGCGGCGCCACTCGACGAGCTTGATACCGGCGCTCTTGTAGTCGCCACCATGCCGCATGGCAGCGTAGTTCTCCGCGAATGTGACGATATGGACGCTCTCGCATTCGAGGACCACGCGCGTGAATGCTGCTGGATTCAAGCATCTACCGCGACTGTGCGCCTCAACAAGCTGGGTCAGTGTGGTCTGGATGCGTGCGTGATGCTCGAGCCTGAGCGTTGCATTTGGGTCGGCTATCGACTTGCGCGACGCCTTACCCGAGAACTGGCGGATACGCCGACTCAGCCGGCCAGCAACGACATGCGTGTACCATGCGCGAGCCATGCTGGGCGTGACGTTCGTGCGCGATGCAAGCCACATCACCTCTTCATACACCGCTTCAAGCTCGGCGCGAAGCGTGCGGTCGATACGCGGCGTTTTTGGCATGGGTGGGTCTAACACGTGAGTTAAGCCGACCTGCGTAGCGCAGGCAACGGCGTGGCAGGCTTATTCTGCCACGCCGTTGCCGGAGCGAAGCGGGTTGGGCTTGAATTGTTAGCCTTGCCGACCAGTGACATTGAAATCATGGCTTGGGCAGTGGCATCTCTACTGTCAGAGGTAGTAAGGACAAAAAGAAGCTCATCTTTGTCCTCAGGACGTGACCACGTGTACGCCATGGTGCGAGTGTGCGTGTCGTTGGGGGCTAGCCCAGTAGATCCTTGGGCCACCGCTACGAGCGGCTCCGGCGGATTCCATCATGGCCCGAGCGCCAGCCGCTCGCCCCAAGGCCGCATACACGACTGCAACCGCACCGCTTGCCGGAAAACCATTTACTCGGTCA
>QUBV01000060.1 GCA_014338185.1 Lysobacterales bacterium | reverse complement strand
GACGCGACCGCATGGCGCTGCGCCGCCGCCGGTGCTGCTGCGGGTGGCTTCGTTGGCGTCGTCCCGGGCACGCTGCTGGCGCGCTATGCGCCGACCGCCTGCCGCTGAGGCAAGCCATGGCGTGGTGATGGGTGGCGGCGCATGCCGCACCCATCCCCGTATCCGGAAGGCCCCGCAAGGGGCCTTCTTTTTTTGCGCGGCGCCGCTGCGGCGCGCTGCCGTGCGCGTCGGCCCTCAGCCCCTGCCACCCGCGGCCAACCCACGCAGAACCCCTGCTCGACCGCGATGCCGCGAGCCCCGACACAGCCGCGACCGCGCCAAGGGTGTACATTCGGGCCCGCACTTGGGGTAGATTCCGCATTGTTGGTGGGGAGTTACGCGATATTCCTATGGCAACCCAGATGAACACGCCGCCGCTGGCCGGCCTGTCCGGCATTGCCCGCCGCCTGGTGACGCAGGGCGTGCTCGCGGAAAACGAGGCGCGCAAGGCGGTCGAGGACGCGGCCCAGGCCAAGATCCCGCTGGGCGCGTGGCTGATCGACCACAGCCTGGTGTCGAGCGCCGACGTGTCCATGGCTTCGTCGATCGAGTTCGGCCTGCCGCTGCTCGACGTCAATGCGATCGACCTCAGCCAGGTGCCGATCAAGCTCGTGCGCGAGGACCTCATCGCCAAGCACAAGGCGCTGCCGCTGTTCAAGCGCGGCATGCGCCTGTTCGTGGGCGTGTCCGACCCGACCAACCTGCGTGCGCTGGACGAGATCAAGTTCCAGTCCAACCACATCGTCGAGCCGATCCTCATCGACGACGCCCAGCTCGAGCGCGCGATCGAGCAGGCGATGACGAGCGCGGGCCAGACCATCACCGACCTCGGCGACGATGCCGAAGGCCTGGAAGGACTGGAATCGTCGGCGATGGACGACGACGGCGAAGCCGGCGGCGTGGATGCCAACAGCGCCGACGATGCGCCCGTGGTCAAGTTCGTCAACAAGGTGCTGGTCGACGCGATCAAGCGCGGCGCCTCGGACATTCATTTCGAGCCCTACGAGACGACCTATCGCGTGCGCTTCCGCATGGACGGCATGCTGCGCGCGGTGGCCGCGCCGCCGCCCAAGCTCAACCCGCGCATCGCCTCGCGCCTCAAGGTCATGAGCGGGCTCGACATCGCCGAGAAGCGCGTGCCGCAGGACGGCCGCATCAAGCTCAACCTGTCCAAGACCAAGTCGGTCGACTTCCGCGTGAGCACCTGCCCGACCCTGTTCGGCGAGAAGATCGTGCTGCGCATCCTCGACGGCTCGGCCGCCAAGATGGGCATCGAGAAGCTCGGCTACGAAGACGACCAGAAGCAGCTGTTCCTCGACGCGATCGCCAAGCCCTACGGCATGGTGCTGGTGACCGGTCCGACCGGCTCGGGCAAGACGGTGTCGCTGTACACCGCGCTCAACATCCTCAACACCGAGGGCCGCAACATCTCCACGGTCGAGGACCCGGTCGAAATCCGCCTGCCCGGCGTCAATCAGGTGCAGCAGAACACCAAGCGCGGCATGACCTTCGCCGCGGCGCTGCGCTCGTTCCTGCGCCAGGACCCGGACGTGATCATGGTCGGCGAAATCCGCGACCTGGAGACCGCCGAGATCGCGATCAAGGCCGCGCAGACCGGCCACATGGTGCTGTCGACGCTGCACACCAACGACGCCGCGCAGACCATCGCGCGCCTCATGAACATGGGCATCGCGCCGTACAACATCACCTCGTCGGTCAGCCTCGTGATCGCGCAGCGCCTCGCGCGGCGCCTGCACGAGTGCAAGAAGCCGATCGACCTGCCCGCGACCGCACTGCTCGCCGAAGGCTTCACCCAGGCCGACATCGACGGCGGCATGCAGATCTACGAGGCGGTGGGCTGCTCGGGCTGCAACGAAGGCTACAAGGGCCGCACCGGCATCTACCAGGTCATGCCGATGACCGAGGAGATCCAGAAGATCATCCTCGAAGGCGGCAGCGCCCTGCAGATCGCCGAGGAAGCCCGCCGCTTGGGCGTGCGCGACCTGCGCCAGTCGGCCTTGCTCAAGGTCAAGCAGGGCATCCTGGGCCTTGCCGAAATCAACCGCGTCACCAAGGACTAAGCCATGGCCACATCGACCGCAGTCGCCACCAAAGCCCGCAATGCGACGGCCCAACGCGGCAAGGCACGCGCGCAGGTCAGCCAGATGCAGGTCTACACCTGGGTCGGCATCGACAAGCGCGGCACCAAGATCAGGGGCGAGCAGATCAGCAAGAACGCCAACCTGGTCAAGGCCGACCTGCGCAAGCAGGGCATCAACCCGCAGGTGGTCAAGGCCAAGCCCAAGCCGTTGTTCGGCAGCGCGGGCAAGTCGATCAAGGGCCGCGACATCGCGGTGTTCAGCCGCCAGCTCGCGACGATGATGGCCGCGGGCGTGCCGATGGTGCAGGGCTTCGAGATCGTCGCGGGCGGGCAGAGCAACCCGCGCATGAAGGACATGCTCACCAACATCAAGACCGACATCGAGGGCGGCTCCGCGCTCAACGAGGCGCTGGGCAAGTACCCGGTGCAGTTCGACGAGCTCTACACCAACCTGGTCAAGGCCGGCGAGTCGGCGGGCGTGCTCGACACCGTGCTCGACACGATCGCGACCTACAAGGAAAACATCGAGAACATCAAGGGCAAGATCAAGAAGGCGATGTTCTACCCGGCTGCGATCATCGCGGTCGCGGTCATCGTCTCCGCGATCCTGCTCATCTTCGTGATCCCGCAGTTCGAGCAGGTGTTCCGCAGCATGAACGCGGACCTGCCCGCGTTCACGCAGATGCTGGTGTCGGTATCGCGCTGGATGGTGTCGTACTGGTGGATGGCCTTGCTCGTGCTCATCGGCGCCGTCACCGCGTTCATCCTCGTGTACCGGCGTTCGACCTCGTTCCAGCACTTCATCGGACGCATGACGCTGAAGATTCCGATCGTGGGCGAGATCCTGCGCCAGTCGGCGATGGCGCGCTTCGCGCGCACGCTCGGCGTGACCTTCAAGGCCGGCGTGCCGCTGGTCGAGGCGCTCGACTCGGTGGCCAATGCCACCGGCAGCGTGGTCTACAACGAAGCGGTCAGGCGCATCCGCGAGGACGTCTCGGTGGGCCACCAGTTGCAACTGGCGATGAAGCAGACCAACCTGTTCCCGAACATGGTCACGCAGATGGTGGCGATCGGCGAGGAAGCCGGCGCGCTCGACGCGATGCTGTTCAAGATCGCCGAGTTCTACGAGACCGAGGTCAACAACGCGGTCGATGCGCTGTCGAGCCTGCTCGAACCGCTCATCATGGTGATCATCGGCGGCCTGGTCGGCAGCATGGTGGTCGGCATGTACCTGCCGATCTTCAAGCTCGGCTCGGTGGTCGGCTGATCGCCGCCGCAACCCCTCTCCCGCCCGGAGAGGGGTTGCGGTGAGGGTGCGCGGCCATCGCGCGGAACCCGTCCGCCCCGCCGCGCCCATCCGATGCGCGCGTGACCACGCCGCGCGATTGCGGCATGCTCGCGGGATCGTCCACCACCGCAGCGGCCCACCGTGTCGGATTTCCTGCAACAACCTACGCTGCTGATCGCACTCACCGGCGTGCTCGGCCTGCTGGTCGGCAGCTTTCTCAACGTGGTGATCCTGCGTCTGCCGCGCCGGCTCGAACACGAGTGGCGGCAGCAGGCGCATGAGCTGCTGCGCGAGGGCGCCGCCGCTGCCGCGCCCGAGGGTGTCGAGGCTGCCGATGCCGGCCCCGCTCCGCCCGACCTCGTGTTCACCGCCTCGCACTGCCCGCGGTGCAAGCACGCGCTGTCGCCGCTGGACAACATCCCGCTGCTCAGCTGGCTTGCGCTGCGCGGGCGCTGCCGCTACTGCAAGACGCCGATCTCGTGGCAATACCCGCTGGTCGAACTGCTCACCGCGCTGGCCTCGGCCACGATCGCATGGAAGTTCGGCTACGGCTGGCAGCTCGCGGCCGGCCTGCTGCTCACCTGGACGCTGATCGCGGCCTCGGGCATCGACGTGCGCACCCAACTGCTGCCCGATCAGCTGACGCTGCCGCTGCTGTGGCTGGGCCTGCTCATCGCCCTGCTGCCCGTGTACATCGACCCCGCCACCGCGATCATCGGCGCGGCCGCGGGTTACCTGAGCCTGTGGAGCGTGTACTGGCTGTTCCGGCTCGCCACCGGCAAGGAAGGCATGGGCTATGGCGACTTCAAGCTGCTGGCCGCGCTCGGCGCGTGGATGGGCGCGGGCGCGCTGCTGCCGATCGTGCTGTTGTCGTCGCTGATCGGCGCGATCGTCGGCGGCATCGCGCTCGCCTTGCAGGGGCGCGACCGCAGCACGCCGATCCCGTTCGGCCCGTTCATCGCCGCCGCGGGCTGGGTCTGGTTCGTGTTCGGCGATCGCCTCGGCGCGCTGTACGCGCGCCTGTTCGGGCTGGCCTGAGCACACGCCCGGGGGCCGGCCACGCGGAGTCGCACGCGCATCGAGCACACGCGTGGCGAGGCGCAAGGCACCTGCGCGCATGCAGCCGAGGCACATGGCAAACCCGCGCGTGCCCAGGGCCAGGTTCCAGCTGCCTTGGTCCGACACAAGCCCCTGATCCGGCAGCATCGATGCAGCCTGCATCGGCCGCACGAGGCGCGCCGCGAGGCAAGTGATCGCGGCCGCGCGCGCGTTATGGTTGGGGCGGGTTCGTCGCCCCATTCCCCAACAGATTTGGGGTGAGCCACCTCCCCCAACAGATTCGGGATTACAGGCCACAAGCGCGCTTCGATGGGGGTGCCGTGCGGCATCCATGCCGCGCCTCGCGGGCCGACGTTGCCGGCGGCACGGCTGGCCTTCAGGCCATGACCTGCGAGGACTTCGGACAGGGCAGCCGCATGCGCGGCTGCTGGTTGGTGGGGCGGTTGAGATTCTGGCCACGCGGCGAAATCACGGACAATGCGACCAGATGGCCCCGGCTCGGGATCGGCCGGCATGGCGTTACATATCATCTGGTGATAGCATGGCTGCAACGCACGACCACAGTCTGGACAACTTGTTGTTGCTGCATGGCGAGGTCTATGACCAGGGCGACGGTTACTGGATCAAGATCGAGGCATGGGAGGTGGCGGCGGACGCGCACATGCCGCACGGTGTCCGCTACGCGCTCACGCTGCATGATCGGCATGGCACGCGCCTGCTGGGCTACGACAACGCGCACGCGGTGAAACCGCCGAAGCGCCACAAGTTCGCCGGACGACGGCTGGCCTACGACCACAAGCACCGGCACGCGCGGGACAAGGGCGTGCCCTACGAGTTCACCAGCGCCGACCAGTTGCTCAAGGATTTCTTTGGCGAAGTCGACCGCGTGTTGAAGGAGGCAAAGGCATGAAAAGGATCGTCATTGGCATCGCCTCGCAGGAGGCCATCCGCGACCGCGCGCTGGCCATCGCACGCGGCGAACGCAAGCCGGTAGCCGGGGAGCCGAAAATCTGGTTCACCTCCATGCGCTCGCTGGCCGAGGTGTTGTCCGACGACAACCGCGCCTTGCTCAAGCTGATCCGCGAGTGCAAGCCCGAGTCGCTGAACCGGCTGGCCGAGCTGAGCGGGCGCGCGCCAAGCAACCTGTCGCGCACCCTGAAGACGATGGAGCGCTACGGACTGGTGGAGCTGCGCCGGCAGGCACGCCAGGTGCAGCCGGTGGCCAAGGCCAGCGAGTTCCTGATCCGGGCCGCGTGAGTAGGGAGGCCCGCGCGGTGCAGCCGCTGCGGGCGATTGCAAGAACGATTGCCCGCAAGGGACTGAACAGGATTCCGCATGCCGATACTCGACTGGGTGAACAAGGCGCAGGCCGCCGTGGCCGCGAGCGAGGTGCCTTACCACCTGCTGCATCTGGAATCCACGCATGGCGACCCCGCCGCCGACAATCTGCTGATCCAGGGCGACGACCTGCTGGCGCTGAAGGCGCTGCTGCCGTTCTATCGGGGGCGGGTGAAGTGCGTCTTCATCGACCCGCCCTGCAACACCCAGAGCGCCTCCGAGCACTACGACGACAAGCTGGAGCACTCGCAGTAGCTATCGATGATGGTGCCCAGGCCGCAGCTGCTGCGCGAGCTGCTGGCCGAGGACGGATCGATCTGGGTCACCATCGACGATAACGAGCCGCACTACCTCAAGGTATCGATGGACGCGGCGCTTCACAACCAATGTTCATATGCAAACTTGTTGACAGCGCGCGGGTGCGTCGTTTAGCGTCGGCTCCATGTCGCAGCGCAACAGCCACCACGACGCCATCGCCATGAGCCGCCCCGCGGCGCTCGGCGGCGCGCTGTGCCTGCGCGGCCAGCTCATTATTGCCCTTGTACTCGTACTTCTCATTAGCAACGGAGGTGCGGGCTGAGGGCGTGTGTCCAGGTAGCTAGAACCAGAACCTGAATCCACCTGAAGAACCCCGCACCAGCAATGGCGCGGGGTTTTTTGTTGCCTTCGGCACCGCCTCCCCAGCGGAGCCAGCGATGAACCACCCCGAATCCGATCCAGCTTCCACGCCCGGCGCGCCCGCCGCCGGGCGCGTGCGCATCTTTGACACCACGCTGCGCGACGGCGAGCAGGCGCCGGGCTTCTCGATGGACGCGCCGGCCAAGCTGCGTCTGGCGCAGGCGCTGGAGGCGCTGGGCGTGGACGTGCTCGAAGCGGGCTTCGCCGCGGCCTCGCCCGACGATTTCGCCGCGATCGCGCGCATCGCGGGCACGCTGCGCAGCACCACGGTGTGCGCGCTCGCGCGCTGCCAGCACGGTGACATCGACAGCGCCGCGCGCGCGCTCGAGCGCGCCTGGCGCTCGCGCATCCACGTGTTCATCTCGACCAGCCCGCTGCACCGCGAGCACAAGCTCGGGCTGTCGCGCCAGCAGGTGGTGGATGCCGCGTGCGCGGCGGTGGAACGCGCGCGCGGGTTGTGCCACGAGGTGGAGTTCTCGGCCGAGGACGCGATGCGCACCGAGCCGGAGTTCCTCGCCGAGGTGTTCAGCGCGGTGGTGGCCGCGGGCGCGACCACGCTCAACGCGCCCGACACGGTCGGCTACATGACGCCGGCCGAGATCGCGCAGCGCTTCGCGTTCCTGCGCGCGCACGTGCGCGGCGCCGAGACCGTGGTGTTCTCGGCGCACTGCCACGACGACCTCGGCCTGGCCGCCGCCAACAGCCTGGCCGCGATCGAGGCCGGCGCGCGCCAGGTCGAGTGCACCATCAACGGCATCGGCGAGCGCGCGGGCAATGCCGCGCTCGAGGAGATCGTGATGGCGCTCAAGGTGCGCGGCGCGCACTTTGGCCTGGACACGCGCATCGACACGCGCAAGCTGTATCCGACCTCGCGCCTGCTCAGCCAGCTCACCGGCCAGAACGTGCAGCGCAACAAGGCGATCGTGGGCGACAACGCCTTCGCCCACGAGTCGGGCATCCACCAGCACGGCATGCTCAAGCACCGCGACACCTACGAGATCATGCGGCCGCAGGACGTGGGCATCGCCGAGACGCGCCTGGTGCTGGGCAAGCACTCGGGCCGCGCCGCGCTGCGCCAGCGTCTGGCCGTGCTCGGCCACGCGCCCGACGAGGCCACGCTCGATGCGATCTTCGCGCGCTTCAAGGCGCTGGCCGACCGCAAGCGCGAGGTGCACGACGAGGACCTGGATGCGATCGCGCTCGGACAGGATCCCGATGCGCAGGGTCCGTGGCGGCTGATGCAGCTCAACACCAGCACCCACCTCGGCGGCAGCGCCTCGGCCTCGGTACGGCTCGCCCACGCCGACGGCCGCCAGCTCAGCGAAGCCGCGATCGGCGACGGCCCGGTCGATGCGGTGCTGCGCGCGATCGAGCGCGCCACCGGCAGCGCGCTGGAACTGGCGCAGTTCCAGGTGCGCGCGGTCGGCGCCGGCGGCGACGCGCAGGGCCAGGCCCACCTGCTCGCCCACCACGACGGCCGCGAGTGGCGCGGCCACGGCGTGTCCACCGACATCGTCGAGGCCACCGCGCAGGCCGCGCTCGCGATCGTCAACCGCATCACCCGCCACCACGCCCCGGCGCAGGCGCCGGCGGCCGCCAACCAGTAACCCGGAAACCGACCATGGCACACACCCCCTTGCTCTGGCACAACGGCCGCATCAAGCCCTGGGCCGATGCCCATGTCCACGTCAGCGCGCATGCGCTGCACTATGGCTCCTCGGTGTTCGAGGGCGAACGCGTCTACGCCACGCCGCGCGGGCCGGCCTTCTTCCGCCTCGCCGACCACACGCGGCGGCTGTTCGAATCGGCGCGCATCTACGACATCGACATCGGCTACAGCGCGGCCCAGATCAATGCGGCCTGCCACGAGCTCATCCGTGCCAACCGGCTCGAATCGGCCTACGTGCGCCCGATCGTGCTGCGCGGCGCGGGCGGGCTGGGCGTGCTCGCGGGCGCAACCGACCCGGTCGAGGTCGCGATCCTCGCGCTCGACTGGGGCGCCTACCTCGGCGAGGCGGTCGAGCGCGGCGCCGACGTGTGCGTGTCCTCGTGGCAGCGGCCCACGCCCAACACCTTCCCGAGCTGGGCCAAGGCCGGCGGCAACTACCTGTCGAGCCAGCTCATCGGCCTGGAGGCACGCCGCGGCGGCTACGACGAGGGCATCGCGCTGGGCAGCAACGGCCTGCTCAGCGAAGGCGCGGGCGAGAACCTGTTCATCGCGCGCCGCGGCACCCTGCTCACGCCGCCCGCGAGCGCGGGCATCCTCGCCGGCATCACGCGTGACAGCGTGATCACGCTGGCGCAGGAGCTGGGCATCGCAGTGGAAGAGCGCGACCTGCCACGCGAGGCGCTGTACTGCGCCGACGAGGTGTTCATGACCGGAACCGCCGCCGAGGTCACGCCGGTGCGCTCGGTCGACCGCAAGCCGATCGGCGACGGCACGCCCGGCCCGCTCACACGCGCGCTGCAGCAGGCCTTCTTCGGCCTGTTCGACGGCCGCACCCCCGATCGCTGGGGCTGGCTCGAGCTGGTCACGCGCGATGCGCAGGAGGCCGCATGAGCGCGCGCACGCTGTTCGACAAGATCTGGGACGCGCACGTGGTGAGCGCGGAGACCACGGCCACGCCGGCCACGCTGTACATCGACCTGCACCTCGTGCACGAGGTGACCTCGCCGCAGGCGTTCGCCGAACTGGCGGCGCGCGGCCTGCGCGTGCGCCAGCCCGCAAGGACGCTGGCCACGCTCGACCACTCCACGCCAACGCTGCCCGCGGGCGCCGACGGCAACCGCGCCTACGTGAGCGCACAGGCGCAGGCCCAGGTCGCTGAGCTCGAGCGCAATGCCGCGCAGCACGGCGTGGCCCTGCATGGCTGGGACAGCGCCGAGCGCGGCATCGTGCACGTGATCGGGCCGGAACTGGGCGCGACCCAGCCCGGCATGACGATCGTGTGCGGCGACAGCCACACCTCCACCCACGGCGCGTTCGGCGCGCTCGCGTTCGGCATCGGCACCACCGAGGTCGGCCACGTGCTCGCGACCCAGTGCCTGCTGCAACGCCGGCCCCGCACGCTCGCGGTGCAGGTCGAGGGCGAGCTCGCGCCCGGCGTCGCGGCCAAGGACCTCATCCTGCACATCATCGGCGTGCTCGGCGTGGATGGCGGCACCGGCCATGTGATCGAGTACCGCGGCAGCACCATCCGCGCGCTATCGATGGAGCAGCGCATGACCGTGTGCAACATGTCGATCGAGGCCGGCGCACGCGCGGGCCTGATCGCGCCCGACGACACCACCTTCGCCTGGCTCAAGGGCCGTCCGCATGCACCGCAGGGCGCGGCCTGGGACGCCGCGGTGGCGCGCTGGCGCGAACTGGCCAGCGACGCCGGCGCGCGCTACGACCGCGAGTTGCACATCGATGCGCGCGCGGTGCGCCCGACCGTGACCTGGGGCACCCATCCGGGCACCGCGATCGCGCTCGACGCGCCGGTGCCCGCGCCGCGTGATGCGCTGGAGCGGCGCGCGCTCGACTACATGCAGGTGCGCGCGGGCCAGCCGTTGCGCGGCAGCAAGGTCGACGTGGTGTTCGTGGGCAGCTGCACCAACGGCCGCCTGTCGGATCTGCGCGAGGTGGCGCAGGTGCTGCGCGGCCGCCGCATCGCCAGCGGCGTGCGCATGCTCATCGTGCCCGGCTCGGAGAGCGTGCGCCGCGCCGCCGAAGCCGAGGGGCTCGACCGCGTGTTCACCGCCGCGGGCGCGCAGTGGCGCCTGCCGGGCTGCTCGATGTGCATCGCCATGAACGGCGACATGGCCGCGCCGGGCGAACTGGTGGTGACCACCTCCAACCGCAACTTCGAAGGCCGCCAGGGCAAGGGCGTGCGCAGCGTGCTCGCCAGTCCCGCCACCGCCGCCGCGAGCGCGCTGGCCGGCGAGCTGGCCGATCCGCGCGACTACCTCGATCCACGCCGGGAGCAAGCCGCATGAACCCCGTGACCCGCATCCACTCGCGCAGCGCCGTGCTCGCCGACGACAACATCGACACCGACCGCATCATCCCCGCGCGCTTCCTCACCACCACCACGCGCGCGGGCCTGGGCCGTCACTGCTTCCACGACTGGCGCTACCTCGCCGATGGCAGCGACAACCCCGCCTTCGCGCTCAACCAGAGCCAGGCGCGCGGCTGCTCGATCCTCGTCACCGGGCGCAACTTCGGCTGCGGTTCCTCGCGCGAGCACGCACCGTGGGCGCTGCTCGACTACGGCATCGCCGCGGTGATCTCCAGCGAGATCGCCGACATCTTCCGCAACAACGCGCTCAACAACGGCCTGCTCGCGATCGTGGTGTCGGCGGCCGAGCAGCGCTGGCTGCTCGCCCATCCTGGCATCGAACTGGTGATCGACGTGGCCGGCCAGTACATCGCGCTGCCCGATGGTGGCCGCATCGGCTTCGAGCTGGAACCGTTCGCGCGCCACTGCCTGCTCCATGGCGTGGACGCATTCGGCTACCTGCTGCAGCAGCAGGCCGCGATCGCGGCGTGGGAAGCCGGCCACGGGGTCGCCGCATGAGCGCACGCATCCTCACCCTGCCCGGTGACGGCATCGGCCCCGAGGTCACCGCCGCCGCGGTGGCCGTGCTCAAGTCGGTGGCCGCACACTACGGCCATGCGTTCGAGTTCGACGAGCAGCTGCTGGGCGGCTGCGCGATCGACGCCACGGGCGAGCCGCTGCCGTCAGCGACGCTGGCCGCGTGTGCCGACGCCGATGCGGTGCTGCTGGGCGCGGTGGGCGGGCCGCGCTGGTCCGACCCCAACGCGCGCGTGCGTCCCGAGCAGGGCCTGCTCGGCCTGCGCGCGGCGCTGGGCGTGTACGCGAACCTGCGACCGCTGCGCGTGCATCCGGCGCTCGCGGCGCACTCGCCGCTCAAGGACGAGCGCGTCGCCGGCGTCGACCTGCTGTTCGTGCGCGAACTCACCGGCGGCGCCTATTTCGGCCGCAAGAGTCGCGATGCCGACAGCGCCAGCGACGAATGCCGCTACAGCGTGGCCGAGATCGAGCGCGTGGCGCGACGTGCCTTCGAACTCGCGCGCAGCCGGCGCGGCGGGCTGACCTCGGTGGACAAGGCCAACGTGCTGGAAACCTCGCGCCTGTGGCGCAGCACGCTGGACCGGCTGGCCGGCGACTACCCCGACGTGCAGCTCGAACACCAGCTGGTGGATTCGATGGCGATGCTGCTGCTGACCCAGCCCGCGCGCTACGACGTGATCGTCACCGAGAACCTGTTCGGCGACATCCTCACCGACGAGGCCGCGGCGCTGGCCGGCTCGCTCGGGCTGTCGCCGTCGGCCTCGCTCGGCGACGGGCGGCGCGGCCTGTACGAACCGATCCACGGCTCGGCCCCCGACATCGCCGGTCGCGGCATCGCCAATCCGCTCGGCGCGATCCTGTCGGCGGCGCTGCTGCTGCGCCACTCGCTCGGGCTCGAACGCGAGGCCTCCGCGGTCGAGGCCGCGGTCGCGCGCGTGCTCGCCGAAGGGCCGCGTCCGCGCGACCTCGGCGGCAGCGCCGACACCATCGCGGTGTGCGACGCGGTGCTGGTCGCGCTCGCCGGGCGCGCGAGCGCCGCCGACATGTACGCCGACCTCGCCAATTCCTGTTGCGGCTGACGCCCATGCCCAGCCGCCCTTGCCCCGGAGCAGTCCATGCGCAGTGATCTCGTCAAACGCGGCCCCGAGCGCGCCCCCGCGCGCGCGATGCTGCGCGCCACCGGCCTCGATGATGCGGCCCTGGCCAAGCCGCTGGTGGCGGTGGTGCACACCTGGTCGGACGTGAGTCCGTGCAACCTCAACCTGCGCGAGCTCGCGCGCGAGGCCGCCGCCGGCATCCGCGCCGCGGGCGGCACGCCGGTCGAGTTCAACACCATCGCGGTCACCGACGGCATCGCGATGGGCACGCCCGGCATGCGCTACTCGCTGGTCAGCCGCGACCTCATCGCCGACTCGATCGAGACCGCGGTGGAGGGCCACTGCATCGATGCGATGCTGCTGCTGTGCGGCTGCGACAAGACCATCCCGGCCGCGGCGATGGCGATGGCGCGGCTCGACATTCCCGCGGTGGTGCTCTACGGCGGCACCATCGCGCACGGCCTGCACCGCGACCGGCCGATCACGATCCAGCAGGTGTTCGAGGCGGTCGGCGCGCATGGCGCGGGGCGGCTCGACGATGCCCAGCTGCACGCGGTCGAGTGCGATGCCTGCGCGGGCGCGGGCGCCTGCGGCGGCCAGTTCACCGCCAACACCATGGCGATGGTGCTCAGCGCGCTCGGACTGTCGCCGCTCGGGCTCAACGACATCCCGGCCACCCATGCCGACAAGCCCGCGGCGGCGCGCCGCTGCGGCGAGCTGGTGATGCAGTGCCTGCGCGAGGGCCGCACGCCGCGCGCGCTGATCAACCGCAACTCGCTGCGCAACGCCGCGCGCATGGTCGCCGCCACGGCCGGCTCCACCAATGCGGTGCTGCACCTGCTCGCGATCGCGCGTGAGGCCGGCGTGGAATGGTCGCTGGAGGATTTCCAGCCGGCCAGCGAAGGCACGCCGGTGATCGCCGACCTGTTGCCCAGCGGACGCTACACCGCGGTGGAGCTGTTCCAGGCCGGCGGCTGCGCGCGCGTGGCGCAGGAACTCATCGCCGCGGGCCTGCTCGGCGATGCGCCCACCGTGACCGGGCGCAGCCTGCATGCCGAGGCCGCGGCGGCGCCGCGCGTGGCGCACCAGTCGGTGGTGCACACGGTGGCCACGCCGCTCAAGCCGCGCGGCGGCTATTCGATCCTGTACGGCAACCTCGCGCCGGATGGCTGCGTGCTCAAGATCCCGGGCAAGGACAGCGCCGGCCACGGTGCCACGCGCTTCAGCGGCAGTGCGCGCGTGTTCGAAAGCGAGGAGGACGCCTTCGCCGCGGTGCAGGCCGGCCACATCGGCAAGGGCGCGGTGGTGGTGATCCGCAACGAGGGCCCGGCCGGCGGCCCGGGCATGCGCGAGATGCTCGGCGTGACCGCGGCGCTGATCGGGCGCGGCCTCGGCGACGACGTCGCGCTCATCACCGACGGCCGCTTCTCGGGCGCGACCCATGGCTTCATGGTCGGCCATGTCGCGCCCGAGGCCGCGCGCGGCGGGCCGATTGCGCTGCTGCGCGACGGCGACCTGATCCACATCGACGCACTCGGCCGCCGCATCGACACCGATGCCGACCTCGCCGCACGCCGCGCGCAGTGGCAGCCGCCCGCGCCCAAGGCCACGCGCGGCGTGCTGGCCAAGTTCGCGCTGCTGGTCGGCTCGGCCGCCGACGGCGCCACCACCCAGCCGACGAGTCCCGCACCCCGCACCACCCCATCCCACCAAGGAGTCAGCGCATGAACCATTCACCATTGGGCAACGCACGCGTCGCCGTGCTCGGTTATGGCAGCCAGGGCCGCGCACACGCGCTCAACCTGCGCGATTCGGGCTGCCACGTCGTGGTCGGCCTGCGCCCGGACGGGCCCTCGTGGCAACGCGCCAAGGCCGAAGGCTTTGCGCTGGCCACGCCGGCCGAGGCGGTGCGCGAGGCCGACCTGGTCGCGGTGCTCACACCCGACATGGTGCAGCCGGTGCTGTACCGCGAGGCGATCGAACCCAACCTCAAGCCGGGCGCGGCGCTGCTGTTCGCGCACGGCTTCAACGTGCACTACGGCCAGATCCGTCCGCGCGCCGACATCGACGTGGTGCTGGTCGCGCCCAAGGGCCCGGGCGCGCTGGTGCGCAGCGAATACGCGCGCGGTCGCGGCGTGCCCTGCATCTGGGCCGTGCACCAGGATGCGAGCGGCCACGCGCGCGAGCACGCCTGCGCCTATGCGAGCGCGATCGGCGGCGCGCGCGCGATGCTGATCCAGACCACGTTCAAGGAAGAGACCGAGACCGACCTGTTCGGCGAACAGGCGGTGCTGTGCGGCGGCGCGAGCGCGCTGGTGCAAGCCGGTTTCGAGACCCTGGTCGAGGCCGGCTACCAGCCCGAGATCGCCTACTACGAGGTGCTGCACGAGCTCAAGCTCATCGTCGACCTGTTCTACGAGGGCGGCATCACGCGCATGCTCGAGTTCGTGTCGGAGACCGCGCAGTACGGCGACTTCGTGAGTGGCCCGCGCGTGATCGACGCCGGCACCAAGGCGCGCATGCGCGAAGTGCTGGGCGAGATCCAGGACGGCACCTTCGCCCGCAACTGGATCGCCGAATACGCCGCCGGCCTGCCCCACTACCGGCGCTGCAAGCAGGCCGATCTCGACCATCCGCTCGAACAGGTCGGCAAGCGCCTGCGCGCACGCATGGCCTGGCTCGACGCGCCCGCCGACGCCACCCCCGCGCTCAAGAAAGCCGGCTGACCTTCACCAACCAAGGGAGACTGCACATGAAACGCTTTCACATCGCCCTCGCCGTCGCCGACCTGGACGCCTCGATCGCCGATTACAGCCAACGCCTGGGCCATGCGCCGCAGGTGGTGGTCGACGGCGTGTACGCGCTGTGGCGCACCGACCTGCTCAACTTCTCGATCAGCCACCAGCCCGAGCACGCCGGCAAGCTGCGGCGCATGGGCTTCGTCGACGACGAGGCCGGCCACGGCCACGCCGACACCGACGTCAACGGCATCGACTGGGAACAGGTGTCGCCGCTCGCGCACGACCTGCGCCTGGCCACCGCCTACGGCACGCCGCGCTACGCCAGCAACGAAGACGACCTGATCCGCAACTGAGCCGCCGCCGAGGACTTTCCGCATGAACCTGTCGCAAGCCACCGCCACCGCGCCATCCGCGCCCGCCGACCCGCACCCGCGCGCGGGCCAGTCGCTGTCGGGTGCGGAGATCGTGGTGCAGGTACTGGCCGATGAGGGCTGCCGCGTGCTGTTCGGCTATTCGGGCGGCGCGATCCTGCCGGTGTACGACGCGGTGTTCCGCCACAACGCGCAGCGGCGCGGCGCCGATGGCCGCGAGCCGATGCCGCTGATCGTGCCCGCCAACGAGCAGGGCGCGGGCTTCATGGCCGCGGGCTATGCGCGCGCGACCGGCGCGGTGGGGGTTGCGATCGTGACCTCGGGTCCGGGCGCGACCAACCTCGTCACGCCGATCCGCGATGCGATGGCCGACTCGATCCCGCTGGTCGCGATCTGCGGCCAGGTGCCCACCGCGATGCTCGGCAGCGACGCGTTCCAGGAAGCGCCGGTGGCCGGGATCATGGGCGCCTGCGCCAAGCACGTGTTCCTCGTCACCGAGCCGGCCCAACTCGAGGCGACGCTGCGCTCGGCGTTCGAGATCGCGCGCAGCGGCCGGCCCGGCCCGGTGGTGATCGACATTCCCAAGAACGTGCAGAACGCGAGCCTCGTGTTCGACGGCGCCTGCCGCCTGCCGCTGCCGGGCTACCGCTCACGCCTGCGCGCGCTGGAGCACTCGCACCTGGACGAGGCGACCTGCGCCGAGCTGTTCCGCGCGCTGATGCAGGCGCGGCGACCGCTGATCTACGCCGGTGGCGGCGTGATCGCGGGCGCGGCCGCGCCCGCGCTGGCCGCGTTCGTCGAGGCCTTCGGCATCCCGGTCACCACCACGCTCATGGGCCTGGGCGGCTTCGACACCACCCATCCGCTCGCGCTGCACCTGCTGGGCATGCACGGCACCGCCCATGCCAACTACGCGGTCGAGGATTGCGACTTCCTGCTCGCGCTGGGCGCGCGGTTCGACGACCGAGTGGCCGGCGTGCCGGAACAGTTCGCGCCGCGCGCACGCTACCTCGCGCAGATCGACATCGACCCGGCCGAGATCGGCAAGGTCAAGCGCGTCCACTGGCACCACGCCGGCCCGCTCGCGCCCGCGCTGGAGCGCCTCACCGCGCACGGCCGCGCGCATGCGCTGCGGCCGCAGCTCGCGGACTGGCATGCCCACATCGCCGCGCTCAAGCGCGCGCACGGCCTGGACTGGGACCGCGCCAGCGCGCTGATCCAGCCGCAGGCGGTGATCGAGGCGATCAACCGCATCACCCGCGGCGAGGCGATCATCAGCACCGGCGTGGGCCAGCACCAGATGTGGGCGGCGCAGTACTTCGACTTCCGCCGGCCGCGCCATTGGCTCACCTCGGGCTCGATGGGCACGATGGGCTTCGGCCTGCCCGCGGCGATCGGCGCGCAGTTCGCGCGGCCCGATGCGCTGGTGATCGACATCGACGGCGACGGCTCGATCCGCATGAACCTGGGCGAGCTGGAGACCGTCACCACCTACGACCTGCCGATCAAGGTCGTGGTGCTCAACAACGTCGGCGACGGCATGGTGCGGCAGTGGCAGCGGCTGTTCTTCGGCAGCCGCTTCGCCGCCACCGACAAGAACCTGCACAAGAAGGACTTCGTGCGCGCGGCGCAGGCCGACGGTTTTGCCTGGGCGCGCCGGCTCGAACGCAAGGACGAACTGGAGGCGACGATCGCGGCCTTCCTCGCCCATCCCGGCCCGGCCTTCCTCGAAGTCATGGTCGATCCCGACGCCGGCGTGTACCCGATGGTCGGTCCCGGCGCGAGCTACGCGCAGATGATCACGGGCCCGTTCATCGCCTCGCGCGCGGCGCGCCCGCCGGCCGAGGCCGACGTACCCGCCACCGCGATGTTCTGATCCCGCCATCCCTGTTGCCACCTGCCGGAGCAAGCCATGAAACACACGCTGTCGATCCTGCTGCAGAACGAATCGGGCGCGCTGCTGCGCGTGGCCGGCCTGTTCGCCGCGCGCCACGTCAACATCGACGCACTCACCGTCGCGGTGACGCACGATCCGGGCGTGTCGCAGCTCACGCTGGTGCTGCACGGCGACGCGGGCGTGCTGGAGCAGATCCTGCGCCAGCTGCGCAAGCTCGTCGACGTGCTCGATGCGAGCAGCCTGTCGCTGGTGGGCAGCGGCGAGCGCAGCCGCCTCGTGGCCGGCTCCGCATGAATGCGCTGGCCGCGGCCTCGCCCGCGGGCGAGGCGCCGTCCGACCTGGAGCTGCTGCGCCACACGCTCGCCGCGCGCGTGTACGAGCTCGCGCGCGAGACGCCGCTGCACGAGGCCGCGCTGCTGTCGGCGCGGCTGGGCAACCGCGTGCTGCTCAAGCGCGAAGACCTGCAGAGCGTGTTCTCGTTCAAGCTGCGCGGCGCCTACAACAAGCTTGCCGCGCTCGATCCCGCGCAGCGCGCGCGCGGCGTGATCGCGGCCTCGGCCGGCAACCACGCCCAGGGCGTGGCGCTGGCTGCGGCGCGGCTGGGCCTGCGCGCGCTCATCGTGATGCCACTGACCGCGCCGCGGCTCAAGGTCGAGGCGGTGCGCCGCATCGGTGGCGATGCGGTGGAGGTGGTGCTCGCGGGCGACTCCTACAGCGACGCCCAGGCCGCGGCGGTGCAGCTGCAGCGCGAACGCGACCTGGTGTGGGTGCATCCGTTCGACGACCTCGACGTGATCGCGGGCCAGGCCACGGTCGGGCTGGAGGTCCTGCGCCAGTGCCCGGCGCCCGACGCGGTGTTCGTGCCGGTCGGCGGCGGCGGCCTGCTCGCGGGCATCGCCAGCTACGTCAAGACCATCGCACCGGCCACGCGCGTGATCGGCGTGCAGGCCGCCGATTCGGATGCGATGGCGCGCTCGCTCGAATACGGCGCGCGCATCGAACTCGACGAGGTCGGCCTGTTCGCCGACGGTACCGCGGTCAAGCAGGTCGGCGCGCTCACCTTCGCGCTGTGCCGGCGCCACGTCGATGCGATGCTGCGCGTGGACGGCGATGCGCTGTGCGCGGCGATCCGCGACGTGTACCAGGAAACGCGCTGCGTGCCCGAACCGGCCGGCGCGCTCGCGCTGGCCGGGCTCAAGCAGTACGCCGCCGCGCAGGGCCTGCGCGATGCGACGCTGGTGGCGGTGGTGTCGGGCGCCAACATGAACTTCGAGCGGCTGCGCCACGTGGCCGAGCGCGCCGAGGCCGGCGAGCAGCGCGAGGCGCTGTTCGCAGTGACGATTCCCGAGGAACGCGGCAGCTTCCGCCGCTTCTGCGCCGCGCTCGGGCGCCATTCGATCACCGAGTTCAACTACCGCATCGGCGATGCACGCCACGCCCACATCTTCGTCGGCGTGCAGACGCGCAGCCACGACGAGCGCGTCGCGCTCACCGCGAACCTGCGCGCGCAGGGCTTCGCGGTGCTCGACCTGGGCGATGACGAGCTGGCCAAGCTGCATCTGCGCCACATGGTCGGCGGGCGCTCGCCGCTGGCGCGCGACGAGCGCCTGTTCCGCTTCGACTTCCCCGAGCGTCCCGGCGCGCTGCCCGAGTTCCTGGCGCGCCTGCATCCGGACTGGAACGTGAGCCTGTTCCACTATCGCAACCACGGCGCCGACCATGGCCGCATCCTCGTCGGCATCCAGGTGCCCGCGATCGAGCATGCGCTGCTGCGCCGCTTCCTCGACTCGCTCGGCTATCCCTGGCACGACGAAAGCGACCACCCGGCCTACCACCTGCTGCTGCGCGCCTGAGTGGCGGCCGGCCGTGCCCGCGTGACGGCGGCCATGCGCTGCCCGTAGCATGCGCGGTCGTGGACACACCTGCCTACAGCATCGCCCTCACCGGCGGCATCGCCAGCGGCAAGTCGGCCGTGGCCGAGCGTTTTGCCGCGCTGGGCGCCAGCGTGATCGACGCCGACCAGGTCGCGCGCGAACTGGTGGCGCGCGGCTCGCCTGCGCTGGAGCAGATCGTCGCGGTGTTCGGCCACGGGGTGCTCGCGGCCGATGGCACGCTCGACCGCGCCGCGCTGCGCGAGCGCATCTTCGCCGCGGCGGAGGCGCGCACGCGCCTCAACGCGATCCTGCATCCGCGCATCCGCGCCGAGCTGCACGCGCGCGCGTGCGCGGTCGCGCCGGACCGCTACGCGCTGCTCGCGATCCCGCTGCTGGCCGAAAACCACGCCCAGTACGCCTGGGCCGACCGCGTGCTGGTGGTGGACGTGCCGCGCGAACTGCAACTGGCACGCCTGCTCGCGCGCGACCGCATCGCGCCGCCGCTGGCCCACGCGATGCTCGATGCGCAAGCCAGCCGCGAACAGCGCCTGGCGATCGCCGACGACATCATCGACAACAGCACCTCGCTGGCCGCGCTCGACCGCACCGTGCAGGCGCTGCATGCGCGCTATCTCGCGCTCGCGCAGGCCCGCGCGCGCGGCTGAGGGCAGCACCCGCGCCGCGGCCACGGCGCGCGGCGAT
>QUBV01000111.1 GCA_014338185.1 Lysobacterales bacterium | reverse complement strand
CGCTGGCGACGATACTCGTGGCCGCGTTGCTCGATCGCGGCGAGCTCGCATTCGCGCGCACGCGCAACGCGCTGCGCGCCGAGCAGGTGCAGGCCTATGCGCAGGGCCTGGAGGCCTACGCGATCGAGGCGCTCATGCTGCCGCGCGAGGGTGCCGATTCGCGGCAGAGCCGCTGGGCACAGCCGCTGTCGCTGCAGCAGGTGCGCGGCGGCACGCTCAGCGCCTCACTGCGCGATCTCAACGGCTGCTTCAACCTCAACAACCTCGCGCCGGGGCAGGCCAGCCAATGGCGCGAGCTGTTCACGCGCCTGCTCGCCGCGCTCGCGCTCGATCCGCGCCTGGGCGAGGCGGTCGCGCAGTGGCTCGACCCGGCCCAGGCCGATGGCGCGCCGGCGACGGCCTACCTCGGCGGCAGCGTGCCCTACCGCGTCCACGGCGGGTTGTTCAGCCATGTGTCCGAACTGCGCCTCGTGCGCGGCGTCGACGCCAATGCCTATGCGCGGCTGGCGCCGCATGTGTGCGTGCTGCCGCCGGGTTCGCGCATCAATGCCAACACCGCGGGCGCGCCGCTGCTGCAGGCGCTGGCCGGCAGCGGCACGGCGCCCGCCACCGCCGCGATCGGCCAGCAGCTGTGGCAGGACGGACGTGCGCAATGGGCCGATGCGCAGGCGTTCTGGCGCGCGACTCCGCTGGGCAGTGCGCCGCCGGGATGGGCGCCGCTGGTCGACGTGTACAGCGATGCGTTCCTCATGCGTGGCGACATCGTGCTCGACCAGGTGCCGTTCACCGTGTTCAGCGTGCTGTTGCAGCGGGGCGGGCGTGTGGTGGCCGTGCAGCGCAGCCGCGGCGCCGACGAGGCGCTGGTCGCGGCGGTCGTGCTGGAGCCGGCGGCGCCGTGAGGCGGCGCGGTGCGAGCCGCGTCGGCGCCTCGCGTACAATCGCCGCGATCCGCCCGCCCGCGATGAGCCGATGTCCGATCGATTGTTCCTGCGCCTGGCCCCCGATGGCAGCCTGAGCTGGCTGCGCGCGGGTGGCGTGCAGGCGCAGGCCGGCGCGCCGCCGGCCGCGGTGCTCGCGGCCGCGCGCGAGGTGGTCGTGCTGGTGCCGGGCAGCGAGGTGCTGCTGACCCGGGCCAGCCTCACCGCGCGCAATCGCGCGCAGTTGCTCAAGGCGGTGCCGTACGCGGTGGAGGACCTGCTGCTGGCGCCGGTGGAATCGCTGCATTTCGCCGCGACCGCCGCGCACGACGGGCACGTCGGCGTGGCCGTGGTCGCGCGCGACACGCTCGCGCGCTGGCTCGACGGACTCGGCGCGGCCGGCATCGAGGCCGACGTGCTGGTGCCCGATACGCTGGCCGTGCCCGTCGACGACGGCCAGCCCACGCTGCTGGTCGAAGCCGATCGCGCGAGCCTGCGCCTGGCGCCGTGGGCGGCGCTGTCGTGCAGTCTCGGCGAGCTGCCGGGCCTGCTCGCGCAGATCGAGTCGCTGCCGCCGCTGCACGTGCTCGATTGCCGCCACGCGCCGCGACTGGCGCTGCCGTGCACGGTGGTGGCCTACGCCGAGCGTGCCGGTGATGCGCTCGCGCTGCTGGCCGCGCAGGCGCGCGCGCTGCCGCTCAATCTGCTCGATGGCGAGTTCGCCGCGCGCCGCCGCCGTCGCCACGATGGCGCGCGCTGGTGGCGGGTGGCGGCGGGGCTGGCCGCAGCGGTGGTGCTGCTCGCATTCGGTGCGCTGGGCGCGCAGGTATGGCAGCTCGCGCGCACCAGCGCGCAACTGGACCAGGACGCGCGAGCTGCGGTGCTCGCGACGCTGCCCGACCTCGATGCCAGGGTGTTCGATCGCCTGACCCCGGCCCAGCTGGTGCAGTCGCGGCTCGGCCGCGGCGCCGATGGCGCTGCGCACGCGCGCGGCGTGCTCGCACTGCTCGAACGCATCGGCCCGGTACTGGCCGGCAGCCCGGGCCAGGTGCAACTGCGCGCGCTGGACTATCGCAACGGCGTGCTCGAACTGGCCTTGCGCGCGCCCGACCTCAATGCGCTCGACCTCGTGCGCGAGCGCATCGCGATGCTGCCGGGATGCAAGGCCGAGCTGACCGCGGCCAATCCCGGTGCCGACGGCGTGGATGGACGCATCCGCATCGACGCCACGGCGGAGCGGGAGGCCAGGCAATGATCCGCGCGTGGTGGCAGGCACAGTCCGAGCGCGACCGGCGCACGCTCGCGGTGGGCGCGCTCGTGGTGCTGCTGCTGCTGGGCTGGGCGCTGCTGTGGCATCCACTGGCGCAGCGGCGCGGCGAACTCGAGCGCGACGTGGCCACGCGCCGCGCCGAGCTGGCGCAGGTGCAGAGCGGCGCGGCCCAGCTCGCGCAGCGGCACGGCACCGCGCAGCGCGCGCGCGGCGACCGCGCGGGCAAGTCGCTGCTGGCGCTGGCC
>QUBV01000004.1 GCA_014338185.1 Lysobacterales bacterium | reverse complement strand
GGCCACGTCCTCGGCGGGCGCGGCCAGCGCGGCCTCGATCGCGCGCGCGATCGGCAGCGCGCGCTCGACGTCGCAGTCGGCCACCATCACGTGGACGAGCCCCCAGCGCGGCAGTTCGCCGACCGCACCGGTGAGCTGCTCGCCGGCGACGAACGCGAACATGCCTTCGGCTTCGAGCGCACCCTTGACCAGGTTGGCATCGATGAGCGTGTCGGCGCGGTAGATGATCTTCACGACGGGCAACCTCCGCGGCCCATGATGGACCCGACCGGCCCGTACCGCACGCGGCCGCTGCGCCGATTCGCTTTCACGGGCACGGGCGCTAAACTGGCGCGTTTCCGCCACCATGGACGCCGCCACGCGGTGCCGCTTGCATGACCGACACCCCCAGCGCGCCCACCGCGGGCCATTCCTTCATCCGCCAGATCGTCGTCGCCGACGTCGCCGCGGGCAAGCACGGCGGCGCGGTGCGCACGCGCTTTCCGCCCGAGCCCAACGGCTACCTGCACCTGGGCCACGCCAAGGCGATCTGCCTGGATTTCGGCCTTGCGCGCGAGTTCGGCGGCAGCACCGCGCTGCGCTTCGACGACACCAATCCGGCCAAGGAGGACCTCGAGTACGTCGAGGCGATCAAGGCCGACGTGCGCTGGCTCGGCTTCCAGTGGGACACGCTGCGCCACAGCTCGGACTACTTCGAGGTGCTGTACCTGGGCGCCGAGAAGATGATCCGGCTCGGCCGCGCCTACGTGTGCGACCTCAGTGCCGAGGAGGTGCGCGCACAGCGCGGCACGCTCACCGAGCCGGGCCGCAATTCGCCGTGGCGCGAGCGCAGCGTCGAGGAAAACCTGGACCTGTTCCGGCGCATGCGCGCGGGCGAGTTCGCCGATGGCGCGCGCACCCTGCGCGCGCGCATCGACATGGCATCGGGCAACATGAACCTGCGCGACCCGGCGATCTACCGCATCCGCCGCCTCAGCCACCAGAACACCGGCGATGCCTGGTGCATCTATCCGATGTACGACTACGCTCACCCGGTGTCGGATGCGGTGGAAGGCATCACCCATTCGTTCTGCACGCTCGAGTTCGAGGACCATCGCCCGCTGTATGACTGGTTCCTCGACCAGCTCGACCTGGGCAACGACGCCAGCCTGACCGAACCGCTGCGGCGCAGCGGCCTGTGGCATGCGCCGAGCCGGCCGCAGCAGATCGAGTTCGCGCGCGGCAACCTCGACTACACCGTGATGAGCAAGCGCAAGCTCATGGCGCTGGTGGCCGAGCGCCTGGTCGATGGCTGGGACGATCCGCGCATGCCCACGCTCGCGGGCGTGCGCCGGCGCGGCTTTCCGCCGGCGGCGATCCGCACGTTCTGGGAGCGCGCCGGCGTGACCAAGCAGAACTCGGTGATCGAGTTCAGCGTGCTCGAGAACTGCGTGCGCGAGGTGCTCGACGCGGGCGCGCCGCGGCGCATGGCCGTGCTCGATCCACTCCGGCTCGTGATCGACAACCTCGCCGCCGACCACGCCGAGACGATCGAGTTCGCCAACCATCCGAAGAATCCCGACTTCGGCACACGCCAGGTGCCGTTCTCGCGCGAGCTGTGGATCGAGCGCGAGGACTTCGCCGAAGTTCCGCCCAAGGGCTTCCACCGCCTCGTGCCCGGCGGCGAGGTGCGCCTGCGCGGCGTGGGCATCGTGCGCTGCACGGGACTGGACAAGGACGCCGCCGGCAACCCCGTCGCGGTGCATTGCACGCTCGACGCCGACACGCGCCACGGCATGCCCGGCGCCGAGCGCAAGGTCAAGGGCACGATCCACTGGGTCAGCGCACGCACTGCGGTCGCGGCCGAGGTGCGCCTGTACGAGCGCCTGTTCACGGTCGCCGATCCCGACGACAGCAGCGACGGCAAGAGCTACGCCGACCACATCAACCGCGATTCCAAGCGCGTGGTGCGCGCGTGGCTGGAACCCGCCGCGGGCGACATCCAGGCCGAGGCGAGTGTGCAGTTCGAGCGCCTCGGCTACTTCACCGCCGACCGCCACGACCACGCCGCCGGCAAACCGGTGTTCAACCGCACGGTGACGCTGCGCGACTCCTGGGCCAAGGCCCCGGGCAAGTGAGCCGGCGATGATTCCCGCACAGGTACACCTGACCTTGCCGGTGTGGCTGCATGAGCAGGTCGACCGGCAGCGCCGATGCGAGGACGACGCGGCCAAGGTCGCGCTCGCGATCGAACTGGCGCGCGGCAACGTCGAACAGCGCACCGGCGGCCCGTTTGGCGCCGCGCTGTTCGACGGCGCGGGCCGGGTGGTCGCGGTGGGTGTCAATCGCGTGGTGCCGCACAACTGCTCGGTCGCGCATGCCGAGATGATGGCATTCATGCTGGCGCAGCAGCGCCTGCAGCGCTGTCGCCTCAACGCCGATGGTGGCCGCTACACGCTCGCCACCAGCGCGCAGCCGTGCTGCCAGTGCTACGGCGCGAGCGTGTGGGCCGGCATCGACGAGCTGCTGATCGGCGCCCGCGCCGAGGACGTGATGGAACTGAGCGAGTTCGACGAAGGCCCGCTGCCGGCCGACTGGATCGGCGAACTCGAGCGGCGCGGCATCGCGGTGCGCCGCGACATCCTGCGCGACGAGGCCCGCGAGGTGTTCCGCCTGTACGCACGCATGGGCGGCGCCCACTACTGAAGGCGCGCCCGCGGCTCAGTCGAATCCGTCGGTGAAGATCGCGTCGTTGCCGCTGACCACCAGCAGGCTGGCCGACATCGCGGGCAACGCGGTCAGACCGAGCGTGGCGCCGCCGAGTGTGCCGCTGCCGATCAGGTGCACGGGCTGGTTCGCGTCGAACCCGTACAGCGTCCACTGCGTGCCCGGCGCGCTGGCGAAGCCGAGGTTGACGTCCTGCGCCACGCCGGTCTTGTTGGTGAGCAGCACGAAGGTGCGCCCGGCACCGCTGAAGGCGTAGGCGCCGACCTGGTCGACGTTGCCGCTGAGCGCTCGCACGCTGCTGCCCTGCACACGCGCACCGGCGCCGTCGTAGTCGAGGAACAGCTGGAAGGCGCGTTCGACGCGCGTGTTGGCCGCGGGCGCGACCCAGCGCGTGGCCAGGTCAACGCCCTCGCGCGCGAAGATGCCGAACAGTTCGGCCTGCGCCACCGCGCCGCTGGCGGTGTCGTCGTTGCCCCAGCGGTACTCGGTGAGCGCGAGCCGGGTGCCGGGGCAGTACTGGTCGATCCACGCCCGTGCCCGCGGGATCAGGTTGGGCTTGTCGTAGTGGTTGGCATCGTTGTCGCCCAGATCGGCCAGCCACGACTCCGACACCCAGGTCGGATCGTACAGTTCCTTGAGCGCGCGCAGGCGCCGCGCGGCCGTGGCGCTGGAGTCGTCGTCGCTCATCGACACGTTGCTGCCCTGCGGGTAGTAGTGCAGGTCGAGGTAGTCGACCACGCGCACGCCACCGGGCAGCGGGTTCGCGCACACCTGCTGCAGGTACCAGGCGACGAATGCCAGCCCGCCATGGGCCGCGCGATCGCTGCCGTCCATGCACTCGTCGGCGGCCGAGCCGAACAGGTCGCAGTAGCCCCAGGTCACCGGGCCGAGCACCTGGGCGCCCGGATCCTGCTGCTTGATCGCGCTGCCGTAGGCGAGCGCCTTGGCCCAGGTCTCGTCATACGTCGTCGGTGCCGGATGCACGTCGCGGTGGGTGGAGTTCCACAGCATCACCTCGTTGTCGAGCGCGTAGAAGCGCACGCCGCCGTTCGCGGCGCTGCCGAAGCTCGCCTGCAGGTGGGCGATCCACGGCATCCAGAACGCGGGCGTGACTTCGCTGGAGGTGTCGTGCGGATCGTTGCCGGTGATCTCCACGCCATTGGGATACACGCCATTGCCCGCGTCGGGATCCCACGGGTCGGTCGACTGCTGGGCGCCGTACTTGGTCACCGAGAAGCCGGCGAAGTACGGGTGCGACTGCGGGCTGTCGGCGCGCGGGGTCCAGCCGATGGTCGGAATCGTGAGCAGCGCCTGCCCGCCGTAGCTGCGCACCTCGCTGACGAACGCATCGGCCGCATTGCCCAGCGGCGGCACCTGGCTGCGGTCGGATGCGCCCGGGATGTTCTCGAAGTACCAGTCGGCCGCCGTGCTGTGCACGTCGACCCGCCAGTTGTAGCGCGTGGTGCTGTTGCCGCCCCAGCGCCGCAGCGGATAGCCGACCTGCGCATTGCGCGCGGCATCGCCATAGTTCACGCCGAAGATGAGCTCGCTGAACGCGCGCACGTCGGCGGCGGTGTCGACCGTGACGTTGACCGCCGCGGCGGTCGGAACGGCGCAGCCGGCGGCAGCAAGCAGACACAGGAGCGTGGCACGCGATCGGCCATTCATGGTGTGGTCCCCGCCAGCCGCGACGATGCGGCAAGATCAAGGCTAGTACGCGAAGCGGCGCCGGAACCCGCAATCGCTCACACTCTGCGCAGGCGCTGAGCGCAGTGGTGCGCTGCGCAGTCGCCATCGCGCGGAGCTGCGGGCATCATGCGCGTTTGAGCCACGCCGCCCCCGCATGTCGACAGCCGCCTCCGTGCTTGCCTATTGCCGCCCCGGCTTCGAGGGCGAATGCGCGCAGGAACTGGCCGCGCACGACCTCGACCTGGGCGGCGGCGGCCACGCCCGCAGCGAGCGCGGCAGTGGTCTGGTCGAGTTCGTGGGCCCGCACGCGGCGGCGCTGGCCGGGCGCTGGCGCACGCTGGTGTTCGCGCGCCAGTTGCTGCAGGTGCTCGGCCACGCGCGCGACATGCCCACGGGCGATCGCATCAGCGCGCTGCTGCCGTTCATCGAGGCCGACCCGCGCCGCTGGTGCGACCTGTTCGTGGAAGCGCCCGACAGCGATGCCGGGCGCGAGCTCGCCGCACTGTGTCGCGGCCTCAACGCGGCCCTGCTCGCGGTGCTGCGCAAGCGCAAGCTGCTCGACCGCGCCTCGCGCTGGCGCCTGCATGTGTGCCTGGGCTCGGGCCGCGCGGCGTGGCTGGGCGCGGCCGAGGTCGCGCACAGCGCGCCGTGGCCCGGTGGCATCCCGCGGTTGAAGTTCCCGGGCGCGGCGCCGAGCCGGTCCACGCTCAAGCTCGAGGAGGCGCTGCTCGTGCTGCTCGATGCCGACGAGCGCGCGCGCTGGCTGCAGCCGGGCATGCGCGCGGTCGACCTCGGCGCCGCGCCGGGCGGCTGGACCTGGCAACTGGTGCGGCGCCAGCTGCAGGTGACCGCGGTCGACAACGGCCCCATGGACGCGCGGCTCATGGCCTCGGGCCTGGTCGAACACCTGCGTGCGGACGGTTTCCGCTACCAGCCGCGGCAAGCGGTCGACTGGCTGGTGTGCGACATGGTCGAACAGCCGCGCCGCGTCGCCGCGCGCATCGCGCAGTGGCTGGCGCAGGGCTGGTGCCGCTGCACCATCTTCAACCTGAAGCTGCCGATGAAAAAGCGCTACGACGAAGTGCAGCTGTGCCTGGCACTGCTGCGCGAGGGCGTGCCCGCGGCGCTCGACCTGCGTGCGCGCCAGCTCTACCACGACCGCGAGGAAATCACCGTGTTCGCGCGGTGCGCCTGAAACCTCATGCGTGGGCGCGGATGCGGGGCACTGGCGGCACTGTCGCCCGCGCGGGACAATGGCGGTTCCGGGCGCGCGCCGGCGCGCATGGCGCGAAGCGCCGGCCGACACCCACAACGACGGGGATGATGATGAAGTCGACGAGAATGTTCGCCGTGGCACTGGGGCTGCTGGCGCTGATGGGCTTGGCGCTGCCGGCCCACGCCAGCAGCAATGGCGTGGTGATCAGCCAGGCCTACGGCGGCGGCGGCAACAGCGGCGCCACCTACACCCACGACTTCGTCGAGCTGTTCAACGGCGGCAGCGCCGCGGTCGACCTCACGGGCTGGTCGGTGCAGTACGCATCGGCAGCCGGCAGCAGCTGGAGCGGCCAGACCAACCTGCCCGCGGTGGTGCTGCAGCCGGGCCAGTACCTGCTGATCCAGGAAGCCGCCGGCAGCGGCGGCAGCACCGCGTTGCCCACGCCCGACGTGATCGGCACGATCGCGATGGCGGGAAGCGGTGGCAAGCTCGCGCTGGTGAGCAACACCACCGCGCTCAGCGGCAGCTGCCCGAGCGGCGCCGCGATCATCGATTTCGTCGGCTTCTCGGCCAGCGCCAATTGCTATGAAGGCAGCGGCCCGACCCCTGCGCCGAGCAACACCAACGCGGTGCTGCGCGGCGATGCCGGCTGCACCGACAGCGACGACAACGCGAGCGATTTCACCGCCGGCGCACCCACGCCACGCAACTCCACCGCGCCGATCCACGCCTGCGGCGGCGGTGGCCCGACCAACCCGAGCGCGAGCGGCAGCGCCAATCCCGCGATCGTGGTGCGCGGCAACTCGACCCAGCTCACGGTGCTGGTCACCCCGGGCACTCTGCCCGACAGCCTCAGCTACACCGTGACCGCCGACCTCAGCGCGATCGGCGACGCCAACCCGGCCACCTTCACCGATGCCGGGCCCGACGGCAACGGCCACCAGGTGTTCACCTACGGCGCGAACGTGGCCGTGGCCACCACGCCCGGCAGCAAGTCGCTGCCGGTGAGCGTGGTCGATGACCAGGCCCGCACCGCAAGCACCAACATCGCGCTCACGGTCACGCTGCCGCCGGTCACGATCATGCAGATCCAGGGCCATGGCGCCGCCTCGCCACTGCTGGGCCAGACGGTGACCACGCTCGGCAACGTGGTCACCGCGCTCACCACCAAGGGCTTCTTCATGCAGGACCCCAACGGCGATGGCGACCCGACCACCTCCGATGGCCTGTACGTGTACACCGGCACCGCGCCCTCGGTGGCCGTCGGCAACGTGGTCGACGTGGGCGGCAAGGTCACCGAATTCGGCGGCACCACCGAGCTGACCACGCCGAGCGTGACGGTCACCGCGGCCACGGGCGCCACGATCGCGGCGCACGTGCTCGACAGCGAGCCGCCCACGAGCGATCCGACCACGGGCCGCTGCATGGGCGCGGGCAGCACGATCGTGCCGGCCAGCGACGGCTACCAGGCCAGCAACTTCGCCTGCCTCGACGGCATGCTGGTGGCGATGGACGAGGCGGTCGTGACCGGCGCGACCTATTCCTCGGGTGGCGCCGATGCGGTGCACAGTGGCACGCCGTCCGGCTTCTACGCCGCACTGGCGAGTCAGCCGCGCCCCGCGCGCGGGCCGGGCGTGCAGTTCCCGGGCGTGGCCGGACAGCCGCAGATCCCGGTGTGGAATGGCGCGCCGCAGGTGCTCACCGTGTACTACCGCGGCCTGGGCTTCCCGCCGGGCAGCGACGATCCGGGCAGCGACGATCCCGACTACGACGACCCGAGCGACTTCGTCTACCACGCGGGCACCACCTTCGCGGTCACCGGCGTGATCCAGGGCTACCAGCCCAGCGGCGCGGCCACCCCGAGCTTTGAACTGCTCCCGCGCGAGATGACCACGCTGGTGCGCCGCACCGCGGCGGCCAGCGTGCGGCCCGTGGCCGATCCGGGCCCCGGCCTGCTCAGCATCGGCTCGCAGAATTTCCTGCACCTGTTCAACGCGGTGGCCGACGGCAGCGCCAACCACGGCGCCTACAACGACACCTGCGCCGGCACCGGCGCGAACGACACCTGTCCGACCCCGGCGCAGTACCAGATCCGCCTGACCAAATGGGCGCGCCAGGTCTGCGACGTGCTCAGGGCACCGATCGTGCTCGCGGTGCAGGAGATCGAGAACCGCGGCGTGTTGGCCGACCTTGCCACCCAGGTGCAGGGCCGCTGCGCGGTCAGCTACGTGCCCTACCTGATCCAGGGCAACGATCCGGGCGGCATCAACCTGGGCATCCTCGCGCGCGACGACGTGGTGGTCGATTCGGTCACCCAGCTGTTCCTCAACACGCTCACCGTCAACTGCTCCAGCGGCGCCTCGTGCACGCTCAACGACCGCCCGCCGCTGCTCATGCGCGCGTCGTGGAACGGCTACCCGTTCGCGCTGCTGTCGATCTACAACCGCTCGATGAGCGGCCTGCCGAACAAGCCCTATGTCGGCCCCAAGCGCGCCGAGCAGGCCGCGCAGGTCGCGCAGCTCGCCCAGGCGTGGCAGAGCGGCGCAACCCTGGTGGGCGCGGGCAGTGCGCGCCAGACGGCCGACGGTACCATCACGCAAGGTCCGTTCGACCTGGTCGGCGACGCCGGCGTGCCGCTCATCGTCGCCGGCGACTTCAACGCCTACGAGTTCAGCGACGGCTACGCCGACGTCACCGGCATGATCCTGGGCACGGCCGATGCCGCGGCCAACGTGTACTGGTTCAACGGCAATGCCGCCAACACCGACACGCCCGCCTACGTCGCGCCCTCGCCCACGCTGGTCGACAGCGGCCGCAGCGCCGATCCCGCACAGCGCTATTCGTTCACGTTCGGCGGACTGACCCAGGAGATCGACCACATCCTGTTCTCGCGCCGCGGCTGGCTGGACTTCCACTCGGTGTCCAACGCGCATGGCAACGCCGACGTGTCGGAAGCCAGTGGCGTGATCCTCAACGACCTCACCGCGGCGCGCGGCGGCGACCACGATGGCCAGGTCGCGCTCATCGTGATCGACCGCATCTTCGCCGACGCCTTCGAGGCCAGTCCGTAAGCGGCGGCCGCGGTCAGCCACCGCCATCCGGCGGGGCCGTGCCGACGGCCCCGCCCTGCGCGCGATGAATCGACTCAAGTCCCTGCTGCCCCTGCTCGCGCTCATCGCGTTGGGCGTGGGCCTGTTCCTGTCGGGCGCGCTCGACCAGCTCGATCCGCACAACATCGTGCAGGACGAGCGCGTGCTCGGCGCGCAGATCGCCGCGCATCCGCTGCTGGCGCGGCTCACCCAGGTCGGGGTGATGATGCTCGCGATCGCGACGGGGCTGCCCGGCGCGGTGCTGGTGGTGTTCGCCGGCGGCATCCTGTTCGGCGTGGTCGAAGGCACCGTGCTGTCGTGCCTGGGTACCACGCTCGGCGCCCTCGTGCTGTTCCTGGCCAGTCGCCGCGCGTTTGCCGGCGGCGATGCCCATGTGCCGGCGCTGGCCGAGCGGCTGCGCGCGGGTTACCACGCCTACCCGCTCAGCTACACGATGTTCCTGCGCCTGGTGCCGGTGTTCCCGTTCGGCGCGGTCACGGTCGCGCTGGCCTGGCTGCGCTGCCCGCTGTGGTTGTTCCTGCTCGCGAGCGTGGCCGGTGGCGGCGTGATGATCGCGTTCGAGACCGCGCTCGGCGCGGGCCTGGCCGAAACCATCGTGCGCGACGGCCACGTCACGCTCAACATCCTCGCCCATCCGCAGGTGCTGCTGCCGCTGCTGGGCATGGCCACGCTCGCACTGGCGCCGATCGTGGCCGGTCGGTTGCGCCATCGCCGCCCGGGGCCGCCGCCCACCATGTGAGCCCGCCCGCGCGCAATTGAGCGCGCGCGCGGCGTTCGGCTATGCTGCACCGCGCTGTTTCGAGCCTTGCTGGCCTGCGGGTATCACCTTGACCGTCGTCCCTGCGCCTGTCGTGCGCAAATCCCTGTGGCGCGCGATCGCCGTGACCTTGCTGGTGGCGCTGGCCAACATCGGCCTGTGGGCGTTTCTCAACCGCCCGGCGCACATCGCCGACTGGCGCGGCGACATCGGCGGCCTCGCCTACAACCCCTCGCAGCGCTACCAGGACCCGACCAAGCTGATCTTCCCGAGCGAGGCCGAGCTCGACGGCGACATCCGCCTGTTGTCGCGCTACACCAAGCGCCTGCGCACCTACTCCTCGTACGAGAACCCGCAGATCCCGCGCCTGGCGCGCTTCTACGGCATGCAGGTGATGGCCGGCGCATGGATCGAAGGCCGCGCCGAGCGCAACGAGCGTGAGCTGGCCGCGCTGATCGCGCTCACGCGCAACAACGACAACATCGACCGCGTGATCGTCGGCAACGAGGTGGTGCTGCGCGGCGACCTGCCGGTGCGCAGCCTGATCCAGTACCTCGACCGCGCGCGCGCCCAGCTCAAGGTGCCGGTGTCGACCGCCGAGCCGCTCGATTCCTGGCAACGCAACCCCGAGCTCATCCGCCACGTCGACTTCGTCACCGTGCACGTGCTGCCGTACTGGGAGCGCGTGCCGCGCAAGGATGCGGTCGGCTTCGTGCTCGGCCAGCTCAAGTCGCTGCGCGAGATCGTCGACCAGGTGTCGCCCGGCAAGCCGATCGTGGTCGGCGAGGTGGGCTGGCCCTCCAACGGCGACCGCCGCGAATACGCACAGCCCTCGATCGCCGACGAGGCGCACTTCCTGCGGGACTGGTTCAACGTCGCCGCGCGCGAGCACATCGACTACTACGTGATGGAGGCGATCGACCAGCCGTGGAAGGAGCAGATCGGCGGCCGCGTGGAAGCCTATTGGGGCGTGTTCAACGCCGCGCGCGAACCCAAGTTCGCGTTCACCGGCACCGTGATCGAGGACCCGCTGTGGCCGTGGAAGGCCGGTGCGGCCTCGCTGCTCGCGCTGCTGCCGATGTTCTGGTTCGCGCGGCACTTCATCCGCTTCCGCGTGATGGGCTTGTTCTTCTTCCTGCTGCTGGTGCAGCTGTCGGCCTCGATCCTGGTGTGGATGGCGACGCTGCCCTACGACTTCTACCTCAACCCGCTCGACTGGGCCATGCTGTTGCTGCTGTTCCCGGCGCAGCTGGCGATCATCCTGATCCTGCTCATCAATGGTTTCGAGTTCACCGAGGTGATCTGGCGCCCGTACTGGCTGCGCGAGTTCAAGCTGCTGGAGCCGGCGCCGGACGCGCCGCAACCGTTCGTGTCGATCCACCTGGCCTGCTACAACGAGCCGCCCGAGATGGTGATCCTCACGCTCGACTCGCTGGCCGCACTCGACTACGACAACTACGAGGTCATCGTCCTCGACAACAACACCAAGAACCCCGAGATCTGGCAGCCGGTGCAGGCCCATTGCGAACGGCTCGGGGCGAAGTTCCGCTTCTACCACCTCGAACCCTGGCCCGGGTTCAAGGCCGGCGCGCTCAACTACGGCCTGCAGGTCACCGATCCGCGCGCCGAGGTGGTCGCGGTGATCGACGCCGACTACGAGGTGCGCAGCGACTGGCTGCGCGCGCTGACCGGCTACTTCCACAATCCCAAGGTCGCGGTGGTGCAGTGCCCGCAGGCGCACCGCGAGTGGCAGCACAACGCGTTCCGGCGCATGACCAACTGGGAGTACGACGGCTTCTTCCGCATCGGCATGCACCACCGCAACGAGCGCAACGCGATCATCCAGCACGGCACCATGACGATGGTACGGCGCAGCGCGCTGGTGGACACCGGCGGCTGGTCGGAATGGACCATCTGCGAGGATGCCGAGCTCGGCCTGCGCCTGATGCAGGCCGGCCACGAGCTCGTCTACGTCGACGAACTCATGGGCAAGGGCCTGACCCCGGCCGATTTCAAGGCCTACAAGTCGCAACGCTCGCGCTGGGCCTTCGGGGCGATGCAGATCATGAAGGCGCGGCTGGGCTGGATGACCTCGCGCAGTTCCACGCTCACGCGCGGCCAGCGCTTCCACTTCCTCACCGGCTGGTTCTCGTGGTTCGGCGACGCGCTGCACCTGGTGTTCACGCTCATGGCGATGCTGTGGACGCTGGGCATGGTGCTCGCACCGCAGTACTTCATGCTGCCGATGTACCTGTTCCTGGTGCCGCTGATCGGGTTCTTCCTGTTCAAGGCCGCGTTCGGCATCATCCTCTACCGCGTGCGCGTGCCGTGCTCATGGCGCGACACCATCGCCGCATCGGTGGCAAGCATGGGGCTGTCGCACGCGATCGCCACCGGCATCTTCCAGGGCCTGTGGCGCAAGAAGGGCGAGTTCATCCGCACCGCCAAGAGCCGGCGCATCGGCAAGAAGCCCAACCCGTTCATCGCGGTGAGCGAGGAACTGCTGCTGTTCCTCGCGCTGATCGCCTGCATCGTCGGCATGATCAACTCGACCGGGATCAACTACGTCGAGGGCCGCCTGTGGATCGCGATCCTCGCGGCCCAGGCCATCCCCTACGGCTCGGCGCTGGTCGGCGCGTGGATCGCGCATCGCTCGGGTGAGGCGGTGGGTTGAGGCCTGGCGCCATCCCGCAACGGGTGCGCGCCCGCCACGGCCAGGCTCAGCGCCGGCGCTTGAACCACGAACGCCCCGAGCTTTCGCTCGCGACCGGGCTGGACAGGCGCGATTCGATCAGGCCGATCGCATCGTAGGCGTTGACCACGTCGAACACGTCGCTCATCTTGGCGCCCGAGGCGGCCGCGATCTCGTGCAGGCGCAACGGTTGCAGCATCACCGAGGCGATGCGGTACACCCAGCCGTAACCGGGTTCGGCGTGCGCCGGTTCGGTCAGCCGGTAGGTGGCCTTGGGGTCCAGATGCCGCGCGAGATGGCCACCCGCGTGCAACAGCACGTCGAGCCAGCCCAGGTGTGCATAGGGCAGCGCCACGCCCGCCTCGCGCGCCTGCGCCAGCTCGCTGCTGCGCAGCTGGACCCAGTCGCACAGGCGCCAGCGCGCTCGCACGTAGGGCTCGGCCGCCTGCAGCCCGCCCACGATGTAGGCCAGGCGATGCTTGGGGTCGAGCACCAGCGGCATCGCGCCCTCGAGCGCAAAGCGCACCGGGCCGCGCAGCAACGGCCCGCTCAGGTATTCGCGCAGCGGCCGCGGCGCGGTCTGTTCGAGCATGACCTCGCGCGAGGCCCACACCTTGGGCGGCGCCTCGGGTTTGATGTGCAGGGCCGCCAGCGACTGGCTGTCGGCCTCGCGCTGCAGCCGCAGCAGGTCGTCCAGCGCAGGCGCAACCGTGGCATCGGCGGGCGCGGCGCGCGGCTCGGCCATGCCGATGCCCAGATCCTGCATGCGCACGTCGTCGACCGGCCCGGCACGCCCCAGCCGCTGGGCCAGGCCGCTGCTGATGCGGTTGAGCAGGTCGATCACGTTGGCACGCTGCAACGGGCGTTGCAGCACGAGCTCGGCCTCGGGCAGTGGCACGTCGGAGAACACCGCATAGCGCACGCCACTGCAGCGCGCACGCGCCTGCGCCATCTCGCCGGCGAAATCACGCACATCGACCACCAGCAGGTCGGCGCCGTCTTCGCCACCTATGCGCCAGGGCGCCGCGAGTTCGCTGGCGCAGGACCGCAGCAGCAGGCGCAGGTGGGCCACTTCGGCCTCACCAAGACCCACGCATGCGATGACGCGTTCGCGGTCCACGGTCCACCAGCGCTCTGCCCCTGTGCGAGGCGATCCTACGGGTTTTGGGCCGTTCCGCGCAATCGCGGCGGCATGCTCAAGGCCGGCCGGAACGGCGGCCGCGCGCCGCCGGCGGGCGTGGCCGCTTGGGTTGCAGCAGCGTGCCGCAGCAGTTGCGGGCGCCGCAATGGCAGGCCCAGATCGCCTTGAGCCGCGGGGTCAGGCGCTCCTCCAGCACGATGCCATAGTCGTAGGTCAGCTCCTCGCCCGCGCGCAGCGCGCGCAGGGCCTCGATCACCACGCGGTCCTTGCGTGGATCGCCGCCCGGGTCCTCGTGGATGAAGGCCTTGCAGTTGGGCGCGCAGCTGTGGTTGATCCAGCGCGCAATGTTGCCGCCCTGGTTGGCATCGATCACGTAGGTGTCGTTGAGCGTGAACAGGAAGGTGTGGCCGCTGTCGCTGCTGTTGGCGTACTTGCGGTCGGCCTGGGCCACGGTCAGCAGCTTGCCGCGGTATTCGATCAGTTCGACGCCCTTGGCGATGTCGACGAGGGCGAAGACGCCATTGCCATGGATCGGGGAACGGCGGGCGGCGATGCGACGGGTCATGCGCGTGTCGGGTCGGGAAAAAGTCGTTCATGATAATGCGCGCGCCGCTGCCACGCACGAGGTCGTGTGCTCGTGCTAGCGTGCTCCGCCACGACCGCAGTGCCGAGGAAACGCCCCATGCGCCGCACCGCCGCCATCGCCATCCTGCTGCTGGTCGCACTGGCCTCGCTCGCGATCGCGCGCAGCGTGGGGCGCGCACCGGAAGGCGCCGATGCGGGCCGCTACGACTACTACGTGATGGCGCTGTCGTGGTCGCCCACCTGGTGCCGCGCGCATCCCGAAGACGAAGAGCAATGCGGCGCGCGCGGATACGGCTTCGTGCTGCACGGCCTGTGGCCGCAGTACGAAGCGGGCAGCGGCCCGCAACGCTGCGCCAGTGACCACGAGGTCGACCGCAGGACCGTCAACGCCGCGCTCGCGTTCATGCCGAGCCGGCGCCTGGTGCAGCACGAATGGCGCGCGCACGGCACCTGCTCGGGGCTGTCGCCCGCGGCCTACTTCGCCAAGGCCGACCGCGCGTTTGCGAGCCTGCAGGTGCCCGCGCGGCTCCAGGCGCCGCCACGCGACCTCACGATGACCGCCAGCCAGCTGCGCGCGGCGTTCAGACAGGCCAATCCCGCGCTCACCGACACCATGTTCAAGCTCAACTGCAGCCGCGGCGAACTGGTCGAGGTGCGCGTGTGCCTGGACAAGGACCTCGCCCCGCGCGACTGCGGCAAGCGCCTGCGCAATGCCTGTCCGGCGCAGGCCGCGTTCACCATACCGGCAAGCCGCTGAGCGCCGCCCGGACCCGCCCACGATAACCCCGACCGCTCCACGACCCCGTTACAGCCGCCCGCTGCCGCCGAGGAATCCCCATGCCCGCATCCCTGCTCCGCCTCGCCTGTGTCGTGCTCCTGCCGCTGCTTGCCGCCGCCGTGCATGCGCAAGCGGTGGTCCCTTCCACGCTGGAACCCTGGCGCGGCTGGGTGCTCAAGGACCAGCAGTTCCGCAGCTGTCCGCTGCTGGCCGGTCGCAGCGGCGCCCAGGGCGAGGCCGACTACCTGTGCCGCTGGCCGGGCACGCTCGCGCTCGATGCCCGCAGCGACGGCGTCGACTTCGCGCAGCGCTGGCGCATCGACGCCGAGGGCTGGATCGCGTTGCCCGGCGGTGACGGCTACTGGCCGCAGGCGGTCACGCTCGACGGCCAGCCCGCGATCGTGGTCGACCGCGACGGACCCGCGCTGTGGCTCGCCGCCGGCAACCACGAGATCCGTGGCCGCATCCCGTGGCAGGAGCGGCCGCAGACGCTGCGCGTGCCCGCGTCGATCGGGCTCGTGACGCTGGCGGTCGACGGCAGGCCGGTGGCACCGTTGCAGCGCAACGGCGCCGAACTCAGCCTCGGCCGCAGCGCCGGCAGCACACCCGCGGCCGACAGCATCGAACTGCGCGTGCACCGCTTGCTGGCCGACGGCGTACCCGCGCTGCTCATCACCCGGATCCAATTGCAGGTGTCGGGCCAGGCGCGCGAAGAGGTGTTCGGCCCGGTGCTGCCACCGGGGTTCCTGCCCAC
Organism: Lysobacterales bacterium; assembly: GCA_014338185.1. Lineage (GTDB taxonomy): Bacteria > Pseudomonadota > Gammaproteobacteria > Xanthomonadales > Rhodanobacteraceae > Dokdonella_A. Next base: position 76,636 of record QUBV01000004.1, on the reverse strand, counting down.
CGCGCTCAGCGACGAATGGCCGGCGCGGCTCGACCAGGACGGGCGCCTGCACGTGCTGGTGCAGCCCGGTGCCGAGACGCTCACGCTGCAGGCACGCGCGGACGCGCCGCTGGTCAAGGCGCGCACACCCGCCGCCGCCGCGCCATGGCCGCCACGCGAGATCTGGAGCTACGCCGCCGATCCGGCCGCACGCATCAGCGTCGCCAGCGCGGCCACCGCGGTCGACCCGCGCCAGAACGGCGTCCCCAAAGAGTGGCTGGACTCGCCCGCCTTCGCGCTCGCTGCGGGTGACGAGATCCGGATCGAGCAACGCTCGCGCGGGCTGGCCGAGGACGAGGGCAACCGCCTGCGCCTGCAGCGCGAGATGTGGCTGGACTTCGATGGCGGCGGCTGGTTTGCGCACGATCGCGTGGCGGGCGACATGCAGCGGCGCTGGCGCCTGGACCTCGTCGCGCCGTTCACGCTCGAACGCGCCAGCGACGGCGACGGCAGCGCGCTGCTGGTGACCCAGGGCGGCGGCAGCGGACTCAGCGGCGTGGAGTGGCGCACACCGGCCGTGGCGCTCGACGCCGGACTGCGCATCGCGGGTGCCGGCGCGCGGCTGCCGGTGACGGGCTGGCAGGACAGCTTCGAGCACGTCCACACCGTGCTGCACCTGCCCAACGGGTACCGCCTGCTGGCCGCACCCGGCGCCGATCGCGCCGACGGCAGCTGGCTGTCGCGCTGGACCCTGCTCGACGTGTTCCTCGCCGCGCTGCTCGTGCTCGTGGCGTGGCGCGTGGCCGGTGTCGCAGGCGGCATGCTCGCGTGCGCCTACCTGTTGCTGGGCTACCAGGAGGACGGCGCGCCGGTGTGGACGCTGCTGGCCGCGCTCGTGCTCACGCTCATCGCGCGCGCGCTGCCATCGGGCCAGCTCGCGCGGGTCGCACAGTGGCTGCAGCGCGGCGCGCTGGTCGTGCTGGCGCTGGTGGCGCTGCCGTTCGCGGCCGCGCAGCTGCGCTACGCGCTGCACCCGCAGCTCGAGCCCACCGGCGTGGTCGCGCCGCAGGGCGCGGGCGAACCCGCGTCGGCGGAACTGGCCGACGCCGAGGTCGCGGGCGCGGCCGTCGAGCGCCAGCGCAACGCAGCAGGGGCACAGCGGCCGCTGCCCGCACCGGCCTCGGCCCCGACCAGCATGGCGCTGGAGAGCGTCACGGTCACCGGCACGCGCAACGAGTCCACGGCCGGCATCGAAGTCGCGCGCAACGATCCTGCCGCGGTCATGCAGACCGGCAGCGGTGAACCCGCCTGGCAGCTCGGCCATCGCTACCAGCTGGACTGGAGCGGGCCGATCCTGCCGACCCAGCAGGTGCGGCTGCTGATCGCCGCACCCTGGCTGGTGCGGCCGCTGCGCGTGGTGCTGGTTGCCCTGCTCGCGCTGCTGCTCGTGCTGAGCCTGCGGCCGCGGCCGCCACGGGCTCCCGGTCGCGGCGCCAGAGCGCTGCTGGGCGCACTCGCGCTGGCGCCGGGCCTGCTGCTGCCGGGTGCGCCCGCGCAGGCGCAGGCGTTCCCGAGCGATGCGCTGCTCAGCGAACTGCGCGCGCGCCTCACCGAGGTGCCCAAGTGCGCACCGGCCTGCGCGCTCGCCGCCAGCGCCGAGGTCAGTGCACGCGGCGACCGCATCGACGTCGTGTTGCAGGTCAACGCCGCCGAGCGCGTGGCGGTGCCGCTGCCGGCCGACGAGCAGGGCCTGACCCTGCGCAGCCTGCGCGTGGACGGGGTCGCGCAGGACGCGTTCGCGCGCAACGGCAACCGCATCTGGACCGCATTGCCGCGCGGCGTGCACCGCATCGAGCTCGCATTCGACGCCAGCGGCGACCAGGTCACGCTCGCGTTTGCGCTGCAGCCGCAACGCGTGCGCTTCAGCGGCGAGGCCTGGGAGGCCAGCGGCCTCATCGACGAACGCCTGCAGACCGAGACCTTGAGCCTGGCCCGCGCGCGCGCGAGCCAGGGCGGCGACGAGGCCATGTCGCGCGGGGCGAGCCAGCAGTTCGCGCCGTTCGTGCGTGTCACGCGCACGCTCGCGCTGGGCATGGACTGGAACCTCGTCACCGAGGTCGAGCGCATCGCGCCCGAGCAGGGCGGCTTCAGCACCAGCGTGCCGGTGCTGGCCGGCGAGCATGTCACCAGCGCGGGCCGCAAGGTCAGCGACGGCCGCATCGCGGTGGCGCTGGGCGACGACGACGACTACGTGCACTGGAGTTCGACGCTGGACAAGGGCGCGAGCCTGCAACTGACCGCGCCCGCACTCGATGCGCGCGCCGAGGTGTGGCGCGTCGTGGTCGGCCCGATGTGGCATGTCGAGTTCGCGGGCGTGCCGGTGCTCGCGGCCGATGCCGGCGCTTCCGAGCGGCCGCGGCGCTTCGAGTTCCGCCCGCTGCCGGGCGAAACGCTCACGCTCACGGTCACGCGCCCGGCCGCCCTGCCCGGCGCCAGCGTGGCGATCGATGCGGTGAATCTCGAGCAGGAACTGGGCCAGCGCGCCTCGACCAGCACGCTCGCGCTCACGCTGCGCGCCAGCCAGGGCGGCGAACACCTGATCACGCTGCCACCCGGCGCCGAAGTGCTCGGCGTGAACCGCGATGGCAGCTCGCTCAACCTGCGCCCGCGCGAGGGCAAGCTCAGCCTGCCGCTGGTGCCCGGCGCACAACTCTTCCAGATCCGCTGGCGCGAGCCCACGCCGCTGGGCAGCGTCGCCACCAGCCCGCACGTCGCACTCGGGCTGCCCGCGGCCAACATCGCGCTCAGCCAAAGCCTGCCGCACGATCGCTGGCTGCTCGCGAGCAGCGGCCCCGCCACCGGCCCCGCCGTGCTGTACTGGAGCGAGTTGCTGGCGATGCTGCTGGTCGCGTTGGCGCTGGCGCGCCTGCCCTGGTCGCCGCTGCGGTTCTGGCAATGGGCACTGCTCGGCGTGGGGTTTTCGACCTGGTCATGGCCCGCGCTGCTCGTCGTGGCGGCTTGGCTGTTCGCGCTGGCCTGGCGCAAGCGTGGTCCGCTGCCGCGCTCGGCGACCGGCTTCAACCTTGCCCAGGTCGGGCTCGTGCTGCTGAGCGTGTATGCGCTGCTGTGCGTGTTCGAGTCGATCCGGCACGGCCTGCTCGGCCGGCCCGACATGCACGTGGTCGGCAACGGCTCCAGCCAGCACCAGCTTGTGTGGTTCGCCGACCGCAGCACCGACCTGCTGCCGCTGGCCAAGGCCTTCACGCTGCCGCTGTGGAGCTACCAGCTCGCGATGCTGCTGTGGGCCCTGTGGCTGGCCGCCGCACTGGTGCGCTGGCTGCGCGAGGGCTTCGCCGCATGGACCCAGGGCGGATACTGGCGGCGCCGACCCAAGCCACTGGTCGAGGTGCCCTCCGAGCCGCCGCCGCCACCGCCGTGATGCGCAGCTGGCATCGCGGCCCGGCCGACATGGAAAGTCGACTCTGACCCTACGGTTTGGGGTTCACCTGGCGGAAGGTGAGGTTGACGCGCGGCTCGCGCACGCGCGTGCGCGGTGGCAAGGCATGCTGGTACAGGGCCTGGGTGCGGCCGGCCATGAGCAGCAGGCTGCCATGGCCCAGTTGCAGCGACGCCGGGGCGCCGCCGCGCGCACGCGGGCGCAGTCGAAACGTGCGCGGGGCACCGAAGCTGAGCGAGGCGATGACCGGGGCGGGGCCGAGTTCGGGCTCGTCGTCGCTGTGCCAGCCCATGCTGTCGCGGCCATCGCGGTAGAGATTGGCGAGCACGCCGTTGAAGCGCAGGCCGAGCCGCTGCCACAGCTGTTCGCGCAGCCGCGCGGTCGTCGCGGTCCACGGCTGCGGCGCGAAACGCGTGCGCGAATAGCAGTACACCGCGTCGGCATCGCCGATCCAGCAGGCCAGCCGCGGCGCATCCACGCTGCGGCCGAACATGCGCAGCTGCAACGTCCGCCAGTCGATTTCCGCAAGCAGGGCCTGCAGCAGCGCGTCGGCCTGCGCCAGCGGCCAGGCATTCTCGTCGAGCAGCACGCAGCCGCCCGGCAGCGGCACCGCGCGCAGCCCACCGGCTTGCCAACGTGCGAGCAACGCCGCATCGACCTCGGCGGTCACGCGATGCGGCAGTGCGGTCGGATTCATGGGCATGGCGGCAGGACGGCTCACGCGACGGAATTGTCGCGACCGAGTGGTAGGATCGTTGCCTCAAGTTGCACAGCAGATGATTCAGGGGGACGTAATGATGAATCCAACAGTCGCGTTGCTTACGGTTCTGACACTGATGCTGTCAGCGTGCGGTTCCAATCCGACCCGACCGCGGCAAACAGCCATATATCCAAGCTTGGGAGTTGTTGAAACCCGAGGAGTCGGTGAACCGCTGATCAACAAGGTGTCCGGGACGTTGGTCCCTGATATCGAAATCAAGAATGACACCGTAATCGGCAAGCATGCGTTGGCGAAGGGCCGGTACGTGTACAACGATGAGAATTCCAAAGGAATCTGGTTTGGGACCGATGCTCACTTCTATATGCGGAAGACCGACGGTTTCCTCTGCATGGAAGCAACAGGCGTGTGCAAGCAGGCAGAGTACACCTTGGTAAAGCGACTGCAATCCGAAGGCACCGAGGGCACGGAAGGAGTGGAGCAGACGCTGCTGTACAACGGCAAGATCGGCAACCGAATCACATTAGGCTATCGCGAATTCTCGCAAGGCTTGGCACGGCCCGCCTTCAGCAACACGGTCGACTATGACCTGTCTGCGTCGAACATTGTTGGATATAAGGGCGCCCGGCTGGAGATCATCGAAGCCACTAACACAGAGATCACATACCGGCTCTTGTCGAGTTTTGCGGATTAGGCGTGCTGGTCCTGACTGCCTCGTCATCCAAGGCTGGGTCGAAATCACCGCCCATCCGACCCATTGAGATGTGCTCACCGCAGCTCCGGAGCGGCACTGGAGCGGAACCGATGTGTGACTCCCAGCACGCTTGAAGCGAGCGTGGAAGCAAACGCAAAGTCGACGAATCCGGGGAGCGGCGTTGACAAGCCACGATGCGTCGGCGCCCGGCGCGTGGCTCACCGGGCCGGGTCGGGCAACGCGTGTTCCAGCACCTGCTGGGTCTTGAGCAGGGCGTAGCCGTGGCGCTGGTAGAAGTGGTGGGCGCGTTCGCGCTCGATGCGGCTGCGCACGCGCAGGTGGCTGCAGCCGCGCTCGCGCGCCCAGGCATGGGCCTGCTCCAGCAGCGCACTGCCGACGCCGTGGCCGCGCGCGTCCACGCCGACCACGAGGCCGACGATTTCGGCACAGGCTTCGTCGGTGAGCGCGGCGCAGCACACCACGTGCAACCAGCCGACCACGCCGCCGCTGTCGTCCTCGGCCACCCACACCGCGGCAGCGCGCGCCTCGATCTCGGCCAGGCGCACGATGATCTGCTGGCGCGTGGCCGCGTAGCCCAGTTCCACGCACAGTGCGGCGATCGCCGCAGCGTCGTAGCTGCGCGCGGTGCGAACCATCGTCATGCGTTCCTCCTTGTGCGCGAGCATCGCGCACGCCGCGGCCACGGCGCTGGCCGCGGGCGGGCGCTTTGCGGGCAGCTGCGGCTCAGCCGCAGCAGCCGTCCTCGCCCTTGACCGTGTGGGCGCTGCTTGCGGCCACGCCACGGGTGAGGCCCTTGCCGCTGGCGACGTGATGGTCGGCCAGCACCTGCGCCACGCACTGCGACACGCGCTTGCCGGTCGGGATGTGCAGGAACTCGTTGGGACCGTGCGCGTTGGAGTGCGGCCCGAGCACGCCGGTGATGAGGAACTGCGCGCCCGGGTACTTCTCGCCGAGCATGCCCATGAACGGAATCGAGCCGCCTTCGCCATTGAAGGCCACCGGCGCGCCGAAATAGGTGCTGGAGGCATGCTCGACGGAATGCTCGAGCCACGGCGCGAGCGCGGGCGAGTCCCAGCCGCTGCCGGCCTTCTCCAGCTCGAAAGTCACCTTGGCACCATAGGGCGGGTCGGCTTCGAGCAGGCGCTTGACGAATTCGCCGCCGGCCTTGGCATCGAGCGTGGGCGGCACGCGCAGGCTGAGCTTGACCGCGGTATGCGGCCGCAGCACGTTGCCGGCCGAGTCGAGCGCGGGCATGCCGCCGATGCCGGTCACCGACAGCGCCGGGCGCCAGGTGCGGTTGAGCACCAGTTCGGTGGCATCGGCCACCACCGGCTGCATGCCGGCCACGAACGGGAACTTGTCATACACCGCGCTGCCGAGCACCTGCGCGGTGCGGCGCGCCTGCGCCATGCGCTGCTCGGGGATCTGCACGTGCAGCTGCTGCGGCAGGATGCGGCCGCTGGTTTCGTCTTCGAGCCGCGACAGGATCTTGCGCAGGATGCGGAAGCTCGAGGCGACGATGCCCGAGGCATCGCCCGAATGCACGCCTTCCTCCAGCACCTTGACCGTGAGGTTGCCGCCGGTGAGGCCGCGCAGGCTGGTGGTGAGCCACAACTGGTCGTAGTTGCCGCAGCCCGAGTCCAGGCACACGATCAGCGACGGCTTGCCGATGCGCGTGGCCAGGTGGTCGACGTAGTACGGCAGGTCGTAGCTGCCCGACTCCTCGCAGGCTTCGATCATCACCACGCAGCGCGCATACGGCACGCCCTGCTCGTGCAGCGCGCGGATCGCGGCGAGCGCGCCATACATCGCATAGCCATCGTCGGCGCCGCCGCGGCCGTACAGGCGATCTCCTTCGAGCACCGGCGTCCACGGGCCCAGGTGCGCGGCCCAGCCGGTCATCTCGGGCTGCTTGTCCAGATGCCCGTACAGCAGCACGGTGTCGTCACCGTGGCCGGCGATCTCGATGAAGATGAGCGGCGTGCGCCCGGGCAGGCGCACCACCTCGACCTGCATGCCCGGGATCGGCTGGCGGCGCGCCCAGCCTTCGAGCAAGGCCACCGCCTGGTCCATGTAGCCGTGGCTGGCCCAGTCGGCATCGAACATCGGCGACTTGTTGGGGATGCGGATGTACTCGGTGAGCTGCGGCACGATCTCGTCGTCCCACAGCGCGCCTGTGAACTTGCCAAGGGCCTTGCTGTCCATCCCGCGCTCTCCGGTTGCCTGCGTCAGTAACCGCCGATCTTATCGGATCGCGCCAGCCGCGTAGGAAACTTCCTACGCACGCGCGCGGCATGGGCTGACCCCGACACGCGCGCGATTCGCTCGTGCGCGGACCGTGGCCCTGCCATGCTGCGCGCATGGATCCGACCACATCCATCCCTCCGGGCCGCGCACGCGCGCTGCTGCTGGCGCTGCTGCTCGCGCTGGCCGGCGTCCTGCCCGCATACGCCCACGCCCAGGTCGACATCAACCATGCCGATGCCAAGACGCTGGCCGGCGTGCTGCACGGCGTGGGGCTGGTCAAGGCCGAGGCGATCGTGGCCTGGCGCGAGCGGCACGGCCCGTTCCGGCGCATCGAGGACCTGGCCAGGGTGGACGGCATCGGCCCGCGCACGATCGAGGCCAACCGCGCGCTCATCGTGCTCGGCCGGCCGTTGCCGCCACGCCCGCGGCCCGGCTGAACGCGTAAGCACGGCGGCAGCCTGCTAGAATCGCGCCCCGCCTGCCATGGCGCGCGCGCATGATCCTCCCCCGCTACCACATCGGCCCATCGACGATCGAGGGCGCTGGACAGGGCTTGTTCCTCGACGAGCCGGTCGCGCGTGGCCGCATCATCACCGCGCCCGACGACATTCCGTGCGTGCACGCGCTCGACGACATCCTCGCCCGCGAGGATGCCGCCGCGCTGCTGCCGGCCACGGTGCGCTGGTTCGAGGACCGCTACACGGTCACGCCCGAGTGGCCCGACGAGTGCTACATCAACCACGCATTCGCGCCGACCGGGCTGTGGCACCTGGGCTTCGTGTTCGCGGGCGCCGACCTCGCGCCCGGCACCGAGATCACGGTCGACTACCGCCACCTGCTGGCGCCCGGCCAGGTCGAGGACTTCCGCGATGCGCGCAGCGGCCAGCCCATCGTCGGCTACACCTGGCTGGAGAGCCTGCGCGCCTCGACGCACGCGCTCGCGGCACTGCTGGCCTGATGCGATGACCATCCAGATCCCGACCCTGCTGACCGAGCGCCTGCGCCTCACCGCACTGGGCGAGCATCACTTCGAAGCCTACGCGGCGATGCTGGCCGACCCCGACAACACGCGCTACATCGGTGACGGCCAACCGCTCGACCGCATGAACGCGTGGCGTTCGATGGCGATGCTGCTCGGCCACTGGGTGCTGCGCGGCTTCGGCATGTGGGCGGTGGAGCTCAGGGACAGCGGCGAGTTCATCGGCCGCGTCGGCCTGCACCAGCCCGAGGGCTGGCCCGATCTCGAACTGGGCTGGATGCTGGTGCCCGCGCAGCGCCACCAGGGCTATGCGACCGAGGCCGCGCGCGCCGCGCTCGCGTTCGCCTTCGAGCAGCTGCATGCGCAGCGCGCGGTGAGCCTGATCCGCAATGGCAACGCGACCTCCGAGCGCCTCGCACGGCGGCTGGGCGGCCGCCAGGCCACCACGATCGACTTCCTCGGCGCCGCCACGCTCGTCTACATCTACCATCCCGCCGATGCCACCGCGTGAAGGACGCACTGCATGCACGTGATCCCGGCCAGCCAGCAGCGCCGCGTGCGCTGGAAGAACGACGGCGGCTGGACCACCGAGATCGCGCGTGATCCGGCCGCCGGCGAGGCCTTCCGCTGGCGCCTGAGCATCGCCGAGATCGAGCGCGACGGGCCGTTCTCGACCTTCCCCGGCATCGACCGCCACCTGCTGCTGCTCGACGGGCGCGGCATCGAGCTGGATTTCGCCGACGCGCCCAGCCGCCGCCTCGCGCAGCGCTTCGAGCAGGTGCAGTTCGCGGGCGAGGTCGCGGTGCAGTGCCACCTGCTCGGCGGCGCCACGCGCGACTTCAACGTGATGGTGCAGCGCGCGCAGCTGCGCGCCGAAGTGGTGGCGCGCCCGTTGACCGGATCGATGCTGATCTTCGCGCGGCCGGGCGTGGAATGGCTGGTGCACGTGCTCAGCGGCCAGCTGGCCGCGCAATGCGATGACCACACGCTGCAGGCCGCCGCTGGCGACACCGTGCATGTGGACTGCCGCGCGCGCACCGCCACCACCCGCGTCGCGCTCGATGGCGGCGGTGAAATCGTGCTGGTGCAGCTGCTGCCCGGGTCCTGATCGGCGCGCGGGCGCGTCCGCGTCCGCCGATTTTTATTGCGAACCATTCCCATTTGTGTTCAACTTTTCCGGGTCCGGCGCCGCCGTGATCGCGCGTGCCGCCGCCCGCTGCCTGCCCTGCCCGACCACGGGCCGCGCGCCGCAGTCCGGCAGACAGGCCGCCCGGTCGCGCCAGCCGTTTGCCACGAGACCTCTGCAATGTCGTACATCAAGAGCCGCAAGCACGCGCTGCCCGCAGCCCGCGGCATGCGCATCACCCGCGCGAGCCTGCTCACGGGCCTCGTGCTCGCGATGCCCGCGCTGGCCGCCACCACCGCCGGCGACGGCGCCGCCGAAGCCCCCGCCGCCGCCGACGTCGCGCAGGACCTGCCGACCGTCGAGGTGACCGGCCACAACGCACCCGGCTACAAGGTCGATACCGCGGCCGGACCGAAGTGGGTCAAGCCCGTGCTCGATACCACCCAGAACGTGCAGATCATCGCCGCCGACCTGATCCAGCAGCAGGCCGCGACCACGCTGACCGAGGCGCTGCGCAACAGTGCCGGCGTCGGCACCTTCTTCGTCGGCGAGAACGGCACCACCAACACCGGCGATGCGGTGTTCATGCGCGGTTTCGACTCTTCCAGCAGCATCTTCGTCGACGGCGTGCGCGACCTGGGCAGCGTCTCGCGCGACATGTTCAACATCGAGCAGGTCGAGGTGATCAAGGGTCCGTCGGGTGCCGATTACGGCCGCACCGCGCCCACCGGCTCGCTCAACCTCGTCAGCAAGCAGCCGATGCTCGACGAGCGCGTGGCCGCGAGCGTGGCCGCGGGCAGTGCCGAGCAACGCCGCGCAAGCGCCGACTGGAACCAGCGCATCGACGGACTCGATGGCGCGGCCTGGCGCCTGAACCTGATGGCGCAGGACAGCGGCGTGCCCGGCCGCGACCGCATCGAACACCAGCGCTGGGGCATCGCGCCGTCGCTCGCGTTCGGCCTCGGCTCGGCCACGCGCGTGTACCTGAACCTGCTGCACCTGCGCCAGAGCAACGTGCCCGACGGCGGCGTGCCGACGGTCGGCCTGCCCGGCTTCGCCTCGCCCGATCCGGCGCGCCCGCAACTGGGCAGTGCGCCGCGCGTGGATTCGAGCAACTACTACGGCACCACCAGCGACCACGACGACAGCACCAGCGACCTGGCCACGCTCATCATCGAACACGACTTCAGCGAGGACCTGCGCCTGCACAACACCACGCGCTGGGGGCGCACCCACCAGGACTACCTGCTGACCTCGTTCATGGGCTCGTCGGCCAACTGGACCACGCCCGACCTCGACGACCCCACCACCTGGACCATTGCGCGCAACCTGCCCACGTTCAAGGACCAGACCAACCGCATCGCCACCAACCAGACCAACCTGCGCCTGCACTCGGCATTCGCGGGCGAGGCCAGCAACGACCTCAGCGCCGGCGTCGAGCTGGTGCGTGAGCAGGCCGGCACCATCGGCCTGGCCGCGCTCAACGGCAGCCATTGGCCCGCGGCGAACCTGTACCACCCCGAGCCGCAGGTGAGCGGGCTGGTGTGGGGCCGCAACGGCGCGATGAGCGACGGCAGGACCGACACGATCGCCGCCTACCTGTTCGACACCGTGACCTTCAATCCGCGCTGGCAGCTCAACCTCGGCCTGCGCCTGGACCACTACAGCACCGACTTCTTCAGCCTCGTGCCCTGTGGCGGGCGTGGCCCGGCCTGCGGCGGCCTGCCCACCGGCAGCATCGTCACCGGCGTGGATGCGGACAAGTCCGACACGCTGTTCAACTGGAAACTCGGCCTGCTGTACAAGCCGGCCGAGAACGGCAGCCTGTATCTCGACTACGCGCTGTCGCAACAGCCGCCCGGCGGCAACGCGCTGGCGCTGTCGGCCTCGGCCAGCAGCCCCGACAATCCGATCTTCGAGCCGGAAAAGGCCAACACCTTCGAGGTCGGCACCAAATGGGAGCTGCTCGACGCGCGCCTGCTGCTCACGGCCTCGCTGTACCGCACCGATGTCGAGAACCAGATCGTGCAGGACCCAGTCGACCAGCTCTACTACCAGAGCGGCCGCAAGCGCGTGCAGGGCGTGGAACTGGGCGCGGTCGGCAAGCTCAGCGAACACTGGTCGCTCAGCGCGGGCTACACCACGATGGATGCGCGCGTGGACAAGGGCAGCGCGGTGGCGCAGGACGGCTCGGCCGACCTCGCCTACACGCCCGCCAATGCGTTCACGCTGTGGACCACCTACACCACGCCGTTCAAGCTCACGCTCGGTGCGGGCGCGCGCCATGCCGGCGCGATGAAGCGGGGCCGCGACGGCGCGGTCGGCACGCCCGCGGTGATCGACGGCTACTGGGTGTTCGACGCGATGGCCAGCTATCCGTTGGGCGAGCACGCGGGGCTGCAGCTCAACGTCTACAACCTGTTCGACAACGACTACATCGCGGCGATCAACAAGAGCGGCTATCGCTATACGCCCGGTGCGCCGCTGTCGGCACTGCTCACCCTCAACCTGCGCTTCTGACGCGGCGCGCGCCAACCTCCGGCCCGGAACCGACCATGCTCCTGCACCTGCCCGGCGTACTCGAACCTGCCCAGGTGCGCGCGATGCGCGCCACGCTCGACGCGGCGCAGTGGACCGACGGCAAGCAGACCGTCGGCCCGCAGGGCGCGCGCGTCAAGCACAACCTGCAGCTGCCGGAAGCCGCGCCCGAGCGGCGCGAACTGGGCGCGCAGGTGCTGGCCGCGCTGGCCCGCCACCCGCTGTACCACCCCGCGGTGCTGCCGCTGCGCGCGTTGCCGCCGCGTTTCAACCGCTACGAGGGCGGCGGCCACTACGGCTTCCACGTCGACGGCTCGGTGATGGCGCTGCCCAATGGCGAGCAGATGCGCAGCGACGTGTCGTGCACGCTGTTTCTCAGCGGTCCCGACGAGTACGACGGCGGCGAACTGGTGGTGGCCGATACCTACGGCGAGCACGAGGTCAAGCTGCCGGCGGGTGATGCGATCCTGTACCCGTCCACCAGCCTGCACCAGGTCAATCCGGTCACCCGCGGCGCCCGCGTCGCGGCGTTCTTCTGGATCCAGAGCCTGGTGCGCGAGGAACGCCGCCGGCGCCTGCTGTTCGAACTGGACACCTCGATCCAGGCCCTCACGCGTAGCGCCGCCGATGGTGCCGCGCTGCTGCAGCTGACCGGCGTGTACCACAATCTGCTGCGCGAGTGGGCGCAGACCTGAGCCGGTGCCTCAGTACACGTCGCGCCGGTAGCGCCCCTCCACCACGAGCTGTTCCACCGCCTCGGCACCGAGCACTTCGAGCAGAGCCGCGTGCACGCCCGGCGCCATGCCCTGGAGACTGCCGCAGACATGGATCGACGCGCCTGCGGCGATCCACGCCCGCAGTTCGGCGCCCGCCTGCAACAGCCGGTGCTGCACGTAGCTGCCGCCATGCGCTGCGCGCGGTGCGGTCGCATCCGGCGCCGGATCGCGCGAAAAGGCGAGGTCGAGCCGTTCGATCCCGCCCTGTGCGTGCCAGCGCTCGATGTCGGCGCGGAAATGGTAATCGTGCGCCGCGTTGCGCTCGCCGAACACGAGCCAGTTGCGCCGCTGGCCGCGTGCGATGCGTTCGGCCAGCAGTGCGCGCAGCCCGGCGATGCCGGTGCCGTTGCCCACGAGCAGCAGCGGGCGGTCGTCGTCGGGCGCATGGAAGTTGGCATTGCCACGGATGCGCAGCGCGACCGGCCCGCCCACGGCCGCCCCGTGCGTGAGCCAGTGCGAACCCAGGCCGGGGCTGCCGTCGGCACGACTCATGCTCCGCACCAGCAGCAGCAACACGCCTTCGGCGGGGATCGAGGCGATCGAATACTCGCGATGCGGCAGCGTGGCCAGGTCGGCGGCGTCGATGGCGCAGGGCGCGACCTCGACCAGGTCGCCGGCGCGCCACGACGGCAACGCGCCCGCGGCCGGCACCAGTTCCAGCCGCCAGCACGGCGCGCCCGCGCTGCCCGCATTGACCCGCTCCCGCGCGCGCAGCCGCCAGTGCTGGTAGCGCGGCGGGGTCCAATCGGGCAGGTCGGTGCGGCCGCTGAGCACGCCGAGGTGGTGCTGCCAGTGGCGCAGCGCGGCGGCATCGCCTGCGTCGACCTCGACCCGATCGAACAGCGCCTGGGCACCGGCCCGCCGCAGCCAGCCGTCGAGTTCGCGGCCGAACGCGCAATAGTTGGCATAGCTGCTGTCACCCAGCGCGAGCAGGCCGTAGTGGAGTTGATCCAGGCGTGGCGGCGCGGGCCACACCTCGCGCAGGAAACGCAATGCGCCATCGGGCGCATCGCCCTCGCCGGTGGTGCTGGCGATGAACAGCGCGCGCGGCAGTTGCTGCAGGGCGTCGCGGCCGAGTTGCCCCAGCGCGATCACCTGCGGTGCGAGGCCGGCCTCGCGCAGCGCCTGTGCGGTGCGCAGCGCGAGTTGCTCGCCCTGCCCGGTCTGGCTCGCATGGATCACCCACATGGCACGCGGCGCCGCGGGCGCGGGCGCAGGTGCGCGCGAGGCGCGCGCGCGGCGGGCGATGAGCACGCACATCGCGCCATAGCCAACCAGCAGCAGCGCCGCCGCAATGCCGCGCGCGGGTGCGGGCGCCGACCAGGCGAAAGCGCCATGCAGCGTGGACAGCCATGCCGCCAGCGCCAGCAGCACGAGCCCGGCCAGGGTGTTGCCAAGCAGGCCGCGGATGCTGCGCGGCGGCGTCACGGCGTCGCCAGCAGCGCATCGAACGCGGGCGAGGTGCGTTCGACGAAGCGGTCGCCTTCGCGCACGAGCATGAGCACCGCCAGGCCATGCGCGCGCGCGAACTCCAGCCCCGCGTCCTCGCCGAGCACGATCAGCGTGGTGCCGATGGCGTCGGCGTGCAGGCAATCGGCCGCGACCGTGGTGACCGAGGCGATGCGCTGCTCGACCGGCCAGCCGCTGCGCGGATCGATGTGGTGCGAGTAGCGGCGGCCGCCATGCTCGAAGTAGTGGCGGTAATCGCCCGAGGTCGCGATCGCCTGCTCGCGCAGGCGCAGGCTGCGCTGGACCTGGTCGAGCGAGCGCACCGCCGCAACCGCGGCATCGGGCTTCTCGATGCCCACGCGCCAGTCACCGCCATCGGGGCGGCGACCATGGGCGCGCAGTTCGCCGCTGACGTCGACCAGAAAATCACCGACGCCCTCGCGTTCGAGGTAACGCGCGACCTGGTCGGTGCCAAAGCCCTTGGCAATGGCCGACAGGTCCAGCGCGACGCCGCCGGGTTGCAGCACGCGGCGCGTGACCGGATCGAGTTGCACCTTGGCATGGCCCACACGCGCGCGCGCCGCCGCGATCTCGTCGGCGCCGGGCACGCGATGCAGGCGCGGGCCCGGACCGAAGCCCCACAGCTCGACCAGCGGCCCGACCGTCGGGTCGAACGCGCCGCCGCTGGCGCGCGCGAGCGCGAGCGCGTGCGCGAGCACGTCGAAGAACTCGCGCGGCAACTGCTGCCAGCTGCCCGCGGCTGCGCGGTTATAGCGCCCCAGGTCCGAATCGGGCTCCCAGCTGCTCATCTGCGCCACCACCGCGTCGAGCTCGCGCTGGATGCCGCGTTGCAGGTGCGCGGCGCTGCGTCCGCGCGGCAACGCCAGCTGCACCGACCAGGTCGTGCCCATGGTCGGCCCGCGCAGCGTGGTGGTGCGCGTTGGCGCGCAGGCGCCAAGGCTGCCCGCCAGCACGCAGCCGGCCAGCCAAGCGGACGCCCATCGCCACAGCATGCACATCGACGCGGCCGTTACTGCGGCAACACCTCGAAGGTCGCTACATAGCCGAGGCGCCGCTCGCTGGCCTTGGCGATGGTCGCGGGCTGCTTGTCGAGCGAGGCGCTGAGCCAGTACATGCCCGCGGCCGGCCAGGTGATGCTGAACTCGCCGTTGGCGTCGGTGGTGGCGACGATCTCGTCCTGTGCGTTGCGGTAGCGCGTGCCGCCGGCGACCACGCTGACCTTGAGGTCCCTGGCCGGCTTGCCATCGAGCAGGAAGCGGAAGCGCGCCGGCTCGCCCGCATACAGGTCGTTGGGCGCGGTCACGGGCGCGAGTTCGAGGCCGTGTCCACTGGGCTTGAGCGCGGTGTCGTTGGGCTTGCCCAGGGTCACGTAGGTGTTGAGCGTGCCCTGCGACTGGCTGATGCGCAGTTCCTTGGCGTCGGCCGGAATCTCGCCGAGCTTGTCGGCGGTGCCGCGCCAGCGCTTCTTCTCGCCCTTGGCATCGACATAGCTCGCGAACAGGCCGTCGTTGACGATCGCGATGCGATAGGTGCCGGGCCGGGTCAGGTGCACGTCGAAGCTGCTGCGCCATTTGCCGGTGTGCTTGTTCTCGGCCGCCACCGGCTTGCCGTCGGGACCGGTGATCGCGAGGTGGTCGAGCGCGAGCGGAAAATGGTTGAAGTAGAACAGGTCGTTGGACACCGCCGCATCGACCGTGATCCATGCGTCACTGCCTTGCGACAGCACCGTGGTCGACGGCAGCAGGAACATCTTGTGCGCCGCTGCGCTCAGCGGCACCGTCGCCGCGCATGCCAGCGCGGCCAGTCGCATCAGGTGTTTCATCGGCATCTCCGGTTGACAGTCATGCTTGCAGAGCGGCGCGCGCGGCACGCTGGCCGACCGCGCCCGTGGCTCAGGGATCCAGGTCCAGGCGTACCGCGCCGATCTCGTGGCTGCCCTGCGCGTCCAGGTGCTCGGGTGCGCTGGGCGGCCAGCTGAAGGGCACGCTCACGACCTCGCGGCCACCGACCTCGCGCGCCACCTCGATCATGAGCTTGTAGCTGCCCGGTGCCAGCGTCGCCAGCGGCGGCTTGTCGCCCGCGAACACCAGCTGGTGCTGGCCGGCCGGGCGCGTGGCACCGCTCACGCCATCGAGCGGCAGCACCTGGTCGCGCCCGCTGCGCCGCCACCACTGGCGCAGGTCCGACAACCATTTGCTGCCCGGCTCGGTCTTGCCCGACTGCGCGTCCTTGCCCTCCTTGCCCTGGTACCACAGCGCCAGGTTGGCGGCGACGCTGCGGTCCTCGCGTTCGATCCACACCGCCACGTAGGGCCGGTGGTACTCGGACACTTCGATCCTGGGCAGCTCCAGCGTGAGCTGCACGCTCGCCGCCTGCAGCGACGTGCCCGCGCCCAGTGCGATCAGGAATCCGGTCAGTCGACGCATCGGCAACCTCGTCAGTGGATGAACAACAGGGCAATCAGCAACGGCAACACCAGGCCCAGCCCGAGCAGCGGCCAGGTCAACGCGCGCTGGCGCCGATGCAGCCACAGCAAGGCCAGGCCGCTCAGCGTGAACACGATGCAGGCGAGCGCGACCAGGTCGATGAACCACGCCCACACCGGTCCCGCATGGCGGCCCTTGTGCAGGTCGTTGAGCCACGCGATCCAGCCGCGGTCGGTGCGCTCGTATTCGATCGCACCGCTGCGCGCATCGACGCTGAGCCACGCGTCCACGCCCGGCGTGGGCATCGACAGCAAGGCCTCGCCATCGCTCCACTCGGCCGCGCGCGCATCCAGCCGCAGCCGCAGGCGCTCGCCCATCCACTCGCGCACCGGAGCGGGCAGCGCGCCCTGCCCGCTCGCGGCCACGCTGTCCAAGGTCTGGCGCAGCTCGGCCGGCAACTGCGCGCTCAGGCGCGTCACCCGCGGCTGCGCCTCGATGCGCGCGGCATGGTTGAGCGTGATGCCGGTGACGCTGAACAACAGCATCGCCACGAGGCACGCCGCCGCGCTGATCCAGTGCCACTGGTGCAAGGTCCTGAGCCAGTACGCGCGCGCGCGCGCATCGCTTGCCGGACTGTCGCGCAGCGCGCCGTGCATGGAAGCCCTCGCCGCCGCCGCACGCCCATCCCGGCGGCATCGGCGCTGTCAACAAATGAGAATGATTCTTGACCAGCCTAACAGGCGCCCTCGCCGCGTACAAGTCGCGTCCGCCACGATCCGACCCAGTGCGGCGCCGCCGATACAATCGCGCCATGCGTATCCTGATCATCGAGGACGATGCCGCGATCGGCGATGCGATCGGCGCCGCGCTCGGCAGCGCGGGCCATGCGGTCGACCGCCTCGCCGACGGCCGCCTCGCCGATGCCGCGCTGCGCGACCATCCCTACGACCTCGTGGTGCTCGACCTGGGCCTGCCCGGCATCGACGGCATCGACCTGCTGCGCCGCCTGCGCAGCCGCGCCGACGCGGTGCCGGTGCTGGTGGCGACCGCGCGCGAGGAACTGGAGGAACGCGTGCGCGCGCTCGACCTCGGGGCCGACGACTACCTGGTCAAGCCGTTCGCGCTGCGCGAGTTCGAGGCCCGCGTGCGCGCGCTGTTGCGCCGGCGCACCAGTCAGGGCGTGCCGGAACTGCAACTGGGCCGACTGCGGCTGGACCTGCCGCGGCGGCGCGCGCACGTCGACGGCGCGGCGCTCGAACTCACGCCGCGCGAGTTCGGCCTGCTCGAGGCGCTGGCCACGCGCCTGGACCGCGTGGTCAGCCGCGAGCAGCTGATCGAGGCACTGTGCAGCTGGGACACCACGCTCACCGACAACGGCCTGGACATCGCCGTGTACCGGCTGCGCCGCAAGCTCGAGGGCAGCGGCGCGCGCATCCGCACCGCACGCGGCCTCGGCTACCTGCTGGAAGAGGACGATGGCGCGCGTGCCTAGCCTGCGCCGGCGCCTGCTCACGATCCTCGCGGTGCCGCTGGCGCTGGCCTGGATCGGCAGCGGCGCGCTGATCTACGTGCTCGCGCTGCATTACGCCAACCTCAACTTCGACCGTTCGCTGGTCGAAACCGCGCGCGCGCTCGAGCGCATGGCCCACAGCGACGCCGGCAGCGAGGCGCTGAGCCCGCAGGTGCGCATCCTCATGGAGTCGGAGACCGACGACCCGACCTGGTACAGCGTGCGCAGCCTGCAGCATGGCGTACTCGCGGCCAACCGCGACCTGCCCCTGCCCGCGACACCGCCCGCCACCGGCGCCGCGCCACGCCTGGAGTCGGTGACGGTGGACGGGCAATCGCTGCGCATGGCCTCGCTGGCGCTGCACGATGCCGCCGCCGATGCCACGATCATCATTTCGGTGGCCGAGGGCCTGCGCGCGCGGCGCGCGCTCGCGCGCGAGATCCTGGTCGGCGCGCTGCCGGTGGTGCTGCTGCTCATCGCGATCGTGCTGGCGCTGGTGTGGGTCGGCGTGAGCCGCGGCCTGCGCCTGCTCGATCCGCTGGTCGAGCAGCTCGAACAGCGCCGCGCACGCGACCTCGCCCCGCTCGACCAGGACAAGGTGCCCAGCGAGATTCGCCCGCTCACCCAGACCATCGACGCGCTGCTGCAGCGGCTGCGCACGCTGCTCGAACTGCAGGAGCGCTTCATCGCCGACGCCGCCCACCAGTTGCGCACGCCGCTGGCGGGTCTGCGCCTGCAGGCCGAGCGCGCGCTGGCCGATCCGCGCCCCGAAAGCGTGCGCGCGGCGCTGGCCCACGTCGAGCGGCTGTCGGCCGGCGCGGGGCGCGCGGCGGGCCAGCTGCTCACACTCGCGCGCACGCAGGCGGGCGAGCATCCGGCGTTCACGCGCGTCGACCTCGCCCACCTCGCGCGTGACTACGTCGCCGAACGCGTACCCGACGCGCTGAGCCAACACATCGACCTCGGCTACGAGGGCCGCCACACCGGCGCCGTCGTGCAGGGCGATGCGGTGATGCTGCGCGAGGCACTGGTCAACCTCGTCGACAACGCCCTCAACCACGCCGGTGAACACGGCTCGGTGACGGTGTCGGTGGCGCAGGAACTGCGCACCGTGGTGGTCGCGGTCGAGGACTCGGGCCCGGGCGTGGCCGAACAGTGGTGGCCGCGCCTGGGCGAGCGTTTCTTCCGCCCGCCCGAGGCGGCGCGCGTGGGTTCGGGACTGGGCCTGGCAATCGTGCTGCGCATCGCCGAGCGCCACGGCGGCACGCTCGGCTTCGCCCATGGCCACAACGGCCGCGGCCTGCGCGCGATCGTGCGCCTGCCCGCGAGCTGAGCGCGGGCCGCCGGCGCAGGTGCCTCAGTCGCCGCGGTCGTCGCGGGTGTAGACCACGCCGTCCTCGACCCGCACCGGGAACGTCGCGATCGGCACGGTCGCGGGCGGACGCAGCACCGCGCCGGTCATGATGTCGAAGCGCGCCCCGTGGCGCGGACACTCGATCTGGCGGCCCTCGATCACGCCGCCGGTGAGCTCGCCGCCGTCATGGGTGCACACGTCCTCGATCGCATACAGTTCGCCGTCGAGGTTGATCACCGCGATCGGCGTGTCGCCATCCCACGCCACCTGGTATTCGCCCGGGAGCAACTCGCCAGTCGTGCACACGCGCACCCACTCCATCACCTCACCTCGCTGGCAGCTGGCCCGGCCGCGGCGCCACCACCGGCGCCAGCGGCTTGTCGAGCCATTCGAATCGCAGGTCGTCGCGCCGTGGCAGGCCGAAGCGCGCATCGCCGTACGGGAACGCCTTGTAGCGGCCGCTGCGCCGGTAGCCGCGGCGCTCGTACCAGGCGATGAGTTCATCACGCAGGCTGATCACCGTCATCGCGATGCGCACACAGCCCAGTTCTTCGCGCGCGATGCGCTCGCACTCTTCGAGCAAGGCGCCGCCGATGCCGCCGCCTTGCAGTTGCGGGCGCACCGCGAACATGCCGAAGTAGGCGTGGCCATCGCCCCGCTGCAGGTGCGCGCAGCCGAGCAGTTCGCCATCGCGCTCGACGAGCACGATGCGGCTGTCGGCCGCGGCGAGCGCCTCGGCGATTCCTTGCGCGTCGATGCGCTGGCCATCGAGCAGGTCGGCTTCGGTGGTCCAGCCCTGACGACTGGCGTCGCCGCGGTAGGCCGATTCCACCAGGGCCACGAGCGCGGCCACGTCGGCGTCGCCGGCGCGACGGAAACGCAGCTCCGGCGCGAGGCGCCCGTGGCCGGCGGCCGTGCTCATGCGAGCAGGCGCCGTACGCGTGTGAGCGCCGCCACGAACTGCTCGATCTCGGCGTGGGTGTTGTAGAACGCCAGCGAGGCACGCAGCGTCGCTGGCACGCCGAGGAAACGCATGAGCGGATGCGCGCAGTGGTGGCCCGAGCGCAGCGCGATGCCCTCGTGGTCGAGCAGCGTGGCGAGGTCGTGCGCGTGCGCGCCATCGACGAGGAACGACACCACCGGCACCTTGTGCGCGGCTTCACCAAAGATGCGCACGCCCGGCAGCGCGCGCAGGGCCTGCGTCAGATGCTCCAGCAGCGCGGCCTCGTGCGCCTGCACCGCGACATGGCCGAGCCCGTCCAGGTAGTCGAGCGCCGCGGTGAGACCGACGAAGCCGGCGATGTTGGGTGTGCCGGCCTCGAAGCGGTGCGGCGGCGCTGCGAAGGTGGTGCCCTCGAAGCGCACCTCGTCGATCATCTCGCCGCCACCGAACAGCGGCGGCATGCGCTCGAGCAGTTCGGCGCGCGCCCACAGCGCGCCGGTGCCGGTCGGGCCGAACAGCTTGTGGCCGGTCAGCGCGTAGAAATCGCAGCCGAGCGCGCGCACGTCCACCGCGAGGTGCGGCGCGGCCTGCGAGCCGTCGACCAGCAGCGGAATGCCGCGCCGGCGCGTCGCGCGCGCGAGTTCGGCGATCGGGTTGATGGTGCCGAGCACGTTGGACACATGCGTGACCGCCGCGAGCTTGACGCCGGGCGTGAGCGCGGCGACGAACGCATCGAGGGCGAGTTCGCCGCGCGCATCGATCGGCGCCACCTTGAGCCGCGCGCCGCTGCGCTCGCACACGAGCTGCCACGGCACGATGTTGGCATGGTGCTCCATGGTGCTCACGAGGATCTCGTCGCCGGGTTGCAGTTGCGGCAAGGCCCAGCTCCAGGCCACGAGATTGATCGCCTGGGTGGTGCCACTGGTCAGCACGACCTCCTCGCGCGAGGCGGCGTTGATGAAGCGCGCGAGGCGGTCGCGTGCGCCCTCGTAGGCGCTGGTCGCCTCGGCACCGAGCTGGTGCACCGCGCGCGCAACGTTGGCGTTGAACTGGCGGTAGTAGCGGTCGACCGCCTCGATCACGCCCACGGGCTTCTGCGCGGTGTTGGCGCTGTCGAAGTACACCAGCGGCTTGTCGTGCACGCGCCGCGCGAGCAGCGGAAAGTCGGCGCGCACGCGCGCCACGTCGAACCCGGCCACGCTCGCCGCGGATGCCTTCATGCGCCGGCCTCGGGCGCCGGCAGGTGCGCCGCCGCGCGCTGCGCGAGCTGCTCGCGCACGCCCGCGTCGTCGATGCCGGCCAGCGCCTCGGCGCAAAACGCCGCCACCAGCATGCGCCGCGCGGCCGCCAGCGTGATGCCGCGCGAACGCAGGTAGAACAGCGCCCGCTCGTCGATCTGGCCCACGGTCGCGCCATGCGCGGCCTTGACCTCGTCGGCATGGATCACCAGCGCGGGCTTGGTGTCGATCTCGGCCAGGGCCGACAGCAGCAGGTTCTTGTTGCTGAGTTGGGCATCGGTGCCGTCGGCGCCGGCCTCGACCGTGATGCCGCCGTGGAAGATGCCGCGCGCGCGCTGGTCGGCGACGCCGCGCCACAGCACCTCGCAGCTACTGTCACGTGCGGCGTGGCCGATGTCCAGCTGCAGGTCGGCATGCTCGCGCCCGCGCAGCACGAACACGCCACGCGAGCGCAGGCGCGCGCGGTCGCCGGCGATCGCCACGCCCAGCTCGAGCCGTTGCAGGCGGCCGCCGAACACCGCGTGGGTCGCGTGCAGCTGCGCCTCGCGCGCGAGCGTGGCCGTGGTCCGCCGCAGCAGCGAGGCGTTGCCGGGCAGGTCGCCGAGCGAGACCAGTTCGAGCCCGGCGCGCTCGGCCAGCGCGAGATCGAAGTCGAACACGCCGAGCACGTCGGCGCCCTCGGCCGCCACGTGCTGCTCGATGAGCCGCGTGCCCGGCGCGCTGGCGACGAGCTGCAGGCGCGCCTGCCAGCGCGTTGCGCCCGCGCCGGGCAGGGCCACGTGCACCACGTGCGCGAGCGCACCGGCCGCCACCAGCTGCAGCGTGCAACCGTCGGCGCCCTGCTCGATGCGGCAACCCGGCCCCGGCGGATCCGACAGTGCGGGCACGAACCGGCCATTGACGAACACCAGCCGATGCCCCTGCGTCTGCGGCCATTCGTACTGCGCGCGCAACGGCGCGGCGGGCGCGGCGCTGGCGGCGGCAGGGGCGAAATCCAGTTGCGACAGCGCGCGCAGCGCATTGCGGCTGTAGCGCCAGGATTCGGCGCGCTGCACCGCATCGCCGCGCGCAAGCTCGTCGAACAGGGGCGTGGCCATCAGGCGGCCCCGGCCACGCGCCGTTCGGCGATCCAGGCGTAGCCGTGCTCCTCGAGCTTGCGCGCGAGGTCGGCGTCGCCCGACTCGACGATGCGGCCATCGGCCAGCACGTGCACGCGGTCGGGCACGATGTAGTCGAGCAGGCGCTGGTAGTGGGTCACGACCAGGAACGCGCGCGCGGGATCGCGCATCGAGTTGACGCCGTCGGCGACCATCTTGAGGGCGTCGATGTCGAGCCCCGAGTCGGTCTCGTCGAGGATCGCCAGGCGCGGCTCCAGCAGCGCGAGCTGGAAGATCTCGTTGCGCTTCTTCTCGCCGCCGGAAAAGCCCGCATTGACCGCGCGATGCAGCAGCTCGTCCTTGAGGTGCAGCACCGCGAGCTTCTCGCGCACGCGCTTGAGGAACTGCATCGTGTCCAGCTCGCCCTCGCCGCGCGCCTTGCGCTGGGCGTTGAGCGCGGTGCGCAGGAAGTAGGTGTTGTTGACGCCCGGGATCTCGACCGGGTACTGGAAGGCGAGGAACACGCCAGCAGCGGCGCGCGCCTCGGGTTCGAGTTCGAGCAGGTTGCGTCCGTCATAGGTCACCGTGCCCTGGGTGACCTCGTAGCCGTCGCGCCCGGCCAGCACGTTGCCGAGCGTGGACTTGCCGGCGCCGTTGGGCCCCATGAGCGCGTGCACCTCGCCCGCGTTGACCTGCAGTGACAGGCCCTTGAGGATTTCCTTGCCGGCGACGCGGACGTGGAGGTTGTCGATGGTCAGCATGACGGGTTTCCGGTGGTGATCGCGACGCGGGTGGGCGGTGGCGAGGCGGCGGATGCGTGCGCGCTCATCCGACCGCTCCTTCGAGGCTCACTTCGAGCAGCTTCTTGGCTTCGACCGCGAACTCCATCGGCAGCTCGCGGAACACCTGCTTGCAGAAGCCGTCGACGATCATCGACACCGCGTCTTCCTCGCCGATGCCGCGCGCGCGGCAGTAGAACATCTGGTCCTCGGAGATCTTCGAGGTGGTGGCCTCGTGCTCGACGATCGCGCCCGGGTTCTTGACCTCGATGTACGGAAAGGTGTGCGCACCACATTTCTTGCCGATCAGCAGCGAGTCGCACTGGGTGTGGTTGCGCGCGCCGTCGGCGCCCTTCTCGACCTTGACCAGGCCGCGGTAGGTGTTCTGGCCGCGTCCGGCGCTGATGCCCTTGGACACGATCTTGGACTTGGTGTTGCGGCCGATGTGGATCATCTTGGTGCCGGTGTCGGCCTGCTGGCAGTGGTGCGTCAGCGCCACCGAATGGAACTCGCCGACCGAGTCGTCGCCGCGCAGCACGCAGCTGGGATACTTCCAGGTGATCGCCGAGCCGGTCTCGACCTGGGTCCACACGATGCGCGAGCGGGGTCCGCGGCATTCGCCGCGCTTGGTGACGAAGTTGTAGATGCCGCCGACGCCGTTTTCGTCGCCCGGGTACCAGTTCTGCACGGTCGAATACTTGATGCTCGCATCGTCGAGCGCGACCAGTTCCACCACCGCCGCGTGCAGCTGGTTCTCGTCGCGCATCGGCGCGGTGCAGCCTTCCAGGTAGGACACGCTCGCGCCTTCCTCGGCGATGATGAGCGTGCGCTCGAACTGGCCGGTGTGGCCCGCGTTGATGCGGAAGTAGGTCGACAGCTCCATCGGGCACTTCACGCCCTTGGGAATGAACACGAACGAGCCGTCGGAGAACACCGCCGAGTTGAGCGCCGCGAAGTAGTTGTCGCCCTGCGGCACCACCGACCCCAGGTATTTGCGCACGAGTTCGGGATGGCTGCGGATCGCATCGCTCATCGAGGTGAAGATCACGCCGACCGCGGCCAGCTCCTTCTGGAAGGTGGTGCCGACCGAGACCGAGTCGAACACCGCATCGACCGCCACGCCCGCGAGCTTGGCGCGCTCGTGCAGCGGCACGCCGAGCTTGTCGTAGGTTTCCAGCAGCTTGGGGTCGACCTCGGCCAACGACTTCGGCTGCTTCTTCGGGCGCGAGAAGTAGCTGATCGCCTGGAAGTCGATCGGCCCGAGCCGCAGCTTGGCCCACTGCGGCGCGGCCATCGTCAGCCAGTGGCGATAGGCCTGCAGGCGCCATTGGGTCATCCACTCCGGCTCGTCCTTGCGCTGCGAGATCGCGCGCACCACGTCCTCGTCGAGGCCCGGCGGCAGGCTCTCGCTCTCGATGTCGGTAACGAATCCGGCGTCGTAGCGACGGCTGAGCGCGGCCTCGACCACCGCGTTGTCCTTGGCGGAGGTGGCTGCGGGCAACGGCGGGGGCAGCGGCAGGTCGGCGGGTCGGGTGGCCATGGGGCGGGGATTCCGTCGGGAGTTCAGGCGCGTGCGGCCTGCAGCGCGGTGGCGCTGCGCCGCGGCGGCGGCTGCCGCGCCATGTCGGCCAGGCTCACGCCCTGCAGCGCCTCGACGATGACGCGGTTGATGCGTTGCCAGTTCACGCGCGTGCCGCAATGCAGCTCATGGTCGCAGCCGCCACGGCGCGCACCGCACTCGGTCATGCCGATCGGGCCCTCCATCGCCACCACGATGTCGGCCACCGAGATCGCCGCGGCCGCGCGCGCCAGCCGGTAGCCCCCGCTGGCGCCACGCGTGGCGACCACGAGGCCGGCCTGGGCGAGTTGCTTGAGCAGCTTGCTCACCGTGGTCGGCTCCAGCCGGGTGCGTTCGGCCAGCGCCTGCGCGCTGAGCACGCCGTCATCGACATCGATGAGGCTGGCCATCACCACCGTGGCGTAGTCGGTGAGCTTGCTGACGCGGAGCATGGGGCGGTACCGCTGGCGGCCGCAAAAGAGGACCAAAATTGTACTGTTTGCCCTGGCGGCGGTCAACGCGAATGCGCCTGCCGCGTTATCCAGGCCGGTCCTTGCCAGCGACGGATACCCGCCATGCGCAGCCTCCTTGCCGCCCTGTGTGCCACGCTGTGTGCCGCCGCGGCCCATGCCGACAGCTGCGACTTCAGCGCAGCCGTCCTCCGCACCCAGACGCTGATGCAGGACGCGGGCGTGACCGATGCGGGCCTGGCCATTGGCACCCCGCGCGGCCTGCTGCTCAAGCAGTACCTGCACGCGGGTGGTGGCACGAGCGCCTACGACGACACCACGCGCGTGGCGCTGGCCTCGGCCAGCAAGCTGCTATCCGGCGTGCGCATCCTGCAACTGGCCGATCGGGGACTGCTCGACCTCGACACGCCACTGTCGACCTACCTGCCCCAGTTCGGCGGCATCAAGGGCACGATGACGATGCGGCAGATGTTCTCGCATACCGCGGGCTATGGCGATGACGAGGACAGCGCGATCCTCAGCCTGCCGATCACCCTCGCCCAAGCGGTGGACTGGATCGCGCAACACATGGACCTGACCTTCCCGCCACCGGGCGCGTACTTCGCCTATGGCGGCATTTCGATGCAGATCGGTGGCCAGGTCGCGGCGGTGCGCAGCGGCCAGGACTGGCAGGCCGGCTGGAGCGCCGACCTGGGCATGCCACTGGGTGCGACCGGCATCGACTGGCAGGGACTGGGCCCGACCCAGAACTACCGCATCGCGGGCGGCGCGCGCGCGAGCCTGCCCGACTATGCCAGGGTGCTCGCCATGTTGCTGGGCGATGGCGTCGGCAACGGCAGGCGCCTGCTGTCGCCGCAGGCGCTGGCCATCTTCAAGACCGACCAGACCGGCACCGCCGTGCTCGGCTACTCACCACCGGGCGCCGACGGCCGCCATGCCTATGGCATCGGCGCGTGGATCGAACCGTTCCCGCCGCCCCCGGCACAGGCCGCGGTGTCGAGCATCGGCAAGTTCGGCTACGCGCCGTGGGTCGATTTCGACGCCGGCTTCTTCGGCATCGTGATGATCGAGCAGCGCGCCAGCATGTACCCGACCATGGGCCAGCT
Source organism: Lysobacterales bacterium (assembly GCA_014338185.1). Taxonomy (GTDB): domain Bacteria; phylum Pseudomonadota; class Gammaproteobacteria; order Xanthomonadales; family Rhodanobacteraceae; genus Dokdonella_A. The sequence goes on along the minus strand of QUBV01000004.1, from coordinate 50,150 downwards.
CGCGCATGCCGCGATCGTCGACATCGACGCATCCGTGCGCGCGGCGTGGCGCGACGACTGCGCGTTGCAGGAGACCTACGACGCCATCTTCCGCGACGGCGTCGACGGCCGCTGACCGGCTGGCACACGGCCGGAATGGCACGCAGCGGCGCGGATCACGGCCACCGCCCACCATCCGCCGTCGTTGCTGGCGCCCGGCGGCGGCCCCGACCCATGCGGATGCCGGCGTCAGAGCTCGTAGCCGTCGGCGAAGATCGTATCGTCCTGCGGCGCGAAGGCGCCGACGATGCTGAATGCGGACAACGCGCTGTAGGCATGCACGCGCACCTGCCAGGTGCCCGCGTCGGGCGGGTCGGCGATCGCGCAGGCCTCGTTTGCGGTCGCGCCCTGCCCGCTGCAGCGCACCTGGCCTGCGAAGCTCACCTCGATGTCGGCGTCCTCGCCGGCCACGCCGGTGAGCGTGAACTGCAGTCCGCTGGCACCGGCCGGCACATCGAGCGTGAAGTCCTGGTCGGCGCCCTGCAAGGCCGGCAGGCCCGCCTGGGCGACGCCATTGGCGAGCACCACCGTGCCGTTGTCCACCTGCACCGACTCGATGTGCAGGTTGGGCAGGCCGCCATCGTCGGTCACGGTGAGCGATACCGGCCAGGTACCCACCGCGGTCCAGGTCTTGAGCGGGTTGCTGGCGGTCGAAGTGCTGCCGTCGCCAAAATCCCACAAGCGGGCCACGATCGTACCGTCGCTGTCGCTGGATGCGTCCGTGAACTGCACGCTCATGCCGTTGCGGGTGTAGCTGAAAGCCGCGCTCGGCGCCTCGTTGGGCGGCAGCTCGGGCTCGTGGGTCTTGCCCAGCTCACCGATGAAAGCGAGGCCGAACTGGGCGAACTTGACGCTGTGCTGGGCCGAGTTGTCCATGTTCGCGAGCGTGTCGCCGCTGGTGTGGATGTAGGGAAAGTCGCCCAGGTCCCAGGGATTGCCCGGCGTGCGCGGGCGACCGGCCTCGAACATCATGCCGGCCGGAAACCCCTGCGCGGTCCACGAGGCATGGTCGGAGCAGCCGTAGCCGCAGGCCAGATCGCTCAGCACCAGCCCGCGCGGCGTGAGGTAGGCGGCGAACAGGTCGCCGAAATAGGCCTTGAGCGCGCTGTTGGAATGGTCGCTGATGCGCTGCATGTCGTAGGCGGTGCCGTCCTTGTAGTTGGTCATGTCCAGTTGCAGCACACCGACCACGTTGATGCCGTCGGCGGCAAAGCTCGCCGCGATGGCCTCGGACCCGTTGAGGCCGACCTCTTCGGCGGCGTAGCCCATGAACTTGATGGTGCGGCGCGGTTGCCAGCCGCTGGCCAGCGCGATGCGCGCGATCTCGGTGATGGTGGCGATGCCCGAGGCGTCATCGTCGGCTCCGGGCGCGAGTTGCTGGCTGCCGCCACCGGACTGGTTGATCGAGTCCAGGTGCCCGCCCACCACCACCACGTCATCCGCCAGTTCGTGGCCCTGCAGCGTCATGATCACCGACGGCTGGGTCGAGCAGGTGCTGCAGTCGGTGAACAGCTCGACCGTCACGTCACTGCGTCCGGCGGCCAGCGCCTGCCAGCTGTCGCGGATCCATTCGGCGGCTTGCTGGCCGTAGCTGCTGGCGTAGTAGCGGTTGCGGAACGCCGACAGGCTGGTGATGGTGGCGTGGATGTTCGCCTCGGCCACCTGGTCGAGCCAGGGGTCGACCGTGGCGTGGTTATCGACGGTGTAGATACCACCCAGCGGCAAGGCGATGGCATCGGCACTGCGGTCGTTGGCCACGAAGGCTTCGGCCGCGGCCAGCGACTCGAAGGCGAAGAAGCCGCCACAGCGCTGCTCGTGCTCGTGCACGTAGCCGGCCACGGCATCGAGCTGGTCGGCCGCGACCCTGGCGATCACGAGCGCCTGGCCGCCCGCGCCGCGCCGCTGCTGCGCGGCCTGCGCGATCGCCTGGATCCCCTGCCAGGTGTCGGCCGAGGTGACGATGTACACGGGTGCCGCGGCCACGGCATCGGTGTGCGCACGCGCCGCCGGCACGCCGGCGACCATGCCCAGTGTGATCGCTGCGACCGCTGCGAGCCGGCCCGCCCATTGTCCCGCCATGATCCACTCCGCTGTGTCGTTGCAGGCCCGCCTGCGGCGGCCGGCCGAGCCGCGCATGATACGCGACGCCGCGGCCGGCGTTGGTGCAACGCACCGCGCCGCTGTGGCACAGTGCGCGTGGATGCGCGCGGCGCATCCGCACCCTCCACCCGCCGCCACGAGCCCGCAGCATGCGTCCATTTCCCCTTGGTGAAGAACTTGACCTGTTGCGCGAGAGCGTGCGCGCATTCGCGGACAAGGAGATCGCGCCGCGCGCGGACCTGATCGACCGTGACAACGCCTTCCCGTCCGACCTGTGGCGCAAGTTCGGCGAACTGGGCCTGCTCGGCATCACGGTCGGCGGCGAATACGGCGGGTCGGACCTGGGCTATCTCGCGCACCTGGTCGCGATGGAGGAGATCTCGCGCGCATCGGGCTCGATCGGCCTGTCCTACGGCGCGCACTCCAACCTGTGCATCAACAACATCTTCCACAATGCGAGCCCGGCGCAGAAGCAGAAGTACCTGCCCAAGCTGTGCAGCGGCGAGTTCGTCGGCGCGCTGGCCATGAGCGAGCCCGGCGCCGGCTCGGATGTGGTCGGCTCGATGGCCTGCCGTGCCGAGCGCAAGGGCGATCGCTGGATCGCCACTGGCAGCAAGATGTGGATCACCAACGGCCCGGATGCCGATGTGCTGCTCGTGTACATGCGCACGGCGCACCGCCCGGCCGGCAGCCGCTGCATGACCGCGTTCATCGTCGAGAAGGGCATGCCCGGCTTCAGTACCGCGCAGAAGCTCGACAAGCTCGGCATGCGCGGCAGCAATACCTGCGAGCTGGTGTTCGACAACTGCGAGATTCCCGACGACAACCGCATCGGCGAGGTCAACGAGGGCGTGCGCGTGCTCATGAGCGGGCTCGACACCGAGCGCCTGGTGCTGTCGGGTGGCCCGATCGGGTTGATGCAGGCGGCGCTCGACATCACCCTGCCCTATGTGCGCGAGCGCAAGCAGTTCAACGCACCCATCGGCACCTTCGAGATCATGCAGGCCAAGGTGGCCGACATGTACACCGCGCTGCAATCCTCGCGCGCGTATGCCTATCTCGTCGCGCAGAACTACGATGCCGGCGCGCGTTCGCGCATCGACCCGGCCTCGTGCCTGCTGCACGCCTCGCGCAGTGCGGTGCAGGTGGCGCTGGAAGCGATCCAGTCGCTGGGCGGCAACGGCTACATCAACGAGTTTCCGACCGGAAGGATCCTGCGCGACGCCAAGCTCTACGAGATCGGCGCCGGCACCAACGAAATCCGCCGCATGCTGATCGGGCGCGAGCTGTTCCACGGCAAGTCCTGAGGCGCGCCGCGGCGGCGGTGTCGCTGCGCAGCGTCGCGATGTTGCACATGTTGACGGTGGCCGCGGCGGCACCCGCCGCCACGCGCGGTCGCCCCGCAACCACCCCCACACCCTCCCGAGGTGCGGTTCGCACGCGCTCGCGGCATGCCCCCGAAACCGCGCCACGACGCGGGTTTCGGCAGCGGCGCGCGGTGCCGGGTCGGGGCCGCCGGGAGGCGCCGGCGGGTGCGATCCGCCCACCGGTTCCGGCCGCCCCAGCCGCCCCGGACCCGCGTCACGCGGCCGCCGCGCGGGTCATCCGCCGGCGCAGGCGGAGTACACTGGCTCCCGTCCACCAACGAGGGGGTCGGTGTGGGCAAGGAGCCGCAAGGTCCGCCATTGAGTCCGCTCGCGATGCGCGAGGCAGCCGCGACCTGGAAGGTGCTCATCGCCGACGATGAGCCCGAGGTGCACGACGTCACGCGCCTGGTGCTCGGGAACTTCCGCTTCGCCGACCGCCCGCTCGAGTTCCTCAGTGCGTACAGCGCGGCGCAGGCACGCCAACTGCTCGTGGACCACCCCGACATCGCGGTGGTGCTGCTCGATGTGGTGATGGAATCCGAGCAGGCCGGACTCACCCTCGTGCGCACGATCCGCGAGGAACTCGGCAACGCCTTCGTGCGCATCGTGTTGCGCACCGGCCAGGCCGGCCAGGCGCCCGAGCAGGAAGTCGTCGCCACCTACGACATCAACGACTACAAGGACAAGACCGAGCTCACCGCCTCGCGCCTCACCACCACGCTGTACGCGGCGCTGCGTGCGTATCGCGACATGCGCGCGATCGAGGCGCACAAGGTCGGCCTCGAGAATGTCATCCGCAGTTCGGCGCGCATTTTCGCCCAGCACGACACGCGCGAGTTCGCCAACGCCGTGCTCGAGCAGTTGACCGCGCTGGTCGGGCTGGAGCGCGGCGCGCTGTACTGCACCGTCGACCGCGACGGCACCAGCGGCGAGCATTTCCACATCGCCGCGACCAGTGGCGACTACCGTCGCCTGCAGCATGACGATGCCGCCACCGCGCTGCCACCCGCGATCGTGAACGCGATGCGCGACGCCTACCGCGACAAGAGCCACCACTTCGACCGCGACCACTATGTGCTGCACTTCACCGACAGCCAGCAGGCCGAGAGCCTGCTGTTCGTGGGCGAGGCATGGAACCTGTCGGCACTGGACTTCAAGCTCATCGAGCTGTTCTGTACCAACGTGTCGATCGCGTTCGACAACCTGCACCTGCACGAGGAACTGCTGACCTCACAGCAGGAGATGGTGTACCTGCTCGCGGGCGCGGCCGAAACGCGCTCACAGGAAACCGCGCGCCACGTGCACCGCGTGGGCTGCCTCGCCCAGCTGTTCGGTCGCGCGCTCGGCCTGCCGCACAAGTACTGCGAGCTGCTGCGCCACGCCGCACCCCTGCACGACATCGGCAAGATCGGCATTCCCGACACGATCCTCAACAAGCGTGGCGCGCACACCAGCGAGGAAGCCGCGATCATGCGCACGCACGCGGCGCTGGGGGCCCAGCTGCTCGGGCAATCGCGCCAGCCGGTGCTGCAGCTGGCCGCCGAGATCGCGGCCTCGCACCACGAGAACTGGGACGGCAGCGGCTATCCGCACGGACTGGTCGGCCCGGCCATCCCGCTGGGCGGTCGCATCACCATGGTGGCCGACGTGTTCGATGCGCTGGGCAGCGAGCGCTGTTACAAGCAGGCATGGGAACCCGCGCGGATCCGCGGCTACATGCTTGAACAACGCGGCAAGAAGTTCGCCCCGGACGTGGTCGACTGCCTCATGGACCACTGGGACGCCGCACTCGCGCTGCGGCGCGAACTGCCCGATTGACGCATCCGCCCCGGATTCAGCCTGCCGGTCGGCCTGCATCCTTGCCGAAGCGCAGCGTGAAGCGCGTGCCCGCGCCCGGTGCGCTGTCGCACTCGATCTGGCCGTGCAGTACCTGGGTGACGAGGCTGTAGACGATATGCATGCCCAGACCGGAACCGCCCTGGCCGCGCCGCGTGGTGAAGAATGGCTCGAAGATGCGCGCGCGCACGGCCTCGCCCATGCCGCGGCCGTCGTCGCCGAAGTCGATGCACACCACGCCATCGTCGAGACGCACCGTGATCGTGATGGTGCCGGCGACATCGGCCGTGAACGCATGCGTGAGGCTGTTCATCACGAGATTGGACACGATCTGGTACAGCGCACCGGGCGCGGTTTCGACCACGATGCCGGATGGGCAGTGCAGTTCCACGCGGTGTGGCGTCTTCTTCAGGCTCGGCCCGAGCGTGGTGAGGATCTCGTTGAGGCAGATGCCGAGGTCGACCACGCGCCGTTCCTCGCTCGACTGGTCCACCGCGACCTGCTTGAAGCTCTTGACCAGGCGGTCGGCGCGCTGCAGGTTGCGCAGGATCATCTGCGCGCTCTCGCGCGCGGTGCGCTCGAAGCGGGCCAGTTCGTCGGCATCCAGGTCCCCGCCGGCGATGTGCTGCGACAGGCGCTGCGCCTCCTCCTGCAGGTGCGAGGCGGCGGTCACGCCGATGCCCAGGGGCGTGTTGATCTCGTGCGCGATGCCCGCCACCAGGCCACCCAGCGAGGCGAGCTTTTCGGCTTCGAACAACTGGCGCTGCGCGATCGACAGTTGCTCCAGCGTGCTGCGCAGCTCGGCGTTGGCATTCTGCAGCGCCGCGGTGCGTTGCTCGACGCGCGACTCCAGCTGCTCATTGAGCGTGCGCAACGCCGCCAGCGCCTGGTTCAGGGCGTTGGCATCGGACGTGGTGCCGCTCAGACGCTGCGGCCTGCCGCCCGCGTCGCGGGCGACCACGCGCCCACGCGCGAGCACCCACACCCACTGCCGCTGTGTGTCGAGTGTGCGGAAACTCGCCTCGAATGCGGGCATGTCGCCGCGCAGGTGGGCGGTCAACGCCTGCTCGAAGCGCTCGATGTCATCGGGATGGACATAAGACCGGTACGCTTCCAGCCCCGCGTCGAGTGCATCGTGGCTGACCGCGAGATGGGCGAGCTGGTTGTCGCGGTGCATGCTGCCGCTGGCCAGGTCGACGTCCCACAACTCGCTGCCACTGCCCCACAGCGCAAGCTTGAGCCGCTCCTCGCTGCTGCGGATGGACTCCTGCACCGCGCGCCGCCGACGCAAGTTGCTGCGCACGCGCCAGCTCACCAGCAGCACCAGCGCGACCGCCATCAAGCCATACAAGGCCCACGCCGAGGGTGACCACCATGGCGCCGGCGCCACCGACACGTCGATCGACACCGGCGGCTCGCTCCAGTCGCCGCCGTCGTTGCGCGCGCGCAGCTGCAGCACGTAGTCGCCGGCCGGCAGGTCGGTGTAGGTGGCAAAGCGCCGCGCGGCGCTGGTCTGGATCCACTGCGCGTCGTGGCCGTCAAGCCGGTACGCGTATTGCACGCTGCCGGTGTCACCGAAGCTGGGCGCGCTGAACTCGAAGGTGACATTGCTCTGGTCGTGTGCCAGCTGCACATGGCCACCACGCCACAGGCTGGCCAGCAGCGGCGAACGCGGATCACGCCAGCGCATGTGCACGGGCACGTTGCGCAACAGCAGGTCGACCACCATCGGCGTGGGCACCGGCCGTCCCGCCACATGGGCCGGATCGAACAGGGTGGCGCCATCGAGGCCGCCAAAGGCGATGCGCCCGTCCGGCAGCAAGGCGCCCGAGTTGGTCCAGTAGCCCAGCCCCTGCACGCCGTCGCGGCCACTGAAGTTGACGACGCGGCGCTGCGCGTCGATACGGCTGATGCCGACCGTGGTCGACACCCAGATCCGGCCTTGGCCGTCCTCGACGATGGTGCCGATCGCGCCGGCGGCGAGCCCGTCACTGGTGTCGATGACCTCGAACGAGGAGCTGCCGTCGGCATGCGCGATGCGCCGGTTGAGCCCGCCGCCCTGGGTGCCGATCCACAGGTTGCCGTGACTGTCCTCGAACAGCGTGCTGATCGAATTGGAGCTGAGCGAGGATGGATCGTCACTGCGCGCACGCAGGTGCTCGAAGCGGCCGCTGGCGCGATCGTAGCGGTCGAGGCCGCCGCGCGTGGCGAACCACAGGCTGCCGTCACGCGTCTGCAGCACCGCGCTCACGGTGTTGTCGGAAATGCTGTCGGGCAGCGCCGGATCGTGGGCATGGTGGCGAAAGCCGCTGCACCCGGCGCAGCGCTCGTCCACACCGCGGTCGTTGGTGGCGATCCATTGCGTGCCCTGGCTGTCCTCGTAGTAGCCCAGTACCGAGTCCGAGGCGAGGCTGGCCGGATCGGCCGGGTCGTGGCGGTGGTGCTCGAACTCGTTGCCCTGTGGCGGCAGGCGATCGATGCCGCCGCCTATCGTCGACACCCACAGGCTGCCGTCGCGGCCGCGTGTGACGTGGCGCACGAAGTCGTGCGCGAGGCTACCGGGCCGGTCCGGGTCGTGCTTGAACCGGCGCACGACGCCACGCGCGGGATCCAACTGCACGAGGCCGCCGGCCTCGGTCATGCCCAGCCACAGCGTGCCGTCGGCATCGGCATGCAGGCCGGTCACCGGCCGCGCCGGCAAGGTGCGCGGATCGCCGGCGACGCTCTCGATGTGGACGAAGGCCTGCGTGCGCGGATCGTGGATGCTGAAGCCGTTGGTCCACGAGCCGACCACGAGCGTGCCGCTGCGCTCGCGCACGAGCACGTACAGGCGGTTGGCGGCGACGCTGTCGGGCTTGGCCGGGTCGTGGGTGTAGCGCGTGAAGCCCACTCCAGAGGGATCCATGCGCGCCAGGCCGTGGCCGTCGCCCGCGATCCACAGCGAGCCGTCGGGATCGAACAGCAGCGCGCGCACCGCATCGTCGTGCAGTGCCCGGCCGGGCGGGGCATCCGGATCATGGCGATAGCGCGCGACCAGGTTGCCGCCCGCATCGAAATGCAGCATGCCGGCATCGGCCGTGCCCACCCACCAGTGGCCACGCGCGTCCAGCGCCAGCGTGTACACGTCCAGCGCGCGACCGTCACCGGCGTGGATCTGCTCCAGCCGCATCGCGGCGACGTCGAAGCGCCACAGCCCATCGAGCGTGCCCAGCAGCAGGTCGCCGTCGGGCAGTTCCAGCATCGAGCGCACCATGCGCAGCGCCGCACGCTGGCCCAGGCCCGAGTCGTGCAGGGCGTCGGCAGTGCGCTCGAGCCATTGCAGCCGTCCGCCGGTATTGGCCACCCACAGGCGCCCGCCGCGCGTGAGCAGCAGCGCCGTGATGTTGTCCGAGGCCAGGGTGTCGCTGCGCGCACGGTCGGCGCGATAGGTGCGGAAGCGGTCGAGGTCGGGATCGTAGTGGCTGAGGCCGCCGGTCAGCGTCCCGACCCACAGGCTGCCGTCGGTGTCGGCCACCAGCGCGGTGACATGGCTCTCCGCCAATGACCACGGATCGTCGCGCTCGTGGCGATACACCTGGAAACCGTAGCCGTCGAAGCGCGCCAGGCCATCCTGGGTGCCCAGCCACAGGAATCCGGTGGCGTCCTGCGCGATCGCGCGCACCGTCGCCTGTGGCAGGCCGTCGGCGGTGCTGAAGGTGTGGAAGCGTACCGCATCGGTGCCGGGCACCGCGCGCGCGGCCGGGGCGGTCGCCGCGCAGCACAGCGCGAGCGCGATCGCGCGCACGATCCAGCCCCGAGCTTGCCGGCCCCTGCCCCGCATGGGGCGAGGCTAGTCGCATCGGCGTCCGGCGACAAGGCGCGGCAGCGGCCGCCGATCGATTGTGGCCACGCGGTTGCACGCGCATAATCGCCGCTTCCATTGCGGCGCAACACGCCTGCCACGCTCAATCACGGAGATTCCCCATGTCCGATATCGTCATCGTCGGCGCCAAGCGCACCGCCATCGGTTCCATGCTCGGCCAGTTCACGGGCGTGCCCACGCCCACGCTCGGTGCCGCCGCGATCAAGGCCGCGCTCGAACAGGGCGGGGTCGCCGCAGCGGATGTATCCGAGGTGATCATGGGCTGCGTGCTGCCGGCCAACCTCGGCCAGGCACCCGCACGCCAGGCGGCCCTCGCGGCGGGACTGCCCAAGGCGGCCGGTTGCACCACGATCAACAAGGTGTGCGGCTCGGGCATGAAGGCGATCATGCTCGCACACGACCTGGTCAAGGCCGGCTCGGCCACGATCGTGGTCGCCGGCGGCATGGAATCGATGACCAATGCACCGCATATGGTCGCGGCACGCACGGGCATCCGCTACGGCGACGGCAAGCTGGTCGACCACATGGCCTGGGATGGCCTGACCAATCCCTATGACGGCCAGTCGATGGGTGTGTTCGCCGAGGCCACCGCGAGCAAGTACGGCTTCACCCGCGAGCAGCAGGACGCGTTTGCCACCGAATCGGTGCGACGCGCCCAGGCCGCGATTGGAGCGGGTGCGTTTGCGGCCGAAATCGTGCCGGTCAAGGTGGCCGGTCGCAAGGGCGAGGTCGAGTATGCGGTCGACGAGCAGCCGGGCAAGTCCGATCCGGCCAAGATCCCCACGCTCAAGCCGGCCTTCGCCAAGGACGGCACGGTCACCGCCGCCAGTTCCTCGAGCATCTCCGATGGCGCCGCCGCGACCGTGGTGATGAGTGCCGATGAAGCGCGCCAGCGCGGCCTGGCGCCGCTCGCGCGCATCGTCGCGCACGCGACCAACGCCCAGGAACCGCAATGGTTCACCACCGCGCCGGTCGATGCGATCCGCCGCGTGCTCGACAAGGCCGGCTGGAAGGCCGCCGACGTCGACCTGTACGAAATCAACGAGGCCTTCGCGGTGGTCACCATGGCCGCGATGCACGACCTGGGCATCGCCCACGAACGTGTCAACGTGAACGGCGGCGCCTGCGCGCTCGGCCATCCCATCGGCTGCAGCGGTGCGCGCCTCGTGGTCACGCTGGTGCACACGATGCGCGCGCGCGGCGCGCGGCGTGGCGTCGCCTCACTGTGCATCGGCGGTGGCGAAGCCACCGCGATCGCGGTGGAATTGCCCTGAGCTTGTTGACCGCGGTGCGCGCCAGCCGCGGCACCGCGAATATCCACGGGCGCCGTCTGCGGCAGCGCCCATCCTTCGATCGATGCCGCCATCCCGGCGGCGCCAACTGGGAGACCGTTGCACCATGAAACAGCTCAAACCGCTCGCACTCGTCGCCGCCCTCGCCCTCGCCCTGACCGCGTGCGGCGACAGCGCCCAGGAACAGGCCAAGCAGGCCCAGGAGGCCGCTGCGGCTGCCGCGGCCAAGGCCGCCGCCGACGCCCAGGCTGCGGCCGAGAAGGCCAAGGCCGAAGCCGCCGAGGCCGCGCGCAAGATCAGCGAGGCCGCGCAGGCCGGTGCCGATGCGGCGACCGACGCCGCCAAGGCCACGGCCGATGCAGCCGCGACCGCCGCCACCGCCACCGCCGACGCGGTCAAGGCTGCCGGCGACGCGGCCCAGACCGCGGCCGACCAGGCCAAGGACGCGGCCAACAAGGTGATCGAGGCGACCAAGGACAACCCGGCCGACGCCGCGCACAAGGAAAGCCACTGACGGCCCCGCCATCGGTGATCGACGACATCGGCCGCACTCGCGGCCGATGTTGTTTTTGGGCGGCGCATGCGTGACGCGACGCGCGTGGATCGCCTACCATCGATGTGATTGACGCCAGCAGGCTGCCCCATGTCCGTGATCCGTTCCGCGCTCGATCTGCGCTCCGCCGAATTCGCCGCCAACGCCGCCCATCTGCAGGCCGCCACCGAACAGTGGCGCGCGCTGCTCGCGCAGGCGGCCCAGGGCGGTGGTGACAAGGCGCGTGCGCGCCACACCGAGCGCGGCAAGCTGTTGCCGCGCGAACGCATCCGCGCGCTGCTCGATCCGGGCTCGCCATTCCTCGAGCTGTCACCACTGGCCGCGCATGGCATGTACGACGACGCGGCGCCGTGCGCGGGCCTCATCGCGGGCATCGGTCGCGTGCATGGCGGCGAGGTGCTGGTGATCGCCAACGATGCCACGGTCAAGGGCGGCACCTACTTCCCGATGACGGTGAAGAAGCACCTGCGCGCGCAGGAAGTCGCGCTCGAAAACCACCTGCCGTGCATCTACCTGGTCGATTCGGGCGGCGCGTTCCTGCCACTGCAGGACGAGGTGTTTCCCGACAAGGAGCACTTCGGCCGCATCTTCTACAACCAGGCGCGCATGAGCGCGGCCGGCATCGCCCAGATCGCGGTGGTGATGGGCTCGTGCACGGCGGGCGGCGCCTACGTGCCGGCGATGAGCGACGAGACCATCATCGTCAAGGAACAGGGCACGATCTTCCTCGGCGGCCCGCCGCTGGTGAAGGCCGCGACCGGCGAGGTGGTCGATGCCGAAACGCTCGGCGGCGCCGACGTGCACACCGCGGTGTCGGGGGTGGCCGACCATTTCGCCGAGAACGACACCCACGCGCTCGAACTGGCGCGCGACATCATCGCCAGCCTCAACCGACGCAAGCCGATGCCGCTCGCGGTGCAGGAACCGCGCGAGCCGCTGCATCCCGCGAGCGAGCTGTATGGCTGCGTGCCAGCCGATACGCGCAAGCCATTCGACATCCGCGAGGTGATCGCGCGCATCGTGGATGGCTCGCAGTTGCAGGAGTTCAAGGCGCGCTACGGCAAGACGCTGGTGACCGGCTTTGCCCACATCCACGGCTATCCGGTCGGCATCATCGCCAACAACGGCATCCTGTTTTCGGAGAGCGCGCTCAAGGGCGCGCACTTCATCGAGCTGTGCAACCAGCGCAACGTGCCGCTGGTGTTCCTGCAGAACATCACCGGCTTCATGGTCGGCAAGAAGTACGAGCAGGCGGGTATTGCCAAGGATGGCGCCAAGATGGTCACCGCGGTGGCCTGCTCGCACGTGCCCAAGTTCACCGTGGTGGTCGGCGGCAGCTTCGGCGCGGGCAACTATGCGATGTGCGGGCGCGCCTACGGCGCGCGCTTCCTGTGGATGTGGCCCAATGCACGCATCAGCGTGATGGGCGGCGAGCAGGCCGCGAGCGTGCTCGCCACGGTCAAGCGCGATGGCCTGGAGGCCGCCGGCAAGTCCTGGTCCAAGGACGAGGAAGAAGCGTTCAAGGCGCCGATCCGCGCGCAATACGAGCACCAGGGCCATCCCTGGTATGCCACCGCACGGCTGTGGGACGACGGCATCATCGACCCGGCCGACACGCGCCGCGTGCTGGGCCTTGGCTTGTCCGCCGCGATCAACGCACCGATCGAGCCGGGCCGTTTCGGCGTGTTCCGCATGTGACGCGCGCGCGGGCGCTCACATCAGCACCAGTTCCTCGGCCGAGGTCGGATGGATCGCCACGGTCGCGTCGAAGTCGGCCTTGCGCGCACCCATCCTGAGCGCCACCGCGAAGCCCTGCAGGATCTCGTCGGCGGCCACGCCCAGCAGGTGGATGCCGACGATGCGTTCCTCCGCGCCCACGCACACGAGCTTCATGAAGGTGCGCTCGCTGCCGCCGGCGAGCGCCGTGAGCATCGGGCGGAAGCGGGTGCGATACACGCGCACCGCATCGCCATGCGCGCTGCGCGCCTGCTGTTCGGTCAGACCGACCGTGGCGACCGGCGGGTGCGCGAACACCACGGTGGGGATGTTGGAGTAGTCCAGCCGCGCCGTGGCCTGACCGCCGAACAGGCGGTCGGCCAGTCGCCGCGCGGCGGCGATCGCGACGGGCGTGAGCTCGACCCGGTCGGTCACGTCACCCACCGCATAGTGGCCGGCCACATTGGTGTTCTGCCAGGCGTCGATGTCGATGCAGCCGCGCGCATCGAGCGCGATCCCGGTCGTCTCCAGGCCACAGTCGCGCGTGTTGGGCACGCGCCCGGTGGCCCACAACAGTTCATCGAAGCCACCCAGCGCCGGCCCTTGCGCCATGTGCAAGGCATAGCCATCGGCCGCCCGCTCGACGCGCGACAACCGGCGCGAGAACGCGAGCGTGATGCCGTGCTGCTGCAGCGCCTGCGCGAGCTCGGCGGTGATCTCATGATCGAAATGGCGCAGCAGGCGCTCGCTGCGCGCGACCAGGGTGACCTGTGCGCCGAGCGCGTTGAGCACACCGCCCAGCTCGACCGCGATGTAGCCACTGCCGACGATCGCGATGCGCCGCGGGCACGCGCGCAAGGCGAAGAAGCCATCCGAGTCGATGCCGAGCGCGCCGCCGGCCATCGCCTCGCGCCGCGCCTGCGCGCCGGTGGCGATGAGCACGTGCGGCGCCTGCAGCTCGCGCCCGCCCACCACGACGCGGTGCGGCGCGCTGAAACGACCGTGGCCACTCACGAGTTCGATGCCGAGTTCGGCGCAACGCTGGCGATAGCTCGCGTGAATGTTGTCGATGTAGGCGCTGCGCCGCGCGATGAACTCGTCCCAGCGCAGTGCGCCCGGCTGCAGCGCAAAACCCACTGCTTGCGCGACGCGCTGCGCCTGCGCGAGTTCGGCCGCAAGCCACATGGCCTTTTTCGGCACGCAGCCGACGTTGACGCAGGTGCCTCCCAGCGCGCGCGCCTCGACCAGCGCCACCCGCGCGCCGTGGCGCGCCGCGCGGATCGCCATCGCGATGCCGCCCGAGCCCGCGCCCAGCACCAACAGGTCGAATGAATCGCTCATCGCGTACTCCCCTGGCCGCCGCTCATGCCGCCTGCAGCGCGCGGCCGTGGAAACGCGTGGGCGCGTACGCATCGATCGCGAGCGAGGGCGCGCGCCCGGCCACGATCTCGCTCACCAGCAAGCCGGTGCCGGCCGACATGCTCACGCCGAGCATGCCGTGCCCGGTCGCGAGCACGAGGTTGTCCAGGTGCGGCGCGCGACCCAGGATCGGCAGGTCGTCCCAGGTCATCGGCCGCCAGCCGTACCACTCCTCGACCCTCTCGCCGCCCTCGGGCTCGTGCAGGAACTGCGCCGCGCCGCGGCGCAGCGCCTCCAGGCGGGTGCGGTTGAGGCTGGTGTCGAAGCCCGCGAACTCCATGGTGCTGCCGAGCCGGTAGCCCGAACCCCAGGTCGTCACGCACACGCTCGGTTCCTTGAGGCTGAGCGGGGTGCGCGGACACTGGCGTGGCCGTGTCCAGGTGATCGAGTAGCCCTTGCCGGGCTGGATCGGCAGGCGCAGGTCGAGCATGCGCGCAAAGCGCGGCGACCATGCCCCGAGCGCGAGCACCACCTCATGGCCGCGATACGCACCTTGGCTGGTGGCCACCCGGGTGATGCGCTTGCCATCGCGCTCGATGCGCTCGATGCGTGCGCCCTCGATGATCGTGCCGCCATGCGCGCGCACGATGCGCGCGAGTTCGGCCACATAGCGGTCGGGCCGCAGGCAGGCATCGCCGGGATTGAAGAACGCGCCCGCAACCCCGGGCTTGAGCGCGGGTTCGCGCGCGAGCGTGGCGGCGCCGTCCAACACCTCGTAGGGCGGCAGGTGGTCGGCCAGGCGCTCGTGCTCGCGGCAGGCGCGCTCGAATCCGCGCGCGTCGCGGTAGACGTTGAGCGTGCCCGAGGTGGCGAACTCGCAATCCAGCGCCTGCTCGTGCACGAGCTGCCCGATGAGCTGCCGCGACAATTCCAGCAGCGGCAGCCGCGCGGCCGCGCTGTGCGCGGCGGCGCGCCAGTTGCAGCGGCGCGCGAATTCGAACAGCCAGCGCGCCAGTGCAGGGTCGGCGCGCGGCTTGATGCGCAGCGGCGCATCGGGCCGCAGCAGCCAGCGCAGCGCGGTGCCCAGCGTGCCCGGCAGCGCCAGCGGCGTGGCGTGGCTGGGTGTGAGCGTGCCGCAGTTGCCGTGCGAGCTGCCGCAGCCCACCGTCCCCTGGTCGAGCACGGTCACGCCGCGTCCGGCCGCGAGCAGGTACCAGGCACTGGCAAGGCCGATCACGCCTCCGCCGAGGATGAGGACGTCGCAATCCGGGCGCGTGTTCATCGGCGCATTGTATGCCCCGCGCCACGGCTGGCATCGTTCCTGCAAAGACCTTGGCGGAACAGCCACGGGGGTCCACCATGAAAGTCGCCACTCCGGAAGTCCTGCTCGCCTTGCGCGCTCCCAATGCCGGCTGGCTCGCGGCACTGATCTGCGCGCTCGACGAGGCCCAGCGCGACCCGGACTTTTCCGCGGCGCAACGCGACCTGGTGCACCGCCTGCTCGACGCCGAACGCCTGGCGCTGCCGGTGGTTGCCGCGGCCCACGACCGGCTCGCCCGCTTCGAAGACAGCCTGCGCGACACCTACGAGGACCTGCTCGAAGCCGAGGCCGCACCGGCCCCGGTCGCCGCCGAGCCAAAACGTCCAAAGTTGACACTCTGCGTCGCCAACGGCTGACGCGCGCTGTCATGCCGGCGCAGCAGCGACGGTTGCTGCGCCGCAGCGCCTGACCGCACGTCCGCCCCAAGCGACCGTTCATCGGTGGCCGTCCGCCCGCTCACACCGACCCTCGCCGCACTGGCCGTCCTGCTCGGCGCCTGCTCCAGCACGCCCTCGCGCCCGCCGGCGCCACCCATGGCCGGCAGCGCCCGTGTCGATGCGGCCAACGCGGTGCTGTTCCGCGCGATGTCACTGGTCGGCACGCCCTATCGCTGGGGTGGCAACACGCCCGAGGGTGGCTTCGACTGCAGCGGTCTGGTCAGCTACGTGTTCAGCGATGCCGCGGGCATGTCGCTGCCGCGCCAGTCCGCCGCGATGGCCGAACTCGGCCGCCAGCGCCTCGCGCCGGCTGCGCTGCAGTCGGGTGACCTCGTGTTCTTTGCCAGCGGCCGCCGCATCGACCACGTCGGCATCTACGTTGGCGATGGCCGCTTCGTGCACGCGCCCAATTCAGGCGGCACCGTGCGCCTGGACCGCCTCGACGAGGGTTGGTGGGGGCAGCACTTCCGCTATGGCAAGCGCATGCTGTGAGCCTGCGGTGCGCGCCCGCAGGCGCGGCCGCCGGCGTTGCGTCAGTGTTCGTGCCCGCCTGCGCCGTGCGCGTGGCGGTGCTCGATTTCCTGCTCGCTGGCATCACGGATCGCGGTGATCTCGACATCGAAGGTGAGCGTCTTGCCCGCCAGTGGATGGTTGAGGTCGACATCGATCACGCTCGACCCGACCTTGAGCACGACCACGCTGCGCGGTCCGGCTTCGCGCGTGTGCAGCACGGTGACGTCGCCTGCGCGCAGGCGCTCGGCATGGTCGAAATACTTCTTGGGCACGCGCTGGGTGAAGTTGGCGCGACGCTCGCCGTAGGCCTGCGCCGGCTCCACGCTCACCTCGAAGCGCTCCCCCACCGCGCGTCCGAGCAGCGCCTGCTCCAGTCCCGGGATGATGTTGCCGTGGCCGATCAGCACGCTCAGCGGCTGGCCGCGCTCACGCGAGGAATCCACGGGCTCGCTGCCGCCGTCGCTCACGCTGTAATGGAAGGACACGACCTTGTTGGCCTCGACGTTCACTACGCGCTCCGCATCATGAAAAAAGCGCGCGAGCATAGCAGGCGTGACGCAGTCCGTCACCGCCGCCAGCCGCGGAGCGGATGGCCGCGGCTTGGGCTAGGCTGCGCCGTTGCTCCCCCCGGACCCCGTCATGCCAGCCCCGGTCGACCTTGCCGCCAGCGAACGCGTCGCCCGGCGTTTCGCCACGCGCTTCCAGCAGGGCTATGCCCGCGGCAAGCTGCGCCACGATCCGGTGTTCGCGACCAGCGCGCACATGCTGCTCGATGATCCGCGGCCGTTGCTCGACATCGGCTGCGGACTGGCCCTGCTCGGCCTGTACCTGCGTGAATGCGGCTGGCGTGGCGCCTACCACGGGCTGGATTCGGATGCGGCCAAGGTCGCGGCGGCACGCCACGCCGCGGCCGGCCTGGCGCAGTTCCATCTCGATGCGGCGCAGGCGCAGGTGCTGCCAGCGTTCGCGGGACACGTCGCACTGGTCGACGTGCTGCACTACCTGGGACGCGAGCAGCAACCGCTGTTGCTGCGCGAGGCCGCCGCACGCGTCGCACCCGGCGCGTGCCTCGTCGTGCGCAGCGTGCTGCGCACACCGGGCTGGCGCTTCCAGCTCACGCGCGCCGAGGAATGGCTCATCCACCGGCTCGGCTGGATGCCCACGCGCGTGCGGCACTATCCGCTGCGCGAGGAAATCGAATCGCCGCTGCGCGCGGCCGGCCTCGACGTCGAGGTGCAACCACTGTGGCACGGCACGCCGTTCAACAGCTTCGCGATCTTCGCGCGGCGCGCCGGCTTGCCTGCATGACCACGCCTCGCCCGTCGTGCCCGCGCCACGCCCCACCCGCCGTTTGCGCGACAACCCCCTGCCCACGCCATCGCGACGCACGCTGACACAGCCATGACAACCGAAAATGCCGATGATTCGACCCGGCGCCGCTGGCGCGCCTATGGGCTGCTGCGCGAGGCACTGGATGTGGACGAGGCCGAACGCGCGCCCTGGATCGCCCGGCGCTGCGCCGGCGATGCGGCACTTGCCGCCGAGTTGCACGCGCTGCTGGCCACGCAGGCGCCGAGCCTGCTCGATGGCGAGGCCGGCGCGCTCGCCGCGCGCCTGGTGGCCGCCGGTGCGCCCGAAGACGAACTGGCCTGCGGCAGCAGGCTCGGCACATGGCGCATCCAGCGCACGCTCGGCCACGGCGGCATGGGCACGGTGTACCTGGTCGAGCGCGCGGGCGACGGTTACACGCAGCGGGGCGCGCTCAAGCTCATCAAGCGCGGCATGGACTCGGTGGCGGTGCTGGCGCGCTTTCGCCGCGAGCGGCAGATCCTGTCGCAGCTGGAGCACCCCAACATCGCGCGCCTGCTCGACGGCGGGGTCAGCGACGAGGGTCAACCCTGGTTTGTGATGGAGTACATCGACGGACTGGGCTTGCGCCAGTGGCTGGCGCAGTCGTCGGCCAGCCTGACTGCGCGCATCGCGGCATGGCTGCAGTTGTGCGATGCGGTCGCCCACGCCCACCGCCACCTCATCGTGCACCGCGATATCAAGCCCGAGAACGTGCTCATCACCGGCGAGGGCCATGCGCGGCTGCTCGATTTCGGCATTGCCCGCCTGCTCGCCGACGAGGCGGACGAGCACACCCGCACGCAGCAGCGCTTCGTGTCGCGCGCCTATGCCGCGCCGGAGCAACTGCGCGGCGATGCCACCACCACCGCGACCGACATCTACCAGCTTGGTGCACTGCTGTTCGAACTGCTCACCGGCGCGCGATTCGACGGCGCGCGCGGCAGCGGCGCCATCTCGGGCTGGCTGGTGCGCGCCCGGGCCGGCGCCGACGCGGCCACGCGCAGGGCCATTCCCGCAGCGCGCGTGCGCGGTGACGCCGCGATCATCGTCGCGCGGGCCACCGACGCCGACCCCACGCGCCGCTATGCGACGGTGACGGCGCTCGCAGCCGACGTGCAGGCCTGGCGCGATGGCCGCCCGATCGCCGCACGCGCCGACAGCGCCAGCTACCGTCTGCGCCGCTTCGTCGCACGCCACCGCGCCGCCAGCGCCGTCGCGGTGCTGGCCCTGCTCGCGGTGCTCACGGCCACCGCGCTCGCGCTGTGGCAGGCGCGCCGCGCCGCCAGCGAAGCCGCGCTTGCACGCGCGGCGCAGGCGTTCCTCACCAGCGTATTCGATGCCAGCAGCCCGGACACGGCGGCGGGTGCGCGCGTGACCGCACGCGAACTGCTCGACCGCGGCCGTGAGCGCATCGACACGCAGCTGGCGGACCAACCCGAACTGCGCGGCGAGATGCAGGTGACACTGGGCACGCTGTACGCACAGCTGGGCCAGTACACCGAGGCCGAGACCCTGCTCGGTGCAGCGCATGGCACGCTGGCAACGACCAACCCGGTGGCCGCCGCGCGCGCCGCGCTCGAACGGGTGGCGGTGTTGCGCGAGCTGGGCCGTATCGACGAGGCCGAGCACGAACTGGATGCCGTGCTGCCGCAGACCAGCGCCACACCGGCGCTGCATTCACGCGCGCTGGTCGAGCGTGCGCAGTTGCGGGAGAAGCAGGGCCGCTTCGACGAGGCGCTGGCCGATACGCGCGCGGCGCTGCAGTTGGATCTGGCGCAGGGCTCATCGACGCGTGCCGAACAGGCCCGCGACCGCCAGTTCGAAGCCCTCGTGCTGACACGCCTGGCGCGCTTCGATGAGGCGACCACCACGTTCGAACGGGCGCTGGCCGATGCACGCAGCCTCTACGGCAACGCCGATACCCGCGTGGCCCTCATGCTCAACGACTACGGCGCCGCACTCGCGCAAGGCGGGCACAGCAAGGAGGCCGAAGCCGCATTGCGCCAGGCCCTGGAGATCCGCCGCCAGCGCCTCGGTGCCGACCACCCCGCGGTGGCCGAGACCCAGCAGGTTCTCGGCGCGACCCTGCGTCCCCAGGGTCGCTACGAGGAAGCACGTGCCGCGCTCGAGGACGCGCTGCGCATCCAGCGCACGAACTTCGGCTCCGTCCACCCGATGACCGCCAACACACTCAACTCGCTCGGCATGCTCGCGTTCGCGCGCCGCCGCCCCGCCGATGGCGAAGCGGCGTTCCGCGAAGCGATCGAGATCCATCGCAAGCTCGGCCAGTCCGACACCCCGGCCGCAGCCACCATGAGCAACAACCTCGCCACCGTGTTGATCCAGCAGGGCCGCTATGACGAGGCCGAACCCTTGATCCAGCATGCGCTCGCGCTGCATCGCAAGGCGGTCGGCGAACGCCACCCGATCGTGATGAGCGATCTCAATTCGCTGTCGCAGCTGGAAATGCGCCGCGGTCATTCCACACGCTCGCTCGATTACGGCCGCCGTGCCGTCGACATCGCGCTTTCCCCCGCCAGCCCGCCGCGCGAAGGCGCCTATGTGCGTGTTTCCTGGGCGATCGCGCTCAATCATGCGGGCCAGGCCCAGCAGGCCTTGCAGGAGGTCGACGCCGCCATCGCCACGCTCAAGGGCATCGCCGCCGACGAGCCGCGCCTGCCGGTCGCGCAAGCCACGCGCGCCGAAGCGCTGCTGCGCCTGGGGCGGCTGGACGAGGCGCATGCGCTGGCGACCACGGTGCTGGCCGAGCGCGAACAACACGCGCCCGACGATGCCACGATGCGTGCGCGCCTGCATGCACTGCTCGCGCACATCGCCGACGCTCGCGGACAAGGTGCCACGGCCCGGCGCGAGCGCGAGGCCGCGCGCCGGCTCGTGGCGACCATGACTCCGCCCGACCCGTTCCTCATGGCCGAAATCGAGCAGCCCCTGTCACGACCGACACCCGGGAATTGACCGGAGCGATCCCGCACGACGATGCTGTATCGTTCCACGCCTGGACCTGGCGCAAGCACCTTTCGATGAGCGACCACATCACCCGACTGCTCGGCGCGGCCCAGGGCGGTGACCGCGACGCCCACGACCGCCTGTTCCGCCTGCTCTACGACGAGCTGCACCACTGCGCGCATCGCCAGTTGCGTGGTGCCGACCACACGCTGTCGACCACGGCGCTCGTGCACGAAACCTATGTCAAGCTCGTCGCGGCCGAACGCCTGCAACTGGACAGCCGCCAGCACTTCATGGCGCTGGCCGCGCGCGCGATGCGCCAGGTGCTGGTCGATCATGCGCGGCGCTTGAATGCCGACAAGCGCGGCGGTGGCCTGGCGCTGGTCACGCTCGACGATCGCATCCCCGAGGCACCGACCGAGGCCGCCGAGGTGCTCGCGCTCGACCAGGCGCTGGGTGAACTGGAGAAGGTCGATGCGCGCGCCGCGCGCGTGGTGCAGTTGCACTTCTTCGGCGGGCTCGGCTTTGGCGAGATCGCCGAACTGGAAGGCCTCAACGAGCGCACCATCAAGCGCGACTGGCAGGCCGCCCGCGCCCTGCTCGCGGCGACGATGGCCAGCCCGGCCTGAGCGGGCGGCGGCGGCCGCCCCACCACTGGCGCAGCGTCCCCCGGCAGCCACGTCCAGCACCCCATGCGTCGGGTCTGCGTGCCATGCGGCACGTCTCATGTCCCCGCCGGACGGCAGGTTGCGTACTGGGAAATACACCCACCACTGCACGGATCACCGCCATGAATCTGCGTCCACTGGCTCTTGCCGCCCTGTGTGCCCTGTCTCCCGCCGTCCATGCCGTCAGCCCCATCGCCGATCCGGATTTCGGCTCTGTCGGCTGGACTTCGCTGTTCGAAAGCGGGGGTGGCTCGCAGGATGAATATGCCGTGGCGCACGCCCGCACCGCCGATGGCGGCTGGGTGGTCGCGCTGGAACTGCCCGGCGGCGGGGCCAACAACGGCAATGGCAAGCGTATCGGCCTGTTCCGGCTCGACGCCAATGGCCAGCAGGTCAGCAGCGGCTTCGGTACGTTTGGCGCGGTCTACAAGGACGCCTGGCTGACCAGCGTCACCGACATGGCCATCGATTCGCAAGGTCGTATCGTCGTCGTCGGCGCCACGCCGGGGCCAGGCGGGATGAACGACTTCGGCGTGGTGCGCTTCAACCCCGACGGCAGCGACGACACCAGCTTTGCCGGCGACGGCGGCACCGCGTTCGGCTTCGACGTGCCCGGCATCAACAGTGACGACACCCCCACCTCCGTGCTCATCGACAGCGGCGACAAGATCGTGGTGGCCGGCAATTGGTGGGTCTCGGGCTTCTCCTCGCGCTTCGGCGCGGTGCGCCTCAACGTCGACGGCGCCGTCGATGACACCTGGGGCAGCATCGACAATGATCAGGGTGGACGCCGCGGCAGCGTCGCCGACTTCGTCGATGGCATGGCCGCCTACGCGCAACGCATCCTGCGCATCGACCAGGGCTTCTACGTGATCACCGGCACTTCGGCGGTCGGCAACAACGACACCGACTTCGCCGCATGCATTCTCGGCACGACCGGCCAGGAGTTCGCCAACCATCTCGGCTGCAAGACGTTCGCCGTCAATCTGCCGGGCCCCGGCGGATCGCTGTTCGACACGCTCGGCGATGCCGTGCTGGTCAATCCGACCACGATCCTGCTGGTGGGCAGCAGCAGTGGCTCCATCGCCGCCACCCGCATCAAGGTCGGCATCGCCCCCGGCGGCTGGGCTTACACTCAACTGGACCGCGATCCGGCATTCATCGGCACCCCGAACGAATCCGCCCCCAACACTTTCATCGACGACACTCCCCACTCCATCGGCAAATCGGCGGCCGTCGCCCCCAACGGCCAGATGCTGCTGGTGGGCGACACCACGGACAACTCACCGGGCCTGGCCGAAGCCGCGACACAACCGGATGGAACGCCGCTGCCGCGCCACGGGCTGCTGCTGCAGCTCAACGCCAACGGCCAGTCCGATGCGAGTTTCGGCTACAACGGCAAGGCCTACTTCGATCATCCCTTCGGCAATGGGTATTCCTACCTCACGCAACTGCAGCGGGTGAGCTATGCCGGGAGCCAGCCCGTGATCATCGGTTCGTCCAGCTTCTCCAGCAGCAGCCCGACCGACATGGACGGTTTCATCACGCGCCTGTACGACGACGCGATTTTCGCCAACGGCTTCGAAAGCCAGTTCTGAGGCTGCCTCGCGCGGTGGATCCGGCGCGGCTGCCCGCCGCGCCGTGCACCCGGCCACGCCTGCCTGCGTCGTTGCGCCGCTGCGGCATGCGTGGCCGCGCCGTGGCCTTGCGCGGCGCATCCGGCTAGCATGCGCCGCTCATGCACGAGATCACCGATTCCGACCACCGCCCGGCCCTGCTGCAAGCCATCGGCCTGGGCTTTGCCCGCAATGACGAGCCAATCTTCGGTCCGCTCGACTTTGCGCTGCATGCGGGCGAGGTCGTGCTCATGGAGGGCGACAACGGCGCCGGCAAGACCACGCTGCTGCGCGTGCTGTCGGGCCTGCTCGCGCCGACCAGCGGCGAGATCCGCCTGCATGGCGCGCCGCTGCGGTTGGCCGACCTGTCGCCACAGGTCGCGCTGCTGTCGCATCAGGGCGGCCTCAAGCACGACCTGACCGCACTGGAGAACCTGCGCTTCGCGGCCGGCCTGCACGGCCAGCGCAAGGGCATCTCGCCGCACAGCGCGCTCGCCGCGGTCGGCCTGGACGGCTACGGCGAGGTGCTGGTGCGCCAGCTCTCGGCCGGGCAGAAGAAACGCGTGGCGCTCGCGCGCGTGCTGCTGGCGCCCGTGGGCCTGTGGCTGCTCGACGAGCCGTATGCGAACCTCGACCGCGGCGGCATCGAGCTGGTCAACCGCCTGCTCGAACGCCATGCCCACGATGGCGGCGCCGCGCTCATCACCTCGCACGGCGCCTATGCCTACACCTCGGGTACGCCGCGGCGCATCGCGCTGCGCGCGCAGGCCGCTACCGGAGCCGTGCGATGAAACCGGGCGGCACCGCGGGTGCCTGCGCCGCGCTGGTGCGGCGCGACCTCACGCTGGTGTGGCGCCGGCGCGGCGACGCGCTCAACCCGATCCTGTTCGCACTCATGGTGGTGGCGCTGTTTCCGCTTGCGCTGGGTCCCGAACCCGAGCAGCTGCGGCGCATCGCCGCGGGCATCGTGTTCGTTGCGCTGCTGCTGGCCGGCCTGCTGGCGCTCGACACGCTGTTCCGCAGCGACTACGAGGATGGCTCGCTGGAGCAGCTGGTGCTGTCGCCGCACCCGCTGGCGCTGCTGCTCGCCTGCAAGATCGCGGTGCACTGGCTGACCACCGCGCTGCCGCTCATCGCGGTCGCACCGCTGCTGGGCGAGATGCTGCACCTGCCCGTTGCGGTGCGCGGGGTGCTGCTGCTCGCGCTGTTGCTGGCGACGCCGCTGCTGAGCCTGCTCGGCGCGGTGTGCGTGGCGCTCACCGTGGGCATGCACCGCTCTGGTATGCTGCTCGCGCTGCTGGTGCTGCCGCTGTACGTGCCGGTCCTCATCTTCGGTGCCGGCGCCTGCAATGCCGCGCAGGCGGGCCTGCCGTTCCTGGCGCCGCTGCTGTGGCTGGCCGCGGCCCTCGTCCTGGCCCTCGTGCTTGCGCCGCTGGCCTGCGCCGCGGCGCTGCGGATCTCGATCTCATGAACATCCTCACACTGTGGTTCCACAAGCTCGGCTCGCCGCCGACGTTCTACCGCTTGGCCGGGCTGCTGCTGCCGTGGTGCTACGGCATCGGTCTGCTGCTCGGGTTGGTGGCGCTGTACAGCGGGCTGGTGCTCGCGCCGCGCGACTACCAGCAAGGCGATGCCTACCGCATCATCTTCGTGCACGTGCCGGCGGCGTGGATGAGCCTGTTCGCCTACGCGTTCATGGCCGCCAATGCCTTCATCGCGCTGGTGTGGCACATCAAGCTCAGCGAGATCCTTGCGATGGCGAGCGCGCCGGTCGGCGCGGCCTTCACCTTCATCGCACTGGTCACCGGGGCGCTGTGGGGCAAGCCGATGTGGGGCACCTGGTGGACCTGGGACGCGCGCCTGACCTCGGAACTGGTGCTGCTGTTCCTGTACCTGGGCGTAATCGGCCTCAACGCGGCGATCGAGGACCGCCGCCAAGCCGCGCGCGCGGCCGGCTTCCTCGCCCTGATCGGCGTGGTCAACCTGCCGATCGTGCATTTTTCGGTGACCTGGTGGAACACGCTGCACCAGGGCTCGACCATCCGTCTGATGGGTCCGTCGAAGATCGACGCGGCGATGGCCTGGCCGCTGTTGCTGATGGCGCTGGCGACCCATATCTGGTTCTTCGGCAGCGTGCTCATGCGCGCGCGCATCGCGCTGCTGCAACTTGAAGGTGGCAAGGACTGGGTGCGCAAGGTGGCGCTCGACGAAGGAGCCGCAGGTGGCTGAGTTCATCACAATGGGTGGTTACGCGTTCTACGTGTGGGCTTCGATCGGCGTGTTCGTTGGGGTGCTCGCGCTCGACGCGCTGGCTCCGCTCGCACAGCGGCGGCGCGTGCTCGCCGACATCCGCGGCCGCCTGCAACGCCGCGCCGCTCGCGAGCAACGCGAGCACGGGGGCAGTCCATGAACCCGGTCCGCAAGCGTCGCCTCATCCTCGTCGGCCTCGTGCTCGCGGCGGTCGGCATCGCCACCGGGCTCACCGTGCTCGCCCTGCAGCAGAACATGACCTACCTGTACTCGCCCAGCGAAGTCGCCGCCGGGCATGCGCCGACCGGTGCGCGCTTCCGCCTCGGGGGCGTGGTGCTCGAGCACTCGATCCAGCGCGCCAGCGATTCGCTCAAGGTCGATTTCATCGTGACCGACCGCTTCAAGCAGATGCAGGTGGAGTACACCGGCATCCTGCCCGACCTGTTCCGCGAAGGGCAGAGCATCGTCGCGACCGGCTCGCTGCACGGCGATCGCTTCATCGCCACCGAAGTGCTGGCCAAGCACGACGAAACCTACATGCCGCCCGAAGTGCGCGACGCGATCGAAAAGGCCAAGCATGTCGAAGCCGGCGGCGGCGCGCCGGCCACGCCCGGCACCGACACTGCGCACTGACCGCGCTCAGGCGCGGCCGCCCCTCACCAGGCTCAGCGGCGCGGCGCCGGCGATGCTCGCGCCAAGCCCCTCGCGCATGCGCATGGACAGGTAGTCGACGAAGCAGCGCACCGCGGGGGCAAGTCCCGAGCGCGCCAGGAACAGCACGTACAGGTTCATCTCGGGCAGCGACCACTGCGGCAGCAAGCGCACCAGCGAGCCCGCCGCAAGCTCATCACGGCACACCACGGGCGGCAGCTCGGCGATGCCACAGGCGTCGAGCGCGGCCTGTTGCAGCAGCACCAGGTCTTCGGTGCGCATTCGCGGCGAATGGTTGATGAGGCGCGACGCGCCGCGTCCGTCCTCCAGCATCCACACCGGCCGGTCGGCACTGCCGCGAATGCCGCACAAGCTCGGTCGGCCGCGCAGGTCCTCGGGAACGCGCAGCGGGCCATGCTCGGCGATGAACCGGGGGCTGGCGACCAGAACGTGCCGCGCGACCGGGTAGGTGCGCACGACATAGCTCGAAGTGCGCACGTTCGAGGCGATGCGCAGTGCGACGTCGCAATGCTCGCCAATGAGGTCGATCTCGCGATTGGTGACCTCGACCGCGAGCTCGACCTCGGGATGGCTGCGCATGAAGTCGACGAACACGGGCGCCATCACCATCTGCGCGAAATTGACCGGACAGGCCACGCGCACGAGGCCACGCGGCGTGCCACGCGCGTCGGCGATGACCTCATCGGCACGCGCGATTTCCTCCAGCACGCTGCGGCAGCGTTCGTAGTAGCGCTGGCCGACTTCGGTCACCTGCAGCTTGCGCGTGGTGCGATGGATCAGGCGTACGCCGATGCGCCCTTCCAACCGTGCCAGATGCTGGCTCAACAACGACTTGGACACGCCCAGCGCCTCGCTGGCGGCGCTCAGGCTGCCGTGCTCGACGATCCTGGCAAAGTACAGCAGGTCATTGAGATCGCTGGACATCCGCCGTCCTCCCCATGAGGAAGCAGCATAGCAACGCGCGCGGCACGTTCGATTGTTCAGTGCAGCATCCAACGCGACGCCCGCGTGGGCTGCAGCGTTCGATTTCCCGAACGATCTTTTCCGCAATGCAGGCTGGTCAAGTGCTGAACCACGGCCGACACTCCGGGCACGCAGGGCAAATTGTCGCACCCGCAACGATCGGGCTGCGCAACACGCAACGGGCGCGACATTGCCTGTGTTCGCCGGCAACCGGGGGAAGCGAACGATGAGCCTGCTGCGCACGACAGCGATCCTGCTCTTCACCGGAGCATTGTTCAGCCACGGCACGGGCCTGCACGCGCAACAGACGCGCGAGCAACTGGCCGCCCGGCTGCCCTCCTCCAACCTGTCCGGCGGCGAGGTTCAGGCCACGCGCAGCCAGCTGCTGGCGGCGCCGGGCTTTGCCCGCGCGCGCGTGCCGCACAACCCGGGCGCTCCCGACGCCACCGCGGTGGGTGAGGCGACCTGCATCTCCTGCCACCAGCTCGAAGCCGACCACTTCACCCACACGCTGCATTCGCTCGGACTGCACGCCGCCAACCAGGCCGACGCCTCGGTCCCGGTGTGCGAGGCCTGCCACGGGCCGGGTTCGCGCCATGCGCAGGCGCCATTCGAGAAGGGCACGATCATCGCGTTCACCAAGGCGGGCGGCACCCCGATCGAGGTGCAGACCGCAACCTGCCTCAATTGCCACAAGGGTGGTCCGCGCGACCACTGGAGCGGCTCGGTCCACCAGCGCAACGGCCTGTCCTGCAGCGATTGCCACAACCCGATGGCCAACTTCTCGGGCGAAGGCTTCATGGCCCGGAACTCGATCAGCGACACCTGCGCGCAATGCCATAAAGACGTGCGCGTACAGTTCAACCGCCGCTCGCACATGCCGCTGCCGGAAGGGCAGATGAGCTGCGCCGATTGCCACAATCCGCATGGCTCGATCACCAGCCCGTTGCTCAAGACCAACACGGTCAACGAGACCTGCTACCAATGCCATGCCGAAAAGCGCGGGCCATTCCTGTTCGAACACGCGCCCGTGCGTGAAAACTGCCTCAATTGCCATTCACCGCATGGCTCCAACCAGAACACGCTGCTGGTCGCGCCGGTACCGTTCCTTTGCCAGCAATGCCACACCGGTCAGCGCCACCCCAACGACCTGCTCACCTCGCAATCGCTCGCAACCGGCAGCAATCCCGACGAGCGCATCATGGGACGCGCCTGCCTGACCTGCCACGCCAACATCCACGGCTCCAACGCGCCGTCGGGTCCGCGGTTCCACGAGTGAGGGAGGAAGCCGACCATGTCCATGCAGCGACTGCCCTTGCCACTGCGCGCGCTGCCCGTCGCACTCGCGCTTGCATTCGCCTCATCCGCCGTGGCCGACAGCGGCATCGGCGTCGACACCTGGCGCGGCACCAAGCTTGATCCGAGCGCAGGCGCCGCGGGTGCCAGCGCCGACGCGCGCGGCACCAGCTGGCTCATCGATGGCCAGCGTCGCTCACCCACCGGCAACCTGTACATGTGCCCGGCGGACATGCCGCAGGTGGATACGTTCGGGCAGTGGGTCGGCTATGGCGTCCTGCAGGTGGGCGCATTGGCCACCTCGGGTGATGACCACAATGCGTTGTGGAACCGCTACGCCGACTGGGACAGCGGCCTCATCCTCGGCCTGCTCGACTACACTTGGCAGCGCCCGGCCGACGGCACCTATGCCAACGTGCGCGCCAGTCGCATCAGCGAGGACGACCAGTACTACCAAGCGGTGTTTGGCCGCGCCGGCAGCTACAAGGTGCAGGCCTTCCTGCGCGACATGCCCAACATCCTCAGCCACAACGCCAAGTCGTTGTGGAACGGCGTGGGCAGCAACGCGCTCACGCTGCCGGCCGGCCTCACGCCTGCCGCGAGCACGCCCGACCAGGTGGCGGCGGTATTGGCAGCGACGCCCGAGCGCCGGCTGTCGGTGAAGCGCTCCAAGCAGGGGCTCGGCTTCAACATGTTCCTCGCACCGCAATGGACCGTGTTCGCGGACCTCAGCGATGAGCAGCGCAAGGGTGCTCGTCCGTACGGCGGCCCGTTCTTCTTCAACTTCCCGTTCCCCGGCAACGGCGGCATCCTCGAGACCCCCAAGCCGATCGACGACCACACGCTCAATCTCAATGCGGGACTGCGCTACGCAGGGCGCACCTGGCGCATGGACCTGACCTACAGCGGCTCGTTCTACCGCGACCGCTACTCGCGCTACACCTACCAGATGCCGTTCGCGATGTGGGCCGTGATCCCGGGCTCGGCTGCCGCGCCGCTGACCACTGGCCAGATGGCGATGGAACCGGACAACGACTACCACAATTTCAAGGCGGCCTTCACGCGCAAGCTGCCGCTCAACGGCGAGTTGTCCATCACCGCCTCGGGCGGACGCATGCGCCAGAACGACGCGTTGATCGCCCCGATCGACTGTCAAGGCGTGTTCGGCATCGGCTTGGGTGGCAACCTGCAGCTTGGCCCGGCCAATCCGTTCCTGTTCGACTGTTCGCAGTGGAACACGCCCGCGGCACTGTCGCGCCGCAGCGCCGACATGAGCATCGACACCACGCTGGTGGACGCACGCATCTCGCTGCAACCGGCCACGGCGTGGTCGCTGCGCGGCGGCTTGCGCTTCAATCGCGACGACTATCGCAACGGCTACCTGGCCTGGAATCCCCTCACGGGGGACTACGGCTACGTCGCCGAGAACGGCTCACAGGGCAGCATCGTGCCGGGCGAAGCAGGCATCTTCCATCCGATCCGCGCCGCCGACGTCATCACCCACGTACGCAGCCTGCCGCTCGACCTGCAGACGATCGATGCCGATGTCGGCGCCGACTGGCGCATCGATGGCTCCAACACCTTGGGCGCAACACTGGCCTTCAACCGCTTCGAGCCCACCAACCGCGAGCGGCAACGCGTGGATGACACGAGCCTCAAGCTCACCTGGATCAATCGTTCGCTCGACTGGTTGACGTTGCGCGTGAACTACAGCTGGAAGGATTCCGATGGCGACCGCTACAACTACGACCCCTACCATTTCATCTACTCGGTCCACCTCGACGGATTCGAGCCGCCGCCGGGGGGCGTGCCATCGCACACGGTCGAAGCGATGCGCAAGTACGACCTGCCCAACCGCACGCTCAACAAGCTCGACGTGATGGCGACGTTCATGCCGCGCGATGACATGACGATATCGGCGTCGCTGCGCGGCGACTGGAACTCCTACGACGCCGCGATCGGGCGGCAGCAGTACAACACCCACAGCGCGACCCTGCAGTGGGAGTGGCAACCGGCCTCGACCACCCACGTGAGCCTGTACGGCGCGTGGGACCGTTCACGCCTGCGCATGAGCAACGTGCAGGACCAGCAGAACGGCGCCGGCATCGACCCCCACCTGGGCGGCCCCAACTATGCGCTGTCCGGCCAGTGGTGGCTGCATGACTCGCAACGCAACACCTATGCCGGGGCCACCCTCGACCACCGTATCCGCCGCGTGCGGCTGGATGCGAGCTGGAACTTCATCAACGCCCGTGGGCGCGACAGCTACAGCTATGCCAGTGCCATCGCACTGGGCTATCCCGCCCTTGGGCCGGCCACGGGCCCCGGTGCAGGCGCGTTCCCGGACATGCGTTATCGCACCCAGTCGCTCACGCTGGGCGTGACGATTCCGGTCATCGATCGAGTGTCGTTGCGCATATTCGATTACTACGAACGCGGCACCGTGAGCGACTGGCACTACGCCGGCTTCGACCAGACGCGCGTGATCGACCATCGTGTGTACACCGACGGTGGTCCGCAGAGCTATCGCGCCAACCTGGTCGGCGTGCTCCTCAACGTGCAGCTGTGAGGTGGCCCCGATGACCTCCAAGACGATGCCCTGCCTGGCCCTGCTCGCGGCGCTGCCCCTGTTGTTGCCGGCCACCGTGAATGCGCAGGCACAATCTGCCGCCAAGCCCGTTGCGCCCGCCAAGTGGCTCGACAAGCGCGGGCATGCGCCGATCCACGGCGACGCCGCAGCCGGCAAGGCCAAGTCCGAGGTGTGCCGCGCCTGCCACGGCCAGGATGGCAACACGCCGGTGCCGACCTTTCCCAACCTCGGTGGCCAGCGTGCGGACTTCCTCTACTGGGAGCTGGTCGAGCTCAAGCACGGCTATCGCTACCAGTCGCCGATGACCGAACAGCTCACACCGCTGAGCGACCAGGATGTGCGTGACCTCGCGGTGTTCTTTGCCTCGCAGCCACTCGCCCACGCCAGCGATGCAGCGGCGGACCCCGCCGCGATCGCGCTGGGTGGGCAGATCTTCCGCGGCGGCGATCCCCAACGCGGCGTGCCGCCCTGCCAGGGCTGCCATGGCGCCGACGGCGAAGGCATCGCGCAGCGCCCGGGTTGGCCGGTCCTGCAGGGCCAGCACCCCGCCTACCTTGCTGCGCGCCTGCGCGCTTATCGCGATGGCGATCCACCCAACTCGAGCAACGACTTCATCATGAACGGCGTCGCACGCGGGCTCGACGACGCCGCGATCGATGGGTTGGCCGCATGGCTGGTCTCGCGCCCGGGCACGCCCGAGCGCTAGCCGCGCTGCACCCGCGCGGCATGGCCCGCACGCGACGCATACCGATGCCCACGCTTGCCGCGTGGCCGCCAGGCCCGTGACGCACGCGCACCTGCCGCGTCACCCGACCCCAAGCGATCCGGGATGGCACGCCATCCGGTGCCGGCGGCCGAGCCAGGCTGCCGCAAGCCCTCAGTCGGGCGCGAGGTTCTGGTAGATCTCCTCTTCCTGGAGGAAATGCAGGCGCAGGATCGCATCGAGCGCGTGCAGCGTGCGCTGCACGTCCTGTACCGCCCCCGCATCATCACCGGACGTGGCCAGACGCTCCGTCGCCGCCGCCAGGCGCCGGTGCAGGCGGAAGATCTCGCGGTGGGTGCGGCTCATCGCCGCGAGCGGGTCGTCGCCGCCCAGCAACGCGGCGATCGCGGGATAGACCTGATGGTCGTCGGCCTGCTCGTGCGGCAGGATACGCTCGCGCAGCATCGCCTCCACTTCCTGCACCGCGCCGAGCAGGGCCGCCCCCTGCAGGCCGGGCAGGCGATCGGCCACCGTGGTGAGGCGGTCGAGCACCGGTTCGAGCTCGCGATGTTCCGCATGCAGGCGCTCGGCCTCGGCCGGTGCCAGTCGATACTGGCTCGTGCGTAGCGGCTGGATCCGCAGCACGCGCAGCGCATTGAGGATCACCGCAACGTCGATGACTTCCTGCAGCGCGGCGCCATACAGCGGCGGCAGGTAGCCCAGCGCCGCCACGACCATCGCCAGCAGCGACAGGCCCATGCCCGCGAACACGCTCTGCAGTGCGATCGCGCGCGTGCCGCGCGCGATGCGCAGTGCCTCGGCCAGCCGGTCCAGGCGATCGGCGATGAGCACGATGTCGGCCGCTTCGGCCGAAGCGGTGGCGCCGCGCGCGCCCATCGCCACGCCGACGTCGGCCGCGGCCAAGGCCGGCGCATCGTTGACGCCATCGCCAACCATCACGGTGCGCCCGTGCGCGCGCGCGGCCTTGATCACCGCGAGCTTGCCCGCGGGCGTGCGCTCCGCCAGCACCTCATCCACGCCCAGGCCGGCGCCGATCGCCTCGGCCACTTCGCGCCGATCGCCGGTGAGCATGACGATGCGGCCGATGCCACTGCGCCGCAACAGGCGCAGCGCGCGCGGCGCCTCCATGCGCAACTGGTCGGCCAACAGCAGCAGGCCGGCAAAGTGGCCATCGCGCGCAACCAGCACCGCCGACGCGCCTTCAGCGGTGGCGCGCTCGAGCGCGCCACCAATCGCCGGCGGCACGCTGACGCGACGGCCGATGTAGTCGAGCGAGCCCGCGGCGAGCGTCACTGCGCCGATGCGCCCGCTGATCCCCGCGCCCGCGACTTCGCTGACTTCCTGTGGAACCTGCAGCGGCAACTTGCGCCGGCGCGCTGCCGCCACCACCGCGGTCGCGAGCACGTGGCTGGACATCTGCTCGAGCGAGGCGGTCAACGCGAGCAGTTCATCGGCACTGGTGCCGCCGGCGGTCTCGATGCCGACCAGGCGCGCCTGGCCACCGGTCAAGGTACCGGTCTTGTCGAAGAACAGCGTCTGGCTCGCCGCGAGGCTTTCCAGCGCGCCCCCATCCTTGACCAGGATGCCGCGGCGGGCGCAGCGCGAGATGCCCGACACCAGCGCGATCGGCACCGCCAGCAGCAGGGGGCATGGCGTGGCCACCACCACCACCGCGAGCGCGCGCAGCGGGTCGCCACTGGCCACCCACGCGAGGACCGCGAGCACCGCGGCCACCGGCACGAACCACATCGCGTAGCGGTCGGCCAGCCGCACCGCCGGCGCACGCGACTGCTGCGCCTGCTCCACCAGCCGCACCACCGCGGCGAAGGTGCTGTCGGCCACGACCGCGGTGGCCACCATCTCGAAGGCGTCACCCGTGTTGATCGCACCACTGCGCAAATGGTCGCCGCGCAGGCTCGTGACCGGCAGCGACTCACCCGTGAGCGTGGACTCGTCGAGCACCGCGCGCTCATCCACCAGCACGCCATCGACCGCGATCACCGCACCGTGGCGCACCAGCAGCCGGTCACCGGCGCGCAGCGCCTCCAGCGCCACCTCCACCAGCTGGCCCGCCTCGTA
Organism: Lysobacterales bacterium; assembly: GCA_014338185.1. Lineage (GTDB taxonomy): Bacteria > Pseudomonadota > Gammaproteobacteria > Xanthomonadales > Rhodanobacteraceae > Dokdonella_A. The sequence goes on along the minus strand of QUBV01000004.1, from coordinate 16,580 downwards.
GCGCAGTGCGCTGCGCGGCGCGTGCGCCAGCAGCGCCGACATCTCGCGCCGCGCATGCCGCTCGGCATGGCTTTCGAGCAGGGTTCCGCCCGCGTACATCACCGCGATCACCGCCGCGGCGAGGTTCTCGTGCAGCAGCAGCGCGCCGACGATCGCGGCGAGCGCGAGCACGTCGACGCCGGCGCCACCGCGCCGCAGCGCCGCCAGAATCTGCCACACCAAGGGCAACAGCGCGGTCACCGCCGCGCCGATCCAGGCCAACGCCGCCACGCCCCGTGCACCCGCGAGCCACGCCACCGCACCGCTCGCGAGCCCGGCCACGCACACGACGAACAACCCCAGGTCAACCCGCCAGCGATCAAACACGACAGTTCCCACGCAACAGGCCGGCGCATGCAATCAGCGACATGCGCGGCGCCACCGCCGGCACCCGGCGCCACGCGCGAGCATACGGTGTTTGCCGCAGCACCGGCACGCGTGCGTGTGCGCCGGGACACATCGCGCGCTGGCGCGAACTGCAAGTGATTCGCATCGCCAATCGCAGGCGTTGCGCGCGAGCGTTCACGCTGCCGAACACACTGGCCAGCCCCCTTGCAAGGCGCGGTCGATCGGCGCATGGTCGAGGCCTCAGCATCGGCTGAGCCAGCCAGGAGATTGCACATGCCCAGCAAGCTCGATCAGCCCACGGTCGATCAAGGCCGTCGCCGCTTCCTCAAGACCACCGGTATCGGTGCCGGCGTGGCACTGGCCGCGACGGTATTGCCACGTCTTGCGCAAGCCGATGACCTGCCGCACCTGGCGGTGACCGATCCGACGGCGGCCGCACTCGGCTACACCGAGGACACCAACACGGTCGATGCCAAGAAGTTTCCGACCCACAAGCCGACCCAGGACTGCGCCAACTGCAAGTTCTTCACGGCCGGCAGCGGTGAGTACGGCCCGTGCCAGCTGTTCCCGGGCAAGTCGGTGCATGCCAAGGGCTGGTGCTCGGCCCACGCCGACAAGGCCTGAACGGATTCACCGCGGCGCGTGGGTGCATGGCGATGCGCCCGCGCGGCGGCGCCGCGATGCGGTGCGAGACGCACACGTTCGGGTGACCCTGCGCGCGACACCCACGCCCGTGGTTGAACACCACGCGGCAGGAAGGTCCAGCATGGGCGCATGACAGCGGTTGCTGTCGCGTGCCTCACGCTCACGACCGACCGGCATGCGCCGCCTGCGCATGGCCTGCCGTGGCGCACACCGGACGCAGCGCGCGAATGCGCGCGCACAGCGCGGCCGGCTGTGTCTTCGCCATGCGTCATCGCGCCGCGCCGGCCCACGGGGTTTGACGCTATGCTCGCGACCTCCCCTGTTGTCGCCGCCCTGGAGCTCGCCATGCCCGGATCACGCCTCGCCCTTGCTGGCCTTGTGGCCCTGTCGCTGCACGCGCTGCCGTTGGCGGCGGCCTTGCCCGTGACCGACCAGATCGAGCTGCAGGCGCGCACCAACCTCATCGTCAACGACAATGGCTGGAACGTGCCGCCGGGCACCTCGTTCAACAGCATCTCGGCCAACCTCAACGACGCCGGCCAGGTCAGCTTCACCGCGGGGGTGGTGCCGATCGCGGGCAGCCCCGGCAGCTATGGTGCAGGCATCTGGTTCGGCGGCCATGGCGCGGGCCAGTTCGTGGCGATCCACGCCCCGGCCAGCGGCGATCCCGGAGCCACGATGCTCATCAGCGACCGCCCCGGCATCAACCTGCACGGCAAGCTCGCCTACTACACCAGCGACGACGGCGCGGCCTACGTGCTGCGCCGCTATGACCCGCTGAGCAACCAGTCGAATCCGGTCAGCCTCAGCCCGCTCACGCCCAGCGCGATCGCCAATCCTGCGATCGGCTCCGACCGCAGCATCGGCTTTCGCGGCCGCTTCGGCGCCGGCTATGGCATCGCCCTCGCCGGCTACAGCGCCAACCTGCTGTACGCGGTCGATTCCAACGTCGATGCCGCCAGCCCGTGGTCGTGGATCTACTCGCCCGCGGGCAACGACGCCCTGCACATCGCGGTCAAGCTCAGTGGCAGCGACTACGACCACAACGAGATCCGCCTGTTCGAGGCACCGGGCAACGGCAGCCGGGTGGTGGCCGACCAGGCCACCGACGCCGCCTCGCCATTTGCCAAGTTCGACAATGGCCTGGCGCTCAACAATGCCGACGCGATCGCGGTGGTGGTGACGCTCGCCAGCGGCAACGTGCGCGCTGTGTATCGCTTCACGCCCGGCGTCGGCGGCTACCAGGCCACCGAGATCGCGCGTGTGGACCCGACCGGCACGGTGCGCGCGATCGACGCCTTCGCGCCTGCGATCAACGCATCGGGACTCGTGGTGTTCCGTGGCGAGGATGCCAACGGCCAAGCGATCTTCGCCGGCGACGGCAACGGTCTCGTGCGCGTGGTCGGCGCGGGTGATGAGGTGTCCACCGACCTCGGCGCGGGCCAGCTCGGCCAGCACGATGCGAGCCCGGTGTTCAGCGGCGCGCCCGCGCTCAACAACCACGGCGACATCGCCTTCGTCGCCGGCCTGCACCCGCTCGGCGACAACCAGGTCGAATGGGGCAGCGGCGTGTTTGTCGCCTACGCGCAGCGGCCAGCGCCCATGGTCGACGATACCCTGCTGCGCGATGGCTTCGACGGCCCGCCGCTCACCTACGCCTACGACGACGGCGATGGCGACACCAACCAGGGGCCGCCGTCGAGCTTCGATCCGGACATGCTGTGGGGCAACTACTACCCGGTGCAAGCGGGCGGCGAGATCATCACCCGCATCGAAGTCGCATTCGGTCCCACGTTCCCCTCGCGCGAGCACGGTCCGGTCACCTTCTGGCTGCTCGGCGACAGCGATGCCGATGGCGACCCGCGCAATGCCCAGGTGCTGGCGCGCGTGGAGGCGACGCCCAACGTGAGCAATGACGCGTTCTACGCGGTCGCCATCCCGCCGACCGCGGTCAGCGGCGCGCTGTACGTGGCCGCCAGCGCCAAGCTCATGGGCGGGCAGGACAAGCCCGCGCGCGTGGACCGCGACGCGGACGGCGGGAACTCGTGGTTCTTCTACTCGCCCGACATTGCCAGCGTGATCGACGACCTGGCTTCGGCGCAGTTCGGCTCGCGCAACATTCCGCCGACCGTGCCGCTGGGTGGCGCCTTCATGGTGCGCGCGAAGGGTATCGCCGACCCGTGAAGCGCGCGCTGCACCGGCGCGCCGCGGTGCGCCGGTGCGGCGACGAGCCGCACCCGATGCATGCGCGGCACGTGCCGTTCCTTCCGCAATCGACGGCAAGAGCGGATAATCGCCATCCGTTTTCGACGCGCCCCGTGCATGGCCTACATCCCCGGTCAACGCTGGATCTCCAACGCCGAGCCCGAACTCGGTCTCGGCACCGTGGTGCGGCTCGACGGACGCACAGTGCAGGTGCTGTTCGCGACCGCGGGCGTGCTGCGCCACTATGCCACCCACGCCGCGCCGCTCACGCGCGCGCAGTTCCGCGTGGGGCAGAAGGTGTCGGGGCAGAAGCAGTGCTTTGCGGTCGAGCGCGTGAGCGAATCGGGCGGACTCATCACCTACCACGCGGGGGACCGGGCGCTGGCCGAGGCCGAACTCGATGACACCCAGCCGCTGTCGCGCGCGGACGAGCGCCTGCTGTCGACACGCGTGGATGCGCCACACCACTTCCAGTTTCGCCTCGCCGCATTGCAACGGCGCGCCGCCGCGCTGCGCTCGCCTGCGTGGGGCCTGGCAAGCGCCCGCATCGACCTGATCGCCCACCAGTTGCGCGTGGCCGGCATCATCGCGGCGCGCCGGCCGCCGCGCGCGCTGCTCGCCGACGAGGTCGGCCTCGGCAAGACGATCGAGGCGGGCATGATCCTCGCGCGCCAGCTCGCCAGCGGCCGCGCCAACCGCGTGCTGGTGCTGGCGCCGGCGAGCCTGACCGCGCAGTGGCTGGTCGAGCTGCTGCGTCGCTTCAACCTGCCCTTCGCATTGTTCGACGGCGAGCGCTGCGAAGCGATCGAGATCACCGCGCCGGCGCGCAACCCGTTCGACGACGAGCAGTGCGTGATCGCCGACATCGGCTGGCTTGCCCACGATGCGCATCGCGCCGCGCAGGTGCTCGCGGCGCACTGGGACATCGTCGTGGTCGATGAGGCACACCACCTGGAATGGACGCCGCAAGCCAGCGGCCCCGCCTACGCGCTGGTCGAGCGGCTGGCCGCGGGCGCGCCCGGTCTCATCCTGCTCACCGCGACGCCACAGCAGCTGGGCCGCAGCGGCCATTTCGCGCGCCTGCGCCTGCTCGATCCGGCGCGCTACACCGACCTCGACGCGTTCATCGCCGAGAGCGAGGGGTACGGACAACTGTCGGCGATCGCCGAGCGCGTGCTCGCGGCGCAGCCGCTGGATGCCGATGCGCGCAGCGTACTGGCCGGACGCTTCGCCGGCGATGCCGAACTGGCGGACCTGCTTGCGCGCTACGACGGCGCGCGCAGCGAGCTGGCGCCCGCGCTCATCGACGCATTGATCGACCGCCACGGCACCGGCCGCGTGATGTTCCGCAACCGCCGCGCGCAGATCGGCGGCTTTCCGCGCCGGCAGGCCTGCATCGAAGTGCTCGACGGCGACGCGCTCGACGAGGCGCAGCGCGAACGCCTGTTGGCGGAGTTCCACGCCGACGCGCACGAGCGCGGGGACGGTGGCGAACTCGACTACGGCAACGATCCGCGACTGGGCTGGCTGCTGGCGCTGCTCGAGCGCCATGCCCAGGACAAGCTGCTGCTGATCTGCCGCAGCCAGGCCAAGGTGCTCGCGCTGGAGGAGGCGCTGCGCACACGCAGCGGTGCGCGGCTCGCGCGCTTCCACGAGGGCATGAGCATCGTCCAGCGTGACCGCAACGCGGCGTTCTTCGCCGAAGCCGATGGCGCGCGCGTGCTGTTGTGCTCGGAAATCGGCTCGGAGGGGCGCAACTTCCAGTTCGCCCACCGGCTCGTGCTGTGGGACCTGCCGCACGATCCCGACCTGCTCGAACAACGCATCGGCCGCCTCGACCGCATCGGCCAGCGCCACGACATCCAGATCCACCTCGCCGCATTCGGCGGCAGCGCCCAGCATGCGCTGCTGCGCTGGTACCACGAAGGACTCGATGCGCTGCGCACCAGCCCGGCCGATGGCCGCGAGATCCTGCGCCGCTTCGGCACCCAGCTGCGCGCGCTGGCCGACGCCCACGCGCGCGGCGGCGGCGATCCCGATGCCGAACTGGAGGCGCTCATTGCCGACACGGCCGCGGCCCACCGCGAACTGTCGGAACGGGTGCAGCGCGGGCGCGACCGCCTGCTCGAACTGGCCAGCGAGCGCCACGGCCGCGAGCAGTCGCTGCAGCAGGCCTTGCAGGCACAGGATGACGACGCCGATACCGACGCCTTCGTGCTTGAGCTGTTCGAGCAGTTCAACATCGACAGCGAGGAAACCGCACCCCGCTGCGTGGTGCTCGATCCCGAGTATCTGAGCACCGATGGCCTGTCCGGATTCAAGGACGGGCCGCGCCAGGCCACGTTTGATCGGGCGCTGGCGCTCGCACGCGAGGAACTGCCGCTGCTGCGGCTCGACCACCCGCTCGTGCTCGGCGCACTCGACCTGCTGCTGGAAAGCCAACAGGGCAACGCCGCGATCCTCGTCGATCCCGCCCTGCCGCCGCGCAGCGCCCTGCTCGAAGCGGTGTTCGTGCTCGAGTGCGTGGCCGACCGCGCGCTCGAGATCGGGCGCTTCCTGCCGCCGTTGCCAATCCGCAGCGTGGTCGACACGCGCCTCAACCCGCGCGGCGACTGGCAGGCGAGCCCGGCCGGCCTCGCCCGCGCCCGCGAGCAGGAACTCGACGCCGCGCGCTATCGGCCGTTGCTGGCCAAGCTCGTGCCGCCGATGCTGGCCGCGTGCGAGACCGAGGCGCGGCGCCTGGCCGCGAACGAGATCGGCCAGGCCCTGGCCACGATCGAACGCGATCTGGGCGCACAACGCGCGCGCCTGGTGGCACTGGCGCGTGTCAACCCGGCGGTGCGCGCTGACGAGATCAGCGCGATCGATGCCGAGCTGGAGGCCTTGCGCGCAGCACTCGCCGGTGCCGCGCCACGCCTGGACGCGGTGCGCTTCGTGTGCAGCGCCGACCTCGGCGCACGCTGACCGCAACGCTTCAACGCGGTCGCCGCGCTTCTCCGGCGGGCAGCGTCCAGCGCCCGCCGATGAGGCGGCCGAGCAGCAGCACGAACACGCCGCCGCCAATCGCGAGCAGCGCATAGCCCAGACGCTGCTGGTCGCCGAGCAGATAGTTGCTGCACAACTGCTGCGGAGTGGCGAGGAACAGCCAGCCCAGCCGGAAGCAGCTCGCGATCGCTTCCATGCACACCACGCCACGCAGCACGAAGCCCATGCGTGGCCATGACAAGGCCAGCGGCATCCCGACCAGCAACGGCAGGCTCAGGAACTTGGCCCCGGCCACCCATGGCAGGTCCACGCCCGCATCAAGCGCGCGCGGCAGCATCCACAGCAACGAGGTGACCGAGGCGAGCAGCAGGCCGCTGCAGCCGCCCTGGTCCCAGCGCGCGAGCGCTGTCCGCACGTGCGTGGGCAGCGCCGCGGCAAGCAGACCGCCGAGCACCGCCAGCAGCGGCAGCTGCAGCAGCATCTGCGCGGTCATCGAAGTCTCCAGCGCATGCCGCAGCGGCGGACTCGCCAACAGCGCGATCGCGCCCGCGGGCAGCCACCACAGCAGCGCGCGCACGCTCATTGCGCGAGGCGCCGTTGCACCGCGGCGGCCACCTGCCTGGGTGCGCCCGCATCGAACACGTCGACGAGGCGGCCGGACGGATCGACCAACGCGATCGATGCGTTGTGCACGTAGCCACCCATGCCATCCTCGACGACCTTGAGGCCGAAGGCATGGCCGAGCGTGGCGAGCCCGGCCGCGTCGAGCGGCCGCGCCGCGGTCCAGCCGATGCCATGATCGCCGAACCTGCGCTTGTGGGCCGCCAGCTCGGCCGGTGCATCATGGGCGGGATCGAAGCTGATGCTGAGCAGGCGCAGGCTGCCATCGCGCAGCGGCGCAGCCAGGCGCTGCTGCAACTGCGCGAAGTCGCCACCAAGCACGTTGCACCAGCTCAGGCAGCGCGTGTAGATGAAATCCACCAGCAGCCAGCGCCCGCGCAAGTCGGCCAGCGCGAACCGCGCACCCGCATCGTCCTGCAAGGCCACGTCGGGCAGCAGGCGCGGCGTGGCGCGGATCGAGACGCGTCGCGCCGTCTCGGTCGTGAATACGCGCAAGCCATCGGTGGCGACCCACAGCGCGGCGCCGCCTGCCGCCACGATGCAGAGGCTAGCCAGCAGCGTGCGCAGTCGATTCGGCACCGGGTGCCCGCAGCAGGCCGTGGATGATGCGCACGGCGAAATACACCATCGCGAGCAACACCAGGCTCGCGCCGATCGCGCCGACGCGGTCGTTGGGAATCCACTCGGCCAGGTGCGAGGACATGCGCCGCGCCACGCTCATGTGGCCCGCATCGAGGAACGCGAGTGCGAAAGTCATGCCGCCGATCAGGTACACCGGCACGCCCAGCCGATCCGCGCCCGAATCGGGTGGCGCGGCGCGGCGGCTGCCGATCACGTGGTACAGCAGCGCGAGCACCATTGGCAACACGCCCAGCAGCAGATAGAAATGGAAATGGCCGGGTACCCACTGCGTATTGTGCATGACGCGATTGATGCCGATCGTGCCATCGAGGATCGCCGGCAGGATGCCGGCTGCCCAGCCGAACATCGACAGGATGAGCAGGCGCGAGGGCGTGCTCCAGCGCATGCCCGAGCGGTGGATGTTGGTGAGCGCGCCCCATACGGTGACGAGGAACACCGGGAAGCCGGCAAGGTAGGACACGACCTGGCCGGTGACCGCAACCCAGCGCGGTTGTGCGTAGTCCATGAGCAGGTGGTGCGGGAACACCACGATCACGAACACGCAGCTGGCCGCCCACGACCACAGGAACGGCCGCGAGATCGCATACGGGCGCCCCGAGTAGCGCGCCAGCAGCTCGTACACGGCCATCACACCCATGTAGATCGTGGCGTTGATGTACATGTGGCCGAACCAGTAGGTGAGGTTCTTGGCATACAACGCGTTCATCGTGAACTCGGGATAGGCGATCGCGACCAGGTACATCACCAGAACCACCGCGCCGGCGAGGATGCCGAGCGAGTTGGCGATCACGACCATCGTGCTGGCGACCACGGCCTTGGGATGGTCGGGATCGATCGTGCCGCCGAACAGCCACTGCAGGCCCATCGCGCGACCGAGATTGCCGTAGCGGCCGATGATGGCGGCCGCGGCGTCGAGGTAGAACAGCAGCGAACCGACGCCAATGAACAGGTAGCCGACCATGAAGCAGGCCGCCGCACCATTGCCCCACATGCCCATCGCATGCGTCGGCAACGGATACAGGAACGTCCACAGGCCCGCATAGCGGCCGACGAAGACCGCGCCGATGATGCACAGCGCGCCACACAGGAACAGCAGGTAGTTGGCGAGGAACGCCCACAGATGCAGGCGCACGTACTTGCGCAGGAAGAACCACATCACCGCGGTCGTGGCCAGTGACATCGTGCCGACCATGCCCGCACCGTGCATCGACAGCACCTGGTAGAACAGGTCCGGTGGCACGTCCAGCCACAGGCTCTGGCCCATGCGCATGATCACGCCCAGCACCATCATGAGCACGAACAGCAGCAGCGCGCTGATCATGTACAGGTTGAAGGTGATGCGCTCGCCGCGTGGCAGGCGCTCGGACTCGGGGTACAGCGTCAATGCGGCCATGTCAGCCTCCCGCCGGTGCGGCGACATCGAACGAGCTCACCATGGGCGCATGCCCGAGCCCGCAGTACTCCAGGCACATCACGCGGTAGGTGCCGACCTGGGTGAACGTGTGCAGGATCTTGTTGGTGAAACCGGGCATGGCCTGGGTCTGGATCGCGATGCGGCCATTGGGCGCGTAGATCGCAAAGCCGTGGTTGACGTCGTCGCTGCGCACGCGGAACTCCACCGGCGCGCCCGCGGTGAGCTGCAATGCGGCGCCAGGCGGCTGCCCGGGCTGGCTGAGCTGCCACGACCATTGCCGGGCCTGCACGTCGACCACCTGCGCGGCATCCAGCGGCGCGTGCTGCGGCGGAATCGGAAAGCGGTGCAGGCTCGCGTAGCTGGCGCCGACGAACACGAGCACGAGCACCCAGAACAGTCCCCGCCGCAGGCCGGCGATGCGTCGCTGCGAGGTGCTCAGCGCGGCCGGGTCGATGGCACGGCCCGCGTTGGCGACGATGTAGAGGAAGACCAGCGCAACCAGCGCGATGCCACTCGCGGCAATGGTCCACACCAAGTCCTGGAAGATCATGGCTGCTCCCCATCGCGGTCGGAGTCGATGGGGGGTTCTACTCTCGCCTGCACGGCCGTGTCAAATCGGCACGCGTGCAATCCGCGCCAACCGCGCGTTGCCGTGTGTCCTTGGCGCAGACTCCGGGCCGCAGCAAGCAGCGAGCCCGACGAAGCCTCAAGCGGCCGCGGGCTGGCGCATGAGCAATGCGAGCAAGGCGGCGAGCGTGTCGCGCAGTTCGCGCCGATCGACGATGAGATCGACCGCGCCGTGGTCGAGCAGGAACTCCGAGCGCTGGAAGCCCTCGGGCAGGGTTTCACGCACGGTCTGCTCGATCACGCGCGGTCCGGCGAACCCGATGAGCGCCTTGGGCTCGGCCACGTTGAGGTCACCAAGCATGCCCAGGCTCGCCGACACGCCTCCCGTGGTCGGGTGCGTGAGCACGGACACGAACGGCACGCCCGCCTCGCGCAGGCGCGCGAGCGCGGCCGAGGTCTTGGCCATCTGCATGAGCGAGAACAGGCCTTCCTGCATGCGCGCGCCGCCGGTGGCGGCAAAGCACACCAGCGGCATGCGCTGTGCCAGCGCCAGTTCGGCACAACGTGTGAACTTCTCGCCCACGACCGAGCCCATCGAGCCGCCCATGAACGAGAACTCGAACGCACAGGCCACCGTGGGCGCGGACTTGAGCAGGCCGCGCATCGCCACCAGGGCATCCTTCTCGCCGGTGGCCTTCTGCGCCGCGACGATGCGTTCCCGGTACTTCTTGGAATCGCGAAACTTGAGCGGGTCGGTCGCCTCCAGCCCGCCAAACAGCTCCTGTGCGGTGCCCGGGTCAAACCAGGCGGTGAGGCGCGTGCGCGCCTGGATCGCATGGTGATGGCCGCACTTGGGGCAGACCATGAGCGCGGCCTCGAGCTCGGGCTTGTACAGCACCGCACCGCAGCCGTGACATTTTTCCCACAGGCCTTCGGGCACCTTGCCCTTGGTGCTGGCCGCAGTGCTGCTGCGCGCGCGCGGGCCGACCAATTTCTGCAACCAGTTCATGACGGGTTCCGGGACTGCCGCAGGCAACCAGCGCGGCGTTGACGAGGATGGGGCGCACAGCATACGCAAAAACGCCTTGCGGTGGATCGCCCGGGCGCCTACCCACTGGGTCGCGCGCGATGCGGGCCACGCCGGCGGAACGCGCCTGCACGCGCGCGGCCTGCCCTGGCCGCGCTTCGCCGCTGCGGCCCACCCGGCCTCAGCGCGCGCGATCCTGCGCATCCAGTGCCGCGCGGATCGGCGCGAGGAAGTCGTGCGCCCGCGCGCGGATTTCCTGCTCGCTGCCGGCACCGGCCAGCTGCGCAACCAGCGCACTGCCGATCACCACCGCATCGGCGAACGCACCGATCGCCTGCGCCGAAGCCGCATCGCGGATGCCAAAGCCCACGGCCACGGGCACCCGCACCGATTGGCGCAAACGTTGCACCTGCGCGCGCACCTCATCGAGGCGGATGCGATCGGCGCCGGTGACGCCCGCGAACGACACGTAGTAGAGGAATCCGGCCGCCGCGGCACCGATGCGCGCGAGCCGCGCCTCGCCGGTGGTGGGCGCGGCGAGCAGGATCTGCTGCAGCCCCGCATCGCGCAGCGGCGCCGCTGCGGCGGCTTCCTCGACCGGGCAATCCACCAGCAACACGCCATCGACGCCGGCGGCCACGGCCTCGGCGGCGAAGCGCGCGGCACCGTGGATCTCGACCGGATTCATGTAGCCCATGAGCACGATCGGCGTGGCCTGGTCGCGCCGTCGGAACTCACCGACCCAGCCGAGGATCGCGGCGAGGCCGACCCCGCGCGCCAGCGCACGTTCGCTGGCGTGCTGGATCACCGGACCATCGGCCATCGGATCGGAAAACGGCACGCCGAGCTCGATGAGGTCGGCACCGGCCGCGACCAGTTCGTGCATGAGCGCGACCGTCGCCTGCGGCAGCGGGTCGCCCGCGGTGATGAACGGCACGAGAGCGGTGCGCCCCTGCGCCTTGAGCGTGGCAAAACGCGCGTCGATGCGACTCATAGCGCGATCCCCTCGCGCGCGGCGATCGTGTGCACGTCCTTGTCGCCACGTCCCGACAGGTTGCACAGCACCAGCTGGTCACGCGGCAACTCGCGCGCGAGCTTGATCGCCTGCGCCACCGCATGGCTGGATTCGAGTGCGGCGAGAATGCCTTCGCTGCGCGCGAGCCGATGGAACGCAGCCAGAGCCTCGGCATCGGTGACACCGACGTACTGGGCACGCCCCGTGTCCTTGAGGAAGGCGTGCTCGGGGCCGACCCCGGGATAGTCCAGGCCGGCCGATACCGAATGGGTCTCGGTGATCTGGCCATCGTCGTCGCACAGCACATAGGTGCGATTGCCATGCAGCACGCCCGGCCGACCGGCCGCGAGCGAAGCAGCATGGCGCCCCGTGGCGATGCCCTCGCCCGCCGCCTCGGCGCCGACGATGCGCACCTGCGCGTCGTTGAGGAAGGCGTGGAACAGTCCGATCGCGTTGGATCCGCCGCCGACACAGGCGGTGATCACGTCGGGCAGGCGGCTGAACTGCGCGAGCATCTGCGCGCGCGCCTCGCGGCCGACCACCGCGTTGAAGTCGCGCACCATCTGCGGATATGGATGCGGACCGGCCACCGTACCGATGATGTAGAAGGTGTCGGCCACGTTCGTCACCCAGTCGCGCATCGCCTCGTTCAGCGCGTCCTTGAGCGTCCTGGAGCCGGAAGTGACGGGCACCACCTCGGCACCGAGCAGCTTCATGCGGTAGACGTTGATCTTCTGGCGCTCGATGTCGGTTGCGCCCATGTACACCACGCAGTCCAGGCCGAAGCGCGCGCACACGGTGGCGGTGGCCACGCCGTGCTGGCCGGCGCCGGTCTCGGCGATCACGCGGCGCTTGCCCATAGCGCGCGCGACCAGCGCCTGGCCGATGGTGTTGTTGATCTTGTGCGCGCCGGTGTGGTTGAGGTCCTCGCGCTTGAGGAGGATCTGCGCGCCGCCAACCTCGCGCGACAGGCGCTCGGCGTGATAGACCGGCGAGGGGCGGCCCACGTAATGGCGCAGGTCGCGCTCGAACTCGGCGATGAAGGCAGGGTCGACGCGCAGGCGTTCATAGGCGGCGCGCAGTTCGGTCAGTGGCGCGATCAGCGTTTCGGCGACGTAGGAGCCGCCGTAGGCGCCAAAGCGGCCGTCGGCATCGGGATAGCTGTGGTAGTCGGCTGGCGGGTTGGCCAGGGTGGCAGTGGGCATTGGTGCTCTCCGCGGAATACGGCACGGCGCGCCATGGCGGCGCGCCCGGAAACAGGCAAGGGGCGGCGTGGCGCCGCGGGCGCGCTATCGCACGGCGGCGGCAGGCACGCGGCGCCAGCGGCGCAGCGAGCGACCGAATGGCGCAGGCGGATGGCGGCGGCACGGACTCATCGCGCGCATCTTAGCGCGGATCGCCGCGCCCGGCCTCAACCCGCCGCGCTGGCCGCATCGGCCACGCGCACCGCGTCCACAAACGCACGCATCGCCGCGGCGTCCTTGACGCCCGGTGCCAGTTCGATCCCGCTCGACACATCCACCGCCCACGGCCGCGCCTGCGCGATCGCGCGGCCGACGTTGGCGGAATCCAGGCCACCCGCGAGCAGCAGTGGCCGTTGCAGCGTGCGCGGCACGCGCGTCCAGTCGAATGCGCCGCCGCTGCCGCCGGGCTGGCCGACCGCGTGGCTGTCGAGCAGGAAACCGCGCGCGCGCGGATGCTGCGCGGCATAGGCGACCACGTCCGCCACCGAGGCCATCGGCACCGCCTTGAGATACGGGCGTGCGAAGCCGGCCGCGAACGCGGCGTCCTCTTGGCCATGGAACTGCAGCAGGTCCGGCTGCACGCAGGCGGCCGCCGCCTCGACCCATTCGTGCGCATCATCCATGAACAGCGCGACCGCGCTGATGAACGGCGGCAGCAGCGCACGCAGCGCCGCCGCCTGCGCCGGCTCGATGCAGCGCCGACTCCTGCGCGTGAGCACGAAGCCGACCGCATCGACCCCGAGCGCGACCGCCGCCCGCACGTCCTCGGCACGGGTCAGGCCACAGAACTTGATGCGCGTACGGTTCATGGCTCGCACTGCGCCGGCGCGGCCGATGGGGCGCCATCGGCCAAGGTGCAGGTGGCAGGCAGGTTCCACTGCGCGGGATAACCGGGCGCCACGAACACGAGCCCGGCGGCCGCCGCGGTCGGACCCGCCACGCTGCGATCGCGACCGCGCAGCAACTGCGCGAGCCACGCCACCGGCTGCTCGCCGCGCCCGATCGGCAGCAGCGAACCGACGATGTTGCGCACCATGTGGTGCAGGAATGCGTTGGCGCCGATGTCGACGGTCACGACCGCGCCGCGGCGTTGCACGCGGATCCAGTGCACGTTGCGCATCGGCGTGCGGGCCTGGCACTGCGCGGTGCGGAATGCGCTGAAGTCGTTCTCGCCCAGCAGCGCCTGCGCCGCCACATGCATCGCCTCGGCATCCAGCGGCACGCGCTCCCACGCCATGCGGCGCGCGTCCAGCGCCGCGCGCACCGGCCGGTTGAGGATGGTGTAGCGATAGCGCCGCGAGTGCGCGCAGAAGCGCGCGTGGAAAGCATCCGCGACCGGCCGCGCCCACAACACCGCCACATCGCGCGGCAGGTTCGAGTTGGCGCCGAGCACCCAGGCACGCTCGCTGCGCACCGCGTCGCTGTCGAAGTGCACGACCTGGCAGCGCGCATGCACGCCCGCATCGGTGCGGCCCGCGCAGGTGACGGCGACCGGGTGGGCGGCCACGCGCGTGAGCGCCGCCTCCACCACGCCCTGCACGCTGCGCCCGTGGGCCAGGCGCTGCCAACCCAGGAACTCGGTGCCGTCGTATTCGATGCCCAGGGCGATGCGCATGCTCACGGGGTCACGGCGGAGGCGGGAGCCACGCATCGTAAAGGATGCACGCCCTGCATGCCGCGCCGGACAAAAAGCAGGGGGCGCAGTGCGCCCCCTCGATCATTGCATGACGCTGCGGCTGCGGCCGCGCCGGCCTCAACGCAGCTGTGCAAGCAGGCGCTGGGCCTCGCTCTTCTGTGCATCGTTGCCTTCGTTGACGACCTCGTCGAGCATCGAGCGCGCGCCATCGGGATCGCCCATGTCCATGTAGGCCTTGGCCAGGTCGAGCTTGGTGGCCACCGCGTCGGCGTCGCCGAAGAAGTCGTCACCCGGCGCGGGCGCGGATGCAACTGCAGCGGGTGCGGGCTCGGCCATGTCATGGGCCTCCTCGAGCGGCGGGATGTCATCGAAACCGAAGGTATCATCCTTCAGGTCCTGCCCAGGCAGCTTGGCGTCCGCATGCGGCGGCATGAAGAAGCCGAAGTCGGGCTTGCCGGCCGCGGGCACATACGATTCGGACGGCGGCGTGGCCTCGGCCACAGGCTCATCGAGGAAGCTCTCGGACTCGTCCGCAGCGTAATGCGCCGTTTCGGCGTCATGCGCTTCGCTGGCGCCGGCCGCCGCCCACAGCGGATTGTGCGGCGCCAGTTCCTCACCCATCGCCTGCACCTCGGTCCACTCGAGCTGGTTGGGATCGTGCACGTGCTCGCGCATCGCCGCCGCAGTGTGCTCGAACTGCTCCACGTCACGCTCGGCGTAGTAGATGCTGAGCAGTTCGAGGTAGGCGCCCAGGTTGCCCGGGTCGGCCGCGATCTGACCCTGCAGGTGCGCGATGTCGGCTTCGACCGAGGCATGGCCCGTCGCGACGGCGCCCGCAGGCCCGTCGCTGAAGGCATCCGCGATCGAAGGCGCTGCACTGGCCTTGGCCGCAGCCGGTGCCTTGCGCTTGCGCAGGCCGAGGAAGCCGAGCAGCAACAGCACCACGGCGCCGCCGATCGCGGCCGGCTTGACCCAATCGGCCTCGTACCACGCCGCAGCTGGCGCAGCCGGAGGCGGCGTGGCGGGCTTGCTCGCCTCGGGCTTGGCGACGGGCTTGGGCGTTGCCGCGGGCGGGGTCGCCGGCGTGGCTGGTGTGGTGGTGGGTGCGGCCGTCGCCGGCGTGGCTGGTGTGGTGGTGGCGGGCGCGGCCGTCGCCGGTGTGGTCGAGGCCGGGCTGGCCGCAGGCGGCGTGCCTGTGGTCGCGGGTGCGCCCGGACTGACGTGGTCGACCTCGACCGGCTTGGTACCCGCTGGCGGCGTTGCCGGCTCGCCGGGCTTGGCGTCGGCCGTGGCCGGAGCCTTGCCGGCATCGCCCCAGATGTCCTTCTTGTCGATCGGCGTGGCCGCGGGCTTGGTCTCGCCCGGCTTGGCTTCCACGGGCTTGGCCTCGGCCGGCTTGACCTCGGCAACGGCCTTGGCAGGCGCCGCGGGGGTGGCCTTGGCCGCGGCCTGCAGTTCCTTGAGCTTGGCCTGCAACTCGGCGATCTCGGAGTCCTTGAGCGAGATCAGGCGCTCATTCTTGGTGCGGATGTCCTCCAGATCCTTGACCCGCGACTTGAGATCGCCGGCTGCCTGTTCGCTGGCCGCAAGCGCCTCCTTGGTGCGCGCGAGCTCGCGCGCGGCTTCGCCGCCCGCGGTACCGTCGCGACTGCCCGCGCCGGGCCGGTCGGCGGCCGCGACGCTGTCCTTGCCGGCCTTGGGCGGCACCAGGGCGAGGCGCTCGCCCGAGGTCGGAGTCGCCGCAGCCTTGGGCGGCGGCGGGGCCTTGGCCGGGGCCTTGGCCGGGGCCGGCGCGGCCTCGCCCGTGGCGGCCACGCGGGTGGCGGTGGCGTGGCCGCCGCGCCAGTCCTCGATCTGCGCATGCACCTGTCGCGCCGCATCGGCAGCCGAGCCGATCGCGCTGATCTCCTCGGCGTTGGGCACGCGCAGGATCACGCCGCGCTTGAGCATGTTGATGTTGTTGCCGTAGAACGCCTGCGGATTGCTCTTGAGCAGCGCGAGCATCAACTGGTTGATGTCGGTGTCGCCCGTGCGCACCGCGCGCGCCACCGTCGACAGCGTCTCCCCGGCCTGGGTCGGGCCGTACTCGCCGTCGACCGCCGTGCGGGCGGGCGCCGCTGCCGGCGCAGGCGCAGGCGCGGCCTTGCTCACGGCGGGAGCGGGCTTGGCGGGAGCCGGCGTCGCCGCCGGCC
>QUBV01000110.1 GCA_014338185.1 Lysobacterales bacterium | reverse complement strand
GCGGCAGCCGCCGGCTTGGCCGTCTTCGGGCTGGCAGCGGGCTGGGCGGCGGGTGTTGCGGGCTTGGCTGCAGGCGTGGTCGCCTTGGTCGCGGGCGCGTCCTGTGCGAGCGCAGCGACGGGCAGGGCCAGGGCGAGGGCGATGAGGAAACGCTTGATCATGGGGGGACTCTCCGGGATTGCAGCGACGCGGAAAGCGCCAATCATAAGCGCATGACGCCTGTGTCAGCGCGCGTGATGCGCCAAATCCATTGCGCATGCGCCACGGGAGCGCATGCCTGGCCACGGCCTGGGCGCGGGACCGACGGGGATGTGCCCACGCTACGGACCGGTGGCCGGTGCGATGGCCGTCACGCCGTCTCGTCCAGCGCGCGCACCTGCAGCTTGAAGTCCAGTTGCTTGATGTGGTCGCGTTCCTGCTCGAGGTCGGCGCGGGTGAGCGGATGTTGCTGCAGCCAGCGTTCGGGCAGGTCGATGCGCAGGTTGCGCTCGTCGATGGACAGGCGCAGCGGTGGCAGCGGCTCGGGCGTGCGCGCGCGTTCGAGCAGGGCCGCCAGGCGCAGCAGCACGGTGACCTTGCGCACCGGCAGGCGCAGGCGTGCGGGCAAGGCCTCGATGCCCGCGCGATCCGGCTTGCGCCGGTGCGAGCGCACGATGGCGGCCAGCGCCTGCTGGCCCTGGCGCGTGAAGCCGGCGAGGTCCGAGTGCGCGACGATGTAGGCGCCGTGCACATGGTGCAGGCTGTGGGCGATGGCCAGGCCGACCTCGTGGATGTCGGCGGCCCAGCCGAGCATGTCGCGTTCGGCATGGCCCAGCTGCCACGCGGATGCGATCTGGTCGAACAGGGCGAGCGCGGCGTGGTGCACGCGCGCGGCCTGGGCGCGATCCACGCCGTAACGCGAGGCGAGCGTGGCGATGCTGCCCGCCCGCGGATCCCCGTCGAGCGCACGCCCGACCAGGTCGTACAGCAGCCCTTCGCGCATCGCGGTTTCGCACACCTGCATGTGCTCGAGCGCGAAGGTGGTGAACACCGCTTCGAGGATGGCCGCACCGCCGGCCAGGATGGGCACCCGGTCCTCCGCCAGCCCCGCCAGTTGCAGCCGGTCGAGGCTGCCTGCGGCAAGGATCGCTTCGCGCAGGTGCGCGAGCGCGTTGGCGCTGATGCCCTGTTCGCTCCAACCGTTGGCCTGCACCACGCTGGCAATGGCCTTGGCGGTGCCCGATGAACCGATCGCCTCGCCCCAGCCGAGCGCACGGTAGTCTTGCGCAAACTGCTGCAGTTCGACCGCGATGTCGGTCTGTGCCTGGCGCCAGCGCTTGGGTGTGTACTTGTCGTCGGGAAAGAAGCGCAAGGTGCTCGCGATGCAACCAACCTGCACGCTCTCGGTGCGCAGGGCATCGAATTCCTTGCCGATGATGAACTCGGTGCTGCCGCCACCGATGTCGACCACGAGGCGGCGCTGGCGCGATTCGGCCAGGTCGTGGGCCACGCCGAGGTAGATCAGGCGCGCTTCTTCACGGCCGCTGACGATGTCGATCGGGTGGCCGAGCGCGGTTTCCGCAGGCAGCAGGAACGCCTGCGGGTTGGCGAGCTGGCGCACCGCGTTGGTCGCCACCGCGTGCACGCGCTCGTGGGGCAGGGCGCGCAGGCGCTGGCCGAAGCGGGCAAGGCAGGCCAGCGCGCGCTCGCGGTAGGCAGGATCGAGAGCGCCGTTGGCGCGCAGGCCCATCGCGAGCCGGATGCCTTCGCGCATGCGGTCGATGATGCGCAGGCCACCATGCTCGTAGCGCGCCACCAGCAGGTGGAAGCTGTTGGAGCCGATGTCGATGGCCGCGAGCAGTTCGCCGTCGCGGATGTCGCTCGCCGTTGCGTTGCCCACGCTGTCGCCTGTCGTCGATGGGCCGCGATTGTCGCACGCCTGCTGCAGCGCGTCATGCGTGGACCAGCCCGTTCCGCGCGTGCTGCGCCCCTGTGGTGGCGCCTGTGTGGCTGCCACCACGGCGCGGCGCGCGAGGCCTCAGCGCGCGAGGCGGTCGAGCAGCTTCTGCTGCGCAGCGTGGCGCGGCACGCCGCCGGGTGTGACGCGCGCATAGCTGCCGTCGGTCCGCAGCAGCCACGCCTGGGTGTTGTCGGCGAGGTAGTTGGCCAAGGCCTCGTCGTACACGCGCCGCGCCAGCGCGGGGTCGCGGATCGGGAAGCAGGTCTCGATGCGCCACAGCAGGTTGCGCTCCATCCAGTCCGCACTGGAGCAGAACAGTTCCGGTGCATTCTCGTTCTGGAACCAGTACACGCGGCTGTGTTCGAGGAAGCGGCCGATGATCGAGCGCACGCGGATGCGGTCGGACACCCCTTCGATGCCGGGGCGCAAGGCGCAGGCACCCCGCACGATGAGGTCGCTCTCCACGCCCGCACGCGAGGCGCGGTACAGCGCCTGGATCCCCTGGGCCTCGGTCAGTGCGTTCATCTTGGCGATG